>NZ_KI911558.1:401489-701489 GCF_000515235.1 Synechococcus sp. CC9616 | reverse complement strand
ACGCAAACCAAGGGCACGCACCATCCCTGCGGCCTTAAAGGAGATCAAAGATCAACTCGGGCAACTGGAGACGTTGCTCTTCTGCGCCCGCTGTCTCCTTGAGAACGAACAGCGCCAAGGTGCGATTCAGCTCGACCTGCATGCTCCGGAGATCGATGCTCTGGGGGATTTGATCTGGGCCGATCCCACCGGGCTGCGTCATCGCTGGTTTGATGCACTTGATTCAACAGACCCCCAGTCCTTGCTTCAGCCCCTGCTGAGAGCCGCCAATCGTGCCTGGGGTCTTCACGCCACAGCCTTGCACTTGCCAGGTATTCAGCTGCACAGTGGTCAAGCCGACGATGGCGTGCTGACCGATGTCGCCAAAACGGCAGTAGCCCTGGAACTTCCCCTGGAACTGAACGATGAGGGAAGTCCATCGGCATCGGAATTGATGGCGTTATTTGAAAGCGCCCCACAACGACGGGTGCTGGAGCAGCAACTCAGTCACGCCTTACAGGACGGATTCTTCGGACCACTCAATGCTGGGGAGGAGGCTCAGGACGGGATCGATACGACCTCGAGTGTGTCCGACAAGGAACCAGCTGCCGCTCCGTCAACCCCAGCCCCTGCAGTGCCCTGGTGCTGCCCAGCCATCAACTATGTCGATCTGGCCAACCAACAGGTCATCGTGACCCTTCTCAGCGATGGGAAGGACAGGCCAACCGTCAGACACAAACAACGCCTCACACTGGGCAACCGCGACTGTGCCGAGCAGTTGTCGTGGCCGTTGTTCACCGGATCGATCGAGGAAAAGCTTCAGCAACTTTGTTCTGATCGCCTGATCCAGAAATTGAACGGCAGGCGACGCCAGATCATCGAGCTGGAAAGGGATCTTGTCGCCATGGTTCAGGCCAGAACGGCCGAACCGATGTTGAACAAGGATCTCGATGGACAGATCAGTGGTGTTCAGAGCTATGGATTTTTCGTCGAGGTTGGGCCCACGGCCGTTGAAGGACTGGTTCATGTCAGCTCACTGAACGACGACTGGTACGAATACCGGTCCAGACAAAGCAGGTTGGTGGGCCGCAAGAGCAGACGCACCTATCAGCTGGGGGATTCCGTTCGCGTGAAGGTGATCAAAGTGGATGTTCTCAGGAACCAGATCGACCTTGAGGTGGCTTCTGAGCCTGTTGTCGAAACCCCTTCCGAACAAGACCCTCTGGTCCCGATCACCCTCAGCGAGACGTAACGATGCTGCCCTACGTGCTTGGGGTGACCGGTGCCTCTGCTCAGCCTCTTGCTGAGCGCGCCTTGCAGTTGCTGCTCCAGCGGGGACGCCGCATCCATCTGGTTCTGAGTCGCGGAGCCCACGACGTTTTCAGAGCCGAGCAGGGCCTGTCGATTCCTGTCGATCCTGAGAAGCAACAAGTCTTCTGGAGGGATCATCTTGATGTTTCAACTGGCGAGTTGATCTGCCATCGATGGAACGATCAGAGCGCAGCGATTGCCAGCGGCAGTTTCCGCTCAAAAGCGATGGTGATTCTTCCCTGCAGCATGGGCACGGTTGGGCGAATCAGTGCCGGGGTGGCCTCCGATCTGATTGAACGTTGCGCGGATGTGCATCTCAAGGAGTCACGCCCACTGCTGATCGTCCCGAGGGAGATGCCGTTCAATCTCATCCACCTTCGCAATCTCACGGCACTGGCTGAGGCAGGAGCACGGATCGCTGCGCCGATTCCGGCTTGGTATACAAGGCCAACCACCCTTGCTGAAATGGTCGATTTTCTGGTGATCCGTCTGTTCGATGGAATCGACGAGGATCTAGCTCCGCTGGACCGCTGGCAGGGACCACGTCAATGATGCTGATCCGGCGGGTTCTCCTGCTTCCCTGCCTGTTGCCTGTTGTTGCCGTTCTCGTGGTGTCGGCCATGAATCGGACCGGAACAACGCAGCTGCAGGTCCTGATCTGGCGATCACCGCCGCTACCCCTTGGCGCCTGGACTGCCATTGCCGCCGCAACGGGAGCCTCTCTCAGTGGAATGGCCGCTCTGTTGCTGGTTCCCGGTCGTGCCCCACTGCGTCGCACGCTCCACCAGCCGATGGGGCGTGCTGCTGCTGCCGAGCCAGAGGGGTTTGAACCCATGGAAGCCGTTGCAGCGCCTGTGATGCCCGAACGTGACATCCGTGATCCGGCTCCCACCGTGGCAGTTCCTTATCGCGTGATTCAACGGCCGAGAACGTCCGACACAGAACCCGTAAAACCTGCTCCTGAGGTTCAAAGCCCAGCTGCAAGGCAACAGATGCAGGAAAGAAATCGGGATACAGATGACTGGTCGAGGGATCCCGATCAAGACTGGTGAGTGGGCATCCGGTCTGCTTACAGTTCAGTCAGTCAACAGTGAACGGTGAGCGAAACCCCTGCCGAGGCCCCAAAGCAGGCGACGCCGGAGGTTGAGGCCAAGCCCAAGCCGAAAGCGAAACCCCCAAAGCCTGAGGACAAACCCTTTGAGCTGTTCATGGCAGAGGAATTCCTGCCTGCAATCTCATCCCAGCTGAAACGCTACGACCTTGTTCCTGAAAGGCTGGAGCTGGTTGATGGAGATCGACCGGTTGTTGGAGGTACCTGTCCAATGGTTGTGGGGGAACTGCCCGGCGGTCGACGTTTCTGGCTTTGTTTCGGTAAGAACGACATCTCCAGTACCAAAACGATCACGCTCGCGGATCCCGGCAGCGACCCCACCTTGCTGGAGTCCTTTCTGATTGATGAAAAACGAATGTCGTTGGCGCTTCTGGTATCCCGCCTGATGCAACGCCTCAATGGGCAGAAATGGCTCGGAGGTAACTGAACCATCAGGATCTGGCGTGTGCCCTCTACATTGGATGACACCGCGAGACAGGAGCTGATGGTCCCTCCCACCGCCGTTGCCGAGCAGGCCGAAGGCAACGCAGTTGCCACCAAAGATCCGGCCAGGGACACAATCCTGACGCCCCGTTTCTACACCACGGATTTCGAGGCGATGGCCTCGATGGATCTCCGACCGAACAAGGCTGAACTCGAGGCGATCTGCGAAGAATTCCGTAAGGACTACAACCGTCACCACTTCGTCCGGAACGAGGAATTTGAGGGTGCCGCTGACAAACTCGACCCTGAAACCCGCCAGGTGTTCATCGAGTTTCTGGAGCAGAGCTGTACGTCCGAATTCTCCGGTTTTCTGCTCTACAAGGAACTAAGCCGTCGCATCAAACAGAAGAATCCATTGCTGGCTGAATGCTTTGCCCACATGGCGAGGGATGAAGCCCGCCATGCTGGATTTCTCAACAAATCAATGAGTGATTTTGGGGTTCAGCTCGACCTGGGCTTCCTCACAGCAAATAAGAAGTACACATTCTTCAAACCAAAATTCATCTTCTACGCCACATACCTTTCAGAAAAGATTGGCTACTGGCGGTACATCGCTATTTATCGTCATCTGGAAAACAATCCCGACAGCAAGATTTTCCCAATTTTCAATTTCTTCGAAAATTGGTGTCAGGACGAAAACCGCCACGGAGATTTTTTCGATGCCTTGATGAAGGCACAGCCGGACACTGTTCGTGGACCAATCGCCAAACTTTGGTGCCGATTCTTCCTTCTGGCAGTGTTCGCCACGATGTACGTGCGCGATGTTGCAAGAAAAGAGTTTTACGAGTCCCTGGGCCTCGATGCCCGTGACTACGACCGCATGGTGATCGATAAAACCAATGAAACGTCGGCCCGGGTGTTCCCCGTTGTGCTCGATGTTCGTAACGAGAAGTTCTGGGAGCGCCTCGAAGGTCTTGTCAGCAATAACGCCGCACTCGATGCCGCTGATGCAAGTGATGCACCCGCCCCTCTACGGGTGATCAAGAAGCTGCCCCACTGGCTCGGAAACGTGTCCTTGATGGCGAAACTCTTCCTGATGTCTCCGATCCCGAGCGAGCGCTTCCAGCCAGCTGTGCGCTGAATTCATTACCCCCCTAAGTTTTCTTGACTGCTTCGTTTTCGTCCGGTTGGAAGGATCTCCTGCAGGATCTTCTTCATCGCGGAACCACTGCTGGTGCCGATCTGGTAGAGGTTTTTCTCGAGAAGACCGACCATCTCGGCCTTCTTGCTGAGCAAGACACGATCACAAGTGTCAACCCCGCCTTTTCTCGGGGAGCAGGGTTACGCGTTTTCCTGAACGGACGCGACGGATTCGTCAGCACAAATGATCTCAGTCGTGATGGATTGACCAGATCCCTCGATCAGGCGCTTGCCATGCTTGGCCTTGTGGCCGGGTCAGCAAACCCTGTTTCTTCTTTTCAGGGATTGAATGATCTGACGGATCACGCCATCACCAAGCAGGACTGGTTGGCCCGTTGTCCGGACCTGAATTCCGCCAGCGGCAGGCTCCTGCAGGGCACGGTTCACCTTCAGCGGCTCGGACAACATCTTCAGGTGCGTCGGGGCAGCTATTCACGCGACTGGCAGGAGGTTCTGGTGGCCGCCTCAGACGGAACCTTCGCCCGCGATATTCGCCTGCACCAGTCCACCGGTCTTTCCGTTCTTGCAGCGGACGGTGATCACCGTTCGAGTGTCGGTCGTCGCTACGGCAGCACCGATCGACCTGACGATCTCAACAACTGGGATTGCGAATCGAGCGCAGCTGAAGTCTGTGAAAGCGCTGGAACGATGTTGCGTGCGGAGTACGTGGATGCCGGCCAGATGCCGGCTGTTCTCGCCAATCGTTTCGGTGGAGTCATCTTCCATGAAGCCTGCGGACATCTGTTGGAAACGACGCAGATTGAACGTGGCACGACGCCCTTTGCCGAAAGCGTTGGAACGCAGATCGCTCACTCCGCCGTCACAGCAATCGATGAAGGTCTCAGTGGTGGGGCCTTCGGATCCATGTCCATGGACGATGAAGGGATGGCTCCGCAACGGACTGTGCTGATCAAGGACGGGATCCT
This sequence comes from Synechococcus sp. CC9616, assembly GCF_000515235.1. NCBI lineage: Bacteria > Bacillati > Cyanobacteriota > Cyanophyceae > Synechococcales > Synechococcaceae > Synechococcus > Synechococcus sp. CC9616. Next base: position 696,539 of record NZ_KI911558.1, on the reverse strand, counting down.
GCAACGTTTCATCAGCGATCGCGCCGGCGAATTGCGAACTGGTCATCAACGCACAGGCAGTGGCCGTCGCCAAAGCCATGCCTTCGCAGCGGCCAGTCGGATGCGCAATACCTTCATCGACGCTGGTCCCCATTCACCAGAGGAGCTCATCGCATCGGTGGATCGTGGCTTGTACTGCAAGTCCATGGGCGGTGGAAGCGTCGGCCCAACTGGACAGTTCAATTTTGCGGTGGAGGAGGGCTATCTGATCGAAAACGGCAGCCTCACCAAACCGGTCAAGGGAGCCACCTTGATCGGGGATGCCAAGGAGGTGATGCCACGCATCTCGATGTGTGCCAACGATCTCGAGCTGGCTGCAGGGTTCTGTGGCTCAGTGAGCGGCAGCGTTTTTGTCACCGTCGGACAGCCTCACATCAAGGTTGACTCGATCACGGTGGGAGGACGCTGACGATGACATCCAACAACCAGTCGCCCAGCAATCAACTGAACGCAGGTGCACTCCAGGATCAACTCCACCGTTTGGCCACCCAAGCCGGAATCCGTCAGTGGGATCTCGGTGCTGCCTGCAGCGAAGATTGTTCTGTACAGGTCGACCGCGGCGAAGCCAAGCAGCTCAAGGCTGCTCAGCGCAGCTCCATCACAGTGCGCGTTTGGAATCAGGACGGACTGATCGGCATCACAAGTACGACCGATCTCAGCCCCGACGGGCTGGAACAGGCTCTGCTTGGCGCTCAGCAAGCCAGCCGCCTCGGCAATCCCGACGACGTTCCTGCCTTTTCTCCCCTGGCGACAGCTGCATTGCCGGAACTGGATCGTCCTCTCAAGCAACGACGAGGCATCCTGCCGCTCCTGGACAAACTTCGACACGCAGAGGCGGAACTTTTAAGCAGGCATGCAGCCATCCAGACAGTTCCCTACAACGGTCTGGCCGAATCCTTGTCACAGAGTCTGTATCTCAACAGTGAAGGGGCTCTGCGTCAGATGGAGAGGACGCAAGCGAGTTTGTATCTCTATGCGCGGGCTGAAGAAGCAGGCCGTAAGCCACGCAGTTCCGGAGCGGTTCGACTGGCATTGGGCAGTGATGACCTCGACATCGAGGGATGCATCAAGGAAGCCGCAGATCGCACGATCAGTCATCTCGCCTACCAACCGATTGAAACCGGGACCTACCGCATCTGTTTCACACCCGAGGCGTTTCTGTCCTTGATGGGTGCATTCAGCAGCATGCTGAATGCTCGCGCTGTTCTCGATGGTGTGAGTCTTAGTCAACGCGACGACCTGGGCAGCAACATCGCTGTTCCTTTTCTGTCCTTGCACGACGATGGTCTTCACCCCGACAACATCGGAGCAGCACCCTTTGATGGCGAAGGAACTCCAACGCAGCGACTCAGCCTGATCGAAGGTGGGGTATTGAAGAGCTTTCTGCACTCGGAAGCCACTGCCCGAGCCTTCGGTGTGCAACCAACCGGGCATGCCGGTCTTGGTGCCAAGGTTTCTGTGGGGCCTGACTGGTTCGTGGTGAGCTCGACTGAAGGCCAGGACAGTGGTCTCACACTGGATCACCGCAGTGAGTCCCAACCCTTCATTCTGATCGAAGATCTCAGTGCACTTCATGCCGGCGTCAAAGCCAGCCAGGGGTCCTTTTCACTCCCCTTCGACGGCTGGCTCGTGAAGGGCGGTGAATTCATCTCCGTTGAAGCTGCCACAGTGGCTGGCGACATCAGACACGTGCTGAACAACATCGTTCATCTCGAGTCCCATGCCGAGGTCACAACCCGAGGTGTGTGTCCCCACGTTTGGGTTGACGGGCTATCAATCACCGGCGAAGCCTGAAGTCATGTCTGGACGTGATCTGCTGGGCCTGCCGCTGGCGGCCCTGGCTGTGTTCACTGGTGCAAAGTCCTTTCGAGACAATCCAGTTCTGGGCAGCCGCTGGCTGAACAAGCACGGGTTGCATGTCATGCGTCTGAAACTTGCCGCCAAACTCGCGGCGGGGCGGCGTCGGCTGATCAGCAGACGAATCCCCGCTGCACTTCGCAGTGAGTTCGAGCAGAACGGATTCATCTGCATCGAAAACTTTCTGCCCGCCTCTGAGTTCAGGACTCTCCAAAAAGAGGTGCTGAATCAACCCTGGAGCCGTTACGACATGACGCAGGGGAGAACCACCACCAGACGCGTCTTCCTGGATGGGGTTCAACTTCAACACTCTCACCGTGCATTGTTCGACCTGATTCATCGACAAGACGTCAAAGATCTGATCCGTTATGTCGCTGGAACGCTGGCTGAACCAGTGTTCTCACTTCAGGCCATTTTTTCGGGGGCCTCGGGCGAGCAACCGGACCCCCAGTCCACCGTCCATTCCGACACCTTTCACTCCACCGCCAAGGCCTGGCTGTTTCTGGAGGATGTTCAGGACGATGCCGGGCCACTTGCCTACGTGCCAGGTTCCCATCGCTTGTCTTGCGATCGTCTTGCCTGGGAAAAAAGTCAGAGCCTCACTGCCGCGGACTCACCGATCAAATATCACGCGAGGGGATCCTTCCGTGCACACAACGCTGATCTGAAGGCCATGGGGTTGCCTCTGCCTCACCGGTTTGCGGTACCGGGCAACACACTTGTGATCGCCGACACCCACGGTTATCACTGCCGAACAGCAACCAAGATTCAAACGACCCGGGTGGAGGTCTACGCCTCTCTTCGTCGTAACCCTTTCCTGCCGTTCGGCGGACTTGATGTGCTGAGTTGGCCCTGGTTTCGGGAGCGCAGCGGCAGCCTCTATCTGAAAGCGATGGACATCGGTCGCCGTTATGGATCGATTCGGATGCCCTGGAAACATGCGGGAATAGGGCTTCTCAAGCAGTCATGACCACATCCCTTGACATGGATTTTGTCAGATGAAGATTTTGTTCTGGGGCACACCGGACTACGCCGTCCCAACCTTGGAGGCGTTGATCGAATCAGGACACACCATCGTCGGCGTGGTGACGCAACCCGATCGTCGCCGCGGACGGGGGAAACAGCTCATCCCATCACCAGTGAAAGCAAGGGCACTGGATCTTGGCTGTCCCGTTTTCACACCTGAGCGCATCCGCAAGGACATTGAGGTCCAGCAAACCCTTAAACAATTGAATGCTGATGTCTCTGTTGTGGTTGCCTTTGGCCAGATTCTCCCGAAGTCTGTCCTTCAACAGCCACCTCTTGGATGCTGGAACGGCCATGGCTCTCTTTTGCCGAGATGGAGAGGCGCTGGACCGATTCAGTGGAGTCTGCTGGAAGGAGACAGCAAAACAGGAGTGGGCATCATGGCCATGGAAGAAGGTCTTGATACTGGCCCCGTGCTGATTGAGCAGCCTTTAGCCATCGGGTTGAGCGACAACGCCGAGCAACTATCTCAAAAACTCAGCCAACTCACCGGTGAGCTGATGGTGAAGGCGATGGGTCGCATCGCTGCTGTTGGTCCGGGTCCCGAATCGGATCGTCTCAGCCGACTTGGCGTCACCAAACAGGATGAGAAAAGCGGAACGGCGAGTTACGCGAGGATGCTGAAGAAGGAGGATTTCCTTGTCGATTGGAGGCGTTCAGCCCTTGATCTGCATCGCCAGGTCATGGCGCTTTATCCAAATACCTACACCCATTGGCAGGGAAAACGTCTCAAGCTGCGCAACACCGAACCGCTGATTCATCGCCTACGCGATCAGCTCTCAACAGAGGCCCAGGCGCTCATCGGACGCTGGCCTACCGCTGGGCATCCAGCGGGGACGGTGCTGAGCTGTGAACAAAATATCGGTCTTGTCGTGAGTACCACAGGCTGTCCCCTCTTGATCCGGTCGGCCCAGTTGGAAGGGAAAGGAACCAGTGAAGGTTCAACCATGCTTCAACAACTTCAGGCTTCAGACGGGATGACGCTGGGTTGAACAATCGTTTGCGATGATCTTCACTTTGGCACCAAAAATATAACTTCTGTCCGCACAGTCCAATCGCCCAGTAATTCATCACCGTCCACCTCTGGCTTCATACCATTGTAGTAACCCTGCAATGAATTTTGAAGTTGCTGTTGCCCCATCGAAATACGTCGTCCGATCCCTCAACCGATCGGTAAAGTCCAACCCTTCCCGGTCGGATGCGTCCAATCCGTTGTGATGATCGGGGATGAAATCAGGAACCAGTCGTCGCTGATCGGAAGCTGAACAATCGGTCTCAATATCATTAAATTGACATCGTCCATGTCCGGATTTCCAGCAAAAGACCACAGGTTGTGCAGGCGCGCTCCAACCAATGAAGCGTTCTTGCGATAGAGAGCAAAGAGAGCAGGGCCAGCAAGCCATTTTTCTGTACTCCCTGGGAAAGAACTCACCGGTGCCACAAGCGATGGTCCAAGACCGACTGTCCAGTTAGGACTGATATTGGGAACAAAAATCGCCGTCGGATTAATTGTGGAAAGTCCGGTTTCACGACGTTCTTTCCAATCTAGATAAGGAATACTCTCTTCTGACAATGCAGGCACAGGTTCAGCCCAGGGAACAGAGACAAATCGAAAAACCGTATAGGTCAGAATGCTCCAGTGATCATTGAGCTTAAAAGGAATCACAGGTTTGACTTTGAAGTCAAACAAAGTCCTGTCATAGCGGGCACTGGGATCAAGCGAGTTAGGGGCCCACTGGGTATCAGGAACAGCATTCCATTCGAAGGGGACTCGAATCGTATTCAGTACCGGATTTTGATCTTGTTGTGCTTGATCATCTTCTTGAACCTCTCTAACGCCTAGAGACTCTGTAACGTCTTGATCGCCTTGAAGTCCTTGAACTTGATGATCGAGTTGAGTGTGTTGATCTTGATCAATCAAATTGGTCTCCGATCGCAGCGGGCACACTGCAATCGAAGAGGTGATGAACAATGTGAGAAAGGAAGGAATAAACCTCACCTGAACCGATTTGCCTCAAACAATAATAACGTGGTTAATTTGAAACTTTCTCTTCAACACTCCGTGTAAAGCCGCCTCGCCTGTTCCCAGATGTGATCGAGATCATGATCTTCAAGATCCAGAGCATCAGGTTGAAAACGACGCAACCATTCACGCCGTTGATCACTCGCTGTCTCCTGAAAAAAAAGCTCTTGAGAAGCGAGAACGCGGAACTTGAGACTTTCCAGAAGTCTTGCGCGAAGTCGCCCCGAGTCGATCAAGCGAATGCGATCCTCTGGATCGTGGATGGAGACAGACCCTCCGGAGACCACACCTGGCACCGAAGGCGCCAGTAGCTCGAGCATGGATTCCGGTTGCCAGTGGCGTTGCTTGGTTTCCGGATGCGGTCGATAGATCCAACCTCGTACGGGCAATTCACCCGTCACACGCAGCTCAATTCGCCAGAAGGAAAACGTTTCCGGCGGATGATGCTCTGTCCAGAAAAGGTCTGAAATGCAGTGATCAGGCTGCCGAAGCCTGACGCTGCAAGGAGCAAAATTGAGATTGATTGTTCCGGGCCAGCAATCACTCAGATCAATTCCCCTGGCTGCAAAGTGAGGCGTTTGCAGTGCAATCGTGCCGGCTGGGTAAGGGGAATCGACAGATCGGCCGGAGGCCACGCCATGGCCCGAAATCACCGTGCCGGTTAACCAAGGGCCTTTGGTCGTCATCGCGGCTCTCGATGGGTGCAGCGATCGCAGGGACCATCAGGCCACACGGCACATCGCAACAGTGGACTGCGGGCATTGAATCGGCACTCCGCATCCCCGATCACAAACCCATGTCGCCAGGCCACAGCATCGTCAGGGCGCTGCTGTGGCTTCACCATCAACGCAATGGAGCCGATCTCGTAGCGACCGTTATGGAGTCGATAGCGATGCCGCCGCTGCAGAACGAGATAGGACGTCTGATCAAGCGAGAACCAGCGACCCGGCTGCGGTGGGTCATCCATCTCAACGCGATCAAGCAACACCTCGCTGTCCGCCTGGCGAAGCTCAACCAACATGGTCGGAACCTGGCGCAGAGATCAGCTGACGCCGAGAGAGTCCCCAGCTGAACAGTGCCGTTACCACCACGAGCGTGAACCAATCCGGCTGATGAAGTGCTGGCCGCAGAACATGGATGAACAATCTCAGGGATACGAAGCCCACCGCCAGAAAACCAGCGGTTTCCAGCCTGGGATACATCTCGATCCAGCGAATAAAAAGCGCAGACGTAAACCGAAGCGCCACAATCCCGATCACGGCACCGGTGATCACCAAAAGAAACTGATCACTGATGGCAACGGCCGCTGCAACACTATCGATCGAAAAGGCCAGATCGGTGAACGCCAAAACAAGGACCACACGAGCCAACGATGCGGGAGCAGATTCCAGCGTGGAAGCCTCATCAGCGGCTTCCTGATTGGCTGACATTGATCGCAGATGGTCGAGAAACAACCAGAGCAGGTATGTCGCCGCGAGCAGTTGCACCACAGGGTTCTGGAGCACCCACTGCGCCACAAGGATCAACCCGATCCGCAGAACCAGTGCCAGAGCGATGCCAATGTTGAGAGCTAAGCGCTCGCGATCCTGTCCGCGACAACGTCGCGCAATGGCGGCAAGAGCCACAGCATTGTCTGCGGAGAGCACGAGCTCCAGAACGACAAGCACGGGCAGCAAGGCTAGAACCTCCCGCCATTGGTCAACTCCGTCAAACCAGTCACTGATTGACGGCAGAGTCGTGAAATCCATGACGGCAGCCTAGAAAGTGCAGAGCTTCGACAAGGCCATGCAGATCCGCGCCGAGCTTTGTCATGTGGACACGCTGCGCTGCATCGTGCGGATCGAGGCCTGGCAGGACAACCAGCTGCTGGGAAGCGCTCTCGGAGAAGCCCAGACATCCGAGGAGGCCGAGCAGCGTGGACTCGATCGATTGATGCGTCGGATCTCTCCTGATCCCCCCATGGCAGCGCCGCAGACAACTGAATCGATTGCAGCTGAAGCGATCAGAACTGAACCGCTGAAACACGAGCAGATAAACCGCCAGCCGCTGAAAACAAGTCCGGTGAAAAGAACTTCTGTGAAACCGGCTTCAACGGAGAAAACCGGAAAGCCGTCCACGCCAGAGCCGACCTCAGGGATGGACCCCGAACAACCTCCCTCTACCGCAGATCCAAGCTCGGACCCACCGTCGGAAGCACCCACCGACCCAGAGGACTGGAGTGAGGAATTGGCGGCCATTGATCTTGAGGTTCAGCGGATCGGCTGGGATCGGGATCGTGAGCGGGTTTATCTGGAGCGGGCCTTTGGTCATGCCAGTCGCCATCGGCTCACCCGCTACAGCGATCTGGTTGCTTTCCTGAGGCAACTGCGAGAGATGCAACCAGGCGCAAGTCCAGAAACAGCATCTGTCCCCCTTCGGCGCGGCGACTTACTCAGCCAGGGAGACGAGATGATCCGAACGATGGGGTGGTCTGCTGCGCAGGCCAGGGACTTTCTTCAAACGGAACTGGGAGCGCAAAGCCGCCAGCAACTTAGTGATCAACAACTCATGCAGTTCAATTTGATGCTCGAGGAACGACTTCTCAAAAGCCCTTGAAACTCTTCAAGGGCAACATCCACATCATCGTCTTGCAAATACTTGCTAAAAGCAAACAACAAAATCCCTTTCTTTGAATAATCGACAATTATCGAGTGATCCACATTCTACGCCTGCTGACGGCAATTCTCCTGTTTCAATTGCATTCGCCAGCGAAAGCGGAACGATGGCGATGTTTCATTAACTACGGGCAACACGATTGCACCGTTAAATGGCTTGACGACTCGATTGAATTAAAAACACCATACTACGAAGGTCAAGTCTTAGACCTTTCAATGCTGAACAATGGTACCTACACTTTCCGCAATGGCAGCATCAATAGCTATGGCTCCTGGAAAGCCAAAAACAGAAATGGGCATGAAATAGAAGCGGCGAACACGAGAGTGCTCCAGTTATTCATCTTGAGGCTGGATCTTGATTAGTGCAACGTCAGTCCACACGGCATAACGTCAATCAAATCAACACTTTTCAGGGGTTTAAGAATGGCAACATCCATCTAAACCTGCTTTGCTGAAACCACACTTGTGTCAGCAAGGATCTTGAAATGGCATTAATTTCCCGCAAAATAATCAGAGTCGAATTCGACATTCTTCGTAAGATTGATATTGCTTCACCTGCGATTTCTTGGATCAGCCCTCCAAAGAGCAATCACACATTCAATGGTTCAAGTAAGCCAATTGCATGATCAAGAATATTCAAGGGTTCGACATCAACTCTGAACTGATTGCTTAACCGCTTATCAACGCATGCATGGAGTGGTCCTGTGAGACCTTCAGACCGCTTTCTCCTGCAGTTGATCAGGAATCGCCGGCGGAGATGGTGATGGGCTGAAGAGCATCGGGAACGAGGACAGCACCAACACCGTGCCCACAGACACCAGCACAAGGAGTGGCAATGGTTTGACGAGGGGCTGCTTTTCTAGTGGGGTTCGGCAGCGTGAACAGATCGGTACAGCCTTTTTGGGTGGATGAAGAACGATTGCTGGGCCGCAGCAGCAGGAAGGGCAGCGATAACGGGGCATCGGATTCAGCGCTGATCACCGCTGCCGGAGATACGACCTCTTGATGCACGGCTTTCGAGCTTCTCGAGATTGGCCGATGCAATCTCGTCCAGATCGAATCCCAACTCACTACCCAGCTGAGCGACGTACCAGAGAACATCTCCGAGTTCGAGTTTGATCGCTTCGCGAACCTCACGATCGAAGTCACCATCACGATCACGTAGGACCTTTTTGACCTTATCGGCCACTTCTCCCGCCTCTCCACTGAGGCCAAGGGTGGGGTAAATGGGATTGGAGCCCACATTCGGATATGCAGCCGTACGTCGTGCAGCTTGTTGATAAGCGTTGAGGTCCATGGCACCACCCCCTTGTTAAGAGGGCCTCCGAGATGCCTGGATGGTAGTTTCCGCACGGTTTTACGGTCCGGACATGGCGCAGTTCGATCAGAACCGAAGAACCAAGATCGTGGCCACCATTGGGCCTGCCACGGAGAGCGCAGAACGGATCCGGGAGCTTGTGCTGGCCGGTGCGACGACCTTCCGTCTCAACTTTTCCCATGGCGATCACAGCGAGCATGCAACTCGAATTGCCACGATCCGCCAAGTTTCCTCTGAGCTTGGCCAGCACATCGGAATCCTTCAGGACCTGCAGGGTCCCAAGATCCGTTTAGGTCGCTTTGCAGAAGGACCGATCACCCTGGGCAAAGGTGATCGTTTCGCGCTCACTTCACGGCCGGTGAGCTGCGACAAGACCATCGCCACTGTCACCTACGACAAGCTTGCCGAGGAGGTCACCTCTGGCAGTCGGATCCTTCTGGATGACGGACGCGTCGAAATGAAGGTGGAGAAGGTTGACCAGTCAGACCAGACCCTTCATTGCAGCGTGACTGTTGGAGGAGTTCTGTCCAACAATAAAGGGGTCAATTTTCCTGACGTTCAACTCTCTGTTCGAGCTCTCACCGAGAAGGACCGAGTCGATCTGGAGTTTGGACTCAAACAAGGGGTCGATTGGGTTGCCCTCAGCTTTGTGCGCAATCCATCCGATATGCAGGAAATCCGTGAGCTGATCCGCCATCACGGTCACAGCACGCCCGTGGTTGCCAAGATCGAGAAATTCGAGGCCATCGATCAGATCGACGCGATCATGCCCCTCTGCGATGGCGTGATGGTGGCTCGGGGAGATCTGGGCGTGGAAATGCCTGCTGAGGAAGTTCCGTTGTTGCAGAAAGAGCTGATCCGTCGAGCCAACAGCCTTGGGATTCCGATCATCACGGCAACCCAAATGCTGGATTCGATGGCCTCAAGTCCACGACCCACGCGGGCCGAAGTGAGCGACGTCGCCAACGCCATCCTCGACGGGACCGATGCCGTCATGCTTTCCAACGAAACCGCGGTGGGGGATTTCCCGGTTGAAGCGGTTCAAACCATGGCGACCATTGCCTGCAGGATTGAAAAGGACTACCCACGCCGCACGATGGATAGTCACATCCAAAGCACAATTCCCAACGCCATCAGCAGTGCTGTGAGCACGATCGCCAGCCAGCTCAACGCATCAGCGATCCTGCCCCTCACCAAAAGTGGAGCCACCGCCCACAACGTGAGCAAGTTCAGGCCTGCGGCTCCAATCCTGGCCATCACGAGCGAAGTGCATGTGGCTCGCAAATTGCAGCTGGCCTGGGGTGTGACGCCATTGTTGGTTCCACAACAGAAGAGCACCTCCGGAACGTTCACAGTCGCGATGGGTGCCGCTCAGGACATGGGTCTGCTCAAGGAGGGCGATCTTGTGATCCAGACCGCCGGGACCCTCACCGGCATTTCGGGTTCAACAGATCTGGTCAAGGTTGGAATCGTCAGCGCGGTTCTGGCTAGAGGCAGCGGAATCGGCAACGGAACCGTCAGTGGCAAGGTGAGGCTCGCTCTCAGTCCCGGGGACTCGAGCAAGATCGAACCTGGGGAGATCCTGGTGATGCGGGACACCACGTCTGAAGACCTGGACGCCATCCGCCATGCTGCCGGAGTCGTGACCGAAGCTCCAGCGGACACCTCTCACGCAGCTGGCATCGCTGAGCGATTGGGAATTCCCACCATCTCAGGCGTCATCAACGCCACACGCGATCTCCGTCATGGTGAAGTGGTCACCTTGCAGGTTCGCGATGGTTTGGTGCATCGGGGAACGGGCCTCAATGCAGCCAGCAAGCTGGACACAATGCTCTGACGAGAGCATGGCTGAATGACATGAGCAGGCGAATGCCTCCGATGGAGACGGTGGGGATGGCTCTGACCACCCTCAGAACAAACCGGCTGCGCAGTCTTCTCACCATGGTGGGGATTGTGATCGGCAACGCATCAGTGATCACGCTGGTAGGTGTCGGTCGCGGAGCCCAGGGATTGGCTGAAGAGCAGTTGAGCAACCTTGGTGCCAACGTTCTGTTCGTCGTTCCTGGAAACAACGACACACGACGACGAGGGGTCGCCTTCCCAAGAACGCTTGTGCTGGAGGACGCTGAAGCGATCGCTGAGCAGGTTCCCAGCGTGAAGCGTGTCGCACCACAGATCTCGAGCAGCCAGGTGGTTCAGCTCGGTGCGCGCAGTTCAACCAGCTCGATTTCAGGGATCACGCCCGAATTCCTGCCGGTTCGCAGTTTCGAAGTGTCGAAGGGCAGATTCATCAATGCCGAGGATGTCAAAGCGGCAAGGAACGTGGCCGTGATCGGTCCCGATCTTGCGGCAAAACTCGTTCCTACTGGATCTGTGGTTGGGCAACCACTACGGATCGGCAACCAGTCCTTTCAGGTTGTGGGGGTGATGGCTCCAAAGGGAGCCGTGTTTGGCAGCAACCAAGACGGCAACACTTACATCCCGATCAGCACGATGGTCACGCGCCTAACCGGTCGTGATCCCACGTACGGCATCAGCCTGAGCTTCATCAGTGTCGAAGCCAATGATGAAAGCAGTACAAGTGCTGCGAAATTCCAGATCACCAACTTGCTGAGGCAGCGTCACGACATTCTTCGAGATGATGATTTTGCCGTGCGGTCTCAGAAAGATGCCTTGAGCATCGTCGGCACCATCACAGGAGGCCTGACGCTGATGCTTGCGGCGATCGGCGGAATTTCCTTGCTTGTTGGCGGCATCGGAATCATGAACATCATGTTGGTGTCCGTCAGTGAACGCACCCAGGAAATCGGCCTGAGAAAAGCCCTCGGAGCCCGCAGTGGCGATGTTCTCCAGCAATTTCTCGTTGAATCGCTGGTTTTGGCGAGCTTGGGTGGAGCCATTGGCACAGCGGCAGGTCTTGGAACCATTGCCCTGGTCGCCACGTTGACGCCGCTGCCAGCGAGTATCGGCACCAGCACCGTGCTGATGACGGTTGGATTATCTGGATCCATTGGCTTGTTCTTCGGTGTCGTACCGGCGCGCAGAGCGGCGAAACTGGATCCGATCGTGGCCCTTAGAAGCCTTTGAAGAACAGCACAGCAGTTGCTGTAGCTCCTTTACACTCTTTAATCATTTCCTCAGCTCCATGAACCAGCGCTGGCGTCTCCTTGCTCTCTGGCTGCTGCCAATTGGGGTTGTTCTGTTGATCGGCTGGCAAGTTCTCAACAGTGGAGGCTTCAACGGGCTGGGATCAAACGGTCCGACGGTGGCACCGAGAAATGCCGCTGTTGCCCGCATGAGTTACGGCCGTTTTCTCGATTACGTCGAAGCCGGTCGAGTGACGGCCGTTGATATCTATGACGGTGGCAGGAATGCGGTCGTTGAAGCTGTCGATCCGGATCTGGACAACCGGGTTCAACGTTTGCGAGTTGATCTTCCAGGTCTTGCCCCTGAATTGATCAACACACTCAAAAACGAAGGGATCAGCTTCGATATTCATCCGCCTCGCTCAACACCACCTGCACTTGGTCTTCTTGGCAATCTCTTGTTCCCGCTTCTTCTGATCGGGTCGTTGATTTTCCTTGCTCGCCGAAACAGTGGCATGCCTGGAGGTCCTGGTCAGGCCATGCAATTCGGAAAGAGCAAAGCGAAATTCATGATGGAGGCTGAAACCGGCGTCAAATTTGACGATGTGGCTGGCGTTAACGAGGCGAAGCAGGAGCTCGAGGAAGTCGTCACGTTTTTGAAGCAGCCTGAGCGATTCACGTCCGTTGGAGCTCAGATTCCCCGTGGAATGCTGTTGGTTGGTCCTCCCGGAACCGGTAAAACTCTTCTTGCCAAGGCGATTGCAGGAGAAGCGGGCGTTCCCTTCTTCTCTCTTTCAGGTTCTGAGTTCGTTGAGATGTTCGTTGGTGTTGGAGCCAGCAGGGTTCGTGATCTGTTCAAGAAAGCCAAAGAAAACAGCCCCTGCTTGATCTTCATCGACGAAATCGATGCTGTTGGCCGTCAGCGTGGCGCTGGTATCGGTGGCGGTAATGACGAACGTGAGCAGACGCTGAATCAGTTGCTCACCGAAATGGATGGTTTTGAAGGCAACAGCGGCATCATCATCATTGCTGCGACCAACCGTCCCGACGTTCTTGATTCAGCTTTGATGCGACCTGGTCGCTTTGATCGTCAGGTCACTGTTGACGCTCCCGACATCAAAGGGCGTCTGTCCATTCTCGAAGTTCACTGCAGGAATAAAACACTGGAGACCGAGCTCTCCCTGGAAAGCATTGCTCGGAGAACACCAGGTTTTACCGGCGCTGATCTTGCCAACCTGATGAACGAAGCAGCCATCCTCACGGCTCGTCGTCGCAAGGAGGCGATCGGCCTGAGTGAAATTGATGATGCCGTTGATCGCATTATTGCCGGCATGGAAGGTCGTCCTTTAACCGATGGCCGTAGCAAGCGTCTGATCGCGTATCACGAAGTTGGCCATGCCCTTATTGGAACGCTGGTGAAAGATCACGACCCTGTTCAGAAAGTCACGTTGATTCCCCGCGGACAGGCTCAGGGACTGACCTGGTTCTCTCCTGACGAGGAACAAACCCTTGTGACCAGATCTCAGCTGAAATCGAGAATCATGGGAGCTCTTGGCGGCAGGGCTGCTGAAGATGTGGTGTTTGGTCACCAGGAAGTCACCACCGGTGCAGGGGGTGATATCCAACAAGTTGCCTCGATGGCACGTCAGATGGTGACGCGTTTCGGCATGAGCGATCTTGGCCCTGTTTCACTCGAGGGTGGCAATCAGGAGGTTTTCCTGGGTCGTGATCTGATGACGCGCAGTGATGTTTCCGATTCGATCGCTCGTCAGATCGATGAGCAGGTTCGGACCATGGTGAAGCACTGCTACAAGGAAACAGTTGCGATCGTTGCTGATCACCGTGAGGTGATGGATCGACTTGTGGAACTCCTGATCGAAAAGGAAACGATGGATGGCGATGAATTCAGAGCGATCGTTGCTGAATTCACGGATATCCCAGAGAAAGAGCGTTCCATTCCCAGCCTGAACTAAACCAGAACACAGATATCAACCACGCTCGTTCCTAAATTGAGCGTGGTTTTTTTAATGCAATGCTGGACGAGGGTATTCGATCTCCAATGGAGAACCATTCCCGTTTTCATGGAACGGACTGGAGCCCTCAGCGTGTTGCCTTTCACCAGAATCTTGTAGAATTTGCTGATCGCGTTGGCCTGATTGTCGGACTTCAATCCAACGGGAAAGTTGGTCAAGAAGAAGATTTTGAACAGATTAAAACGATGTGGAATCTCCTCAAAGACAGTCGCAAGGACTTGCTCGATTAGTCTTACTTGATTTTATTTTTACGACGTCGACATCGATCAGAACAATAAGTCACATCATCCCAGCATTGTTTCCATGCTTTACGCCATTGGAAGGGGCGTTCGCAGACGGGGCATATTTTCGTTGGAAGGCCTGATTTCAATCGACGGAGTGCACAGGACGCTTATCGATCACCTGGTCGATCAATCCATAGGTTGCAGCTTCTGTCGGAGACATGAAAAAGTCTCGATCGGTGTCCTGCTGAATCCTGTCCAGGGGTTGGCCTGTTCGATCTGCTAATTCCTGATTCAGTCGATCCTTGAGAAAGAGAATCTCGTCGGCTTGAATCCGGATATCACTGGCCTGGCCTCGGGCGCCACCCAGTGGCTGGGGAATCATGATGCGTGAATGTTGAAGGCTGCTTCGCTTACCCTTCGCGCCGGCACACAGCAAAAAGGCGCCCATACTTGCTGCCAAGCCAACACAGACGGTCTGAACGTCAGGACGAATATGTTGCATAGTGTCAAAAATCCCTAGGCCGTCGTAGACGGAGCCCCCAGGAGAATTGATATACAGATAGATATCTTTTTCGGGATCCTCTGCCTCAAGAAACAACATCTGAGCCACGATTCTGTTTGCTGAGTCACTCGTGACAGCTTCACCGAGAAAAATGATGCGTTCGCGAAGCAGCCTCGAATAGATATCAAACGCCCTCTCGCCCCGTCCGGACTCCTCAATCACGATCGGGATCATCTGGCCTCTGCATGAATGGTTTGATCCTAACGGCGACATCTTCGGCGCTATGGTCATCACCATCGATTCCGGATCACGAGTTGGGCGACCGTAAGACCATCGCTGACAGCAAACGCGATTTTCATCAGCTGTTTCCTTACGTCATCGCCCCTCTGTATCGGAGGCTTGCCGATGAGCTTCTTGTTGAGCTGCACCTGCTGAGCCATCAGAAACAGTTCAAGAGCAATTCTTTGTTTGCAGTTGGGCTTGACACCGTCTTCCGTGCCTTCACCCAGGGGTACCGGCCTGAGGATCACCCCCCATTGCTGTTCAAGGCCCTCTGCGACAGCAATGGCTTCGAAGCCGACCAGCTCAGAAAGGAAGCCGCAACAACTCTGGAGAAGGCCGGCAACCAATCAGACGGTGTATTCGATGGCTGGGTGAAACAGTTTCAGCGTCCTGAGGACGCCCATTACTCCAGGCTGATGGCCATTGGTCTGTTCAGCCTTCTGGATGCCGCCAATGGCGAAGCTGACGCGAAGGCCAAAGTTGACCAACTCAAAACCCAAGCATCTGAACTTTCAGAAACACTGGGTCTGAACCGGTCCAGGGTGGACAAGGACATCAGCCTCTTTCTGGCGAGTCGAGAGCGAATGGAACAAGCCGTCGAATTGATGGAAGAGACCCTGGCCAGCGAGCGCAAAAAACGCGAGCAGCGGTTGGCAGAATCGGCTCAGGGAACAGCCAGCTGACCCCTCATCCAACTCCAGTCTTCGTGGCTTGTTGCTGATCCGGCCAAGGGTTGCAGAATCAGATTCAGCTGTTTTGCCAGTCGCACCGGCCTCGGCCAGCTGGAACCGAACAGGCCGAGCTGCTCCAGGTCATTGGGCTGCATGGAGAGGATCAGCTGCACTGGGTCCTGAGGGAGTGCGGTACCCGAAGCCGATGCCGATGCCTTGGCATGAGGGGACGTGGCGAGAGTCAGTCGCAGCTGCGCTGGATGTTTTTTTGTGTCATCAGCGTTGATCAAGGTCCAACCACCGAGCAATCGCTCCTTCTCATCGTGCTTTTCAAACCAAAGAACGGCACGACCAGCAGATCGCCCATTGGGACTGATCAACTTTTTTTCACGACGTTGCAGCCCTCCCTCTTTCAATTTCTCAGCGGCGCTGTTGAGAGCGGAAACCACAGCCTTGGTGTCTGCTGGCAGCTGCAGATCCAACTGGACTCCAGCGAGGAAGGGTCCCTGATCCACCTGAATCACTTTCAGAAAAAGAGGAGCATCAAGCAGTTCAAGCTGAAGGGTTGGTGGAAGGCCATAGTCCTCCTCGAGACCGTCCCGAATCAGGGGACGATTCAACATGGCGCCAAGCAGCGATCGGGACGACGAGCTCGACATTTCCAGCAGAGGTGCTGCGGAAGCCGTTTTCTTCGTGGAGGGTGCTTTGGAGGACGGTTTTTTGGAGGTGGGTGTTTTGGAGGTGGTTTTTTTGCTGGAGGACTGTTTGGCAGACGATGGCTTGACAGGCTTTGACGCTGTCGTGTTCAACGATGGGATCTCAGCGGGCTGATCCGGAGGAGCAAGACGCTTCGATGCTTGCCTTAAGGGTCGTGAGCCAACAACGCCGCTCCATGACAACAACGTCCCCTTGAGCTCCAAGGAGAAGCATCCATAGGAAGCACTTTGAAGCAAAGGCAGCATCGGTCCAGCCATTGATGCAAGAGCGGCTGGGGACCAAAGAACAGCCGAACCTTTCCTGAGGTACTTGAAACATCGCGCCTCCAGAGGGGAAGGAACAATGTTTGATGAACGCGCCTGCTGGTCAAAGGTGACGGCATTCAGAAGGTCTGCAAAGACGAGGGTGAATCCTTCTATTTCTCGGCGTAAAGGGGCTGTGGCGCTCGGTAGAACCACCGACGTTTCGGGCAGGATGAGCAGAGCATCTCCCTCCTGGGGCCAGGCCTGCCACCAGATCTGTTCATCCAGTTGTTGCCAGAGCTCTGAAGCGGTTTTTGGGTCAAAAAGCTTGGTCCACAGGGCTGGAACCGGCTTCGCCGCATCAACCCGGAAGCTCTGCACCATCTGCATCCCCTCGCTCACATGAAGCAATGGATCAGCATTGGGGCTTGAATCTGATTCGGTTCCGGTCCTCTGGTCACTCAGCCAGAGAGACGTCAGCGGTATGAGCACCAGAAAGGCGATCGCGAGACTGGTGAAGGGCTGCGTCCTCACCCTCTTGAGGACGTCATGCACAAGTGCTTTCACATGCCCCGACGACGACGATCCCGCCACTCAACCGTGGACAGGTAGACAACACAGATGCTGACAAAAACAAGCAAAACTGCCGCCAGCACAGCCAAAGTCTGGCTCAGCAAAGGCGCTTCGGAGTTCAGCAAGAAGCTCAGCTGTTCAGAAATTAAGGGTTCCGTCGCCGTTGCGACCCCAAACCACCATTGCGATCGAGAAGCTGAAGGTTGCTGCCAGTGCCGCCCAGGCAAGGGTGAACAACATGTACTTGACCACTTGGATAGGGAGATCCTACCTAGGGTCATGGACCCGAAAACAAAATCACGACAATTGTCATGACAACCTCCAGCCCGGGATCAACGTCGCTGCTGGAGCGGGAAAAGACCACACAGCGTTATCCCCAGGCGCGGGTCATCGTCCTCGACGATGACGTCAATACCTTTCAGCACGTCGTGGATTGCCTGCGCAGGATCATTCCTGGCATGAGCGAGGACAAGGCCTGGGATCTCGCCAATCGAGTCGACAGCCAGGGGGCGGCTGAAGTGTGGTGCGGGCCCCTTGAGCAGGCAGAGCTTTATCACCAGCAGCTTTCAGGGGAAGGTCTGACAATGGCTCCGCTGGAACGCTGCTGACTCAAGCCGCAGGCTTACGTGTCGCTTTGGTCAGCTTGAGCACATCGACTGTTCGAAAGCGTTTTCGACGGCTGTCAAAGACGTAACGGAACACGCGTCCTGGGCTGATCGCCAGGCCACGCACCTCCGCACCATGCAGTTCCACCGTCAAGGTGCGGGCGGTTGGGCCGCAACGATCCTCGAGTGGACCGGAGACGGCCTGTCGCAATGCATCGATCGAACGGAGCATCACCAGGCATGGTGCTCTCTTCGGCATAGCCATGGCCGCTAGCTTCGACCAGATCTCGGGATTTCATACCGATTTGGGCCGGGTTGTCATCACACACAGCACGTACGTCGAAGGCCTGATCCCCTGGCTGAAGGCTCTCGCTCGCGTGCCCACCATCCAGACAATCACCCCGGCCGTGATCTCAAAAGTGAGGGGTCGTTGCCAGACCTTGCAACTAAGAGTTTCTGTCCCGATCCGTGGCGGCTTCAAACTTTTGGCGCGGAAGGGCAGCAGCGCTCAGGAGGTTTTCGTGGTCACCAATCTCGACAGAGAGACCCTGCAGATCACAGTGAACCAGCTACGACCCTGATCAGGGGTCAACCGCCTCAATCGCCTGGTCACAGGCTTCGGTGTGACCGCTGCGAATGTCGGGTTCCCTCAGACAGAGAGCAGCCCAGTCCTGTCGTTTGAAGCAGGCCGGAAGAATGGCTCGACAGGCCACCTGTGCATCATCCGTAAGGAACCTGACGGTTTCCTCTGCCGAGGCTTTGGAGCAGGCAAGAAGAACCGATAAAGCGATCGGAGTCATCGAGCGATGTCCACTGGTCAATGGGGTGAACCGCTGTGCCGTGCGAGCCCCGGTGATCGACCTGATAAAACCATAAGAGGCTGAGAAGGCAGACCAGCTGGTATGTCAGTGGTTTTGAAGGTAGGTTGTTGGAACCACCCGTTGGAACCAGTGACAAAACTGACGCAAATAAAAGGCAGAGCGGGGTATTACCTGATTGTTGCAGTGCCACGTGCACTGAGAGGTGCCATCAAGTCCAGCAAGATTGTCAAGAAGGCAGGGAACACAAGAGCAGAGGCACTGAGGAACCGACCTGAACTGTTGCTGCAGATAGAGCAACGGTTAAGGGAGGCTGCGTCTGTTGACCCGATTGGAAAGACCTTCAAACAAGTGAGGCCAGACGAACCAGCCTTCTTTGATGAGCTGGAAAGGAATATGAGGGCAGCAGGCCACAGTGAGGCTGAATACAACACGCTTGTTTATGGCGCTGAGGCTGTCCGTGAGCAGGGTCTTGAGGTTGCAGAGGTCCCAGCCCTTGAGGCACGCCTGAAGGCTGCTGAGAAGGGCATCTCGTCCTATCTGCAGTGGATGGAGAGGAGAAGGGTTGAGGAGTTACCAGCTGCAAGCACATACGCAAACTGGAAGAGCCGTCTGAAGCTGTTGTCTGAATGGCTTGGCAGTGAATACCTGGGAGGGATGACAAAGCAACAGGCAGTGCAATACAAAGCTGTGTTGCTGCAGAAGAGCGCTCACCAGTCAGTAAGAACTTCCATCAACTGTCTGAAGGCCTTTTGGAACTGGGCAAGGGACAACGGTGAGGTAACTGTGAACATTTGGGAAGGTCTGACTAGGAAGCTGGCAACCTCCGAGAAGAAGGAAGCCATACCTCTGGAGCAGATGCAGGCAGCTCGTGACAAGGCTGATGAGCTGAACGACATTCAGTTCTGGATACAGATAACGCAGGGTTGCCGAAAGTCAGGACACGGTGGGTTGAGGTGGTGTGACATTGACACCAACAGACGCACCATTAGTTATGTCAACTGGGAAGCTGATGGAAGGGTGAGGAGATTAAAGGGCAAAGCAAAGGACGAAAGAGTTGTTCCAATTAACAAACTGTTGATGAGCAAGCTTGAGTTGATGCTGCCCGAAGCATTCACCAACAACAGCACCGACTGGATATGGGATGACTACAAAACTGCTCTTGAGAGTTGGGCTGTGCGATGGGCAGAGAGATTTACTGACCGCTATGGGTTCAGCTCACACAACCTCAGAAGCTATGTAGTGACACGTCTGATGAATGAAAGGGTGTCTCCGTTTGTCTTGTATGAAATCACAAGGCACTCAATCCCTGGTATGTCAGAGGTTGTCAGCGGTTACGTAAGACCTACAACTGATGAACTTAGGTCTGTTGTTGAGATACTTGGATAGCTAATTAACCAACATACGCAACCACACATTGAATGAAACTTACTGACACTCAACAAACACAAGCAATACAGATGCACGATAGTGGTATCAGCTATTCTATCATTGCAACATACTTCAACATAACAACTAAATATTCATGCCTTATTTGACCACACCCAAATACAACAAATTCAATAAAGGTAAAACATCAGGATTTTTCCATTCAATCAATGGCGTTTCTTCACTGACAACCACCCTGCCATCACCCGATTTGGCTAGTGGAGAGCCCTAGACACGACACGAATGGGGGATGGCTATGCCTGTTTGCTAAATCAGACTCAATTCATATGCAGAATCCAATCTTGACACCAACCCTTGTACTCACTGTCGCCTTTTTGATAGGCCTTGGAACGAATCAAATCAATGAGAATGAGAAAGATCTAAAAAATAAAAAAAGTTGGAGCCTTGGGAATTGATAACATGAATTCACGACAGCTCAAACTAGAAGAACAGTCCCATAGAGAAGCTGTTAAAAAGCGAAGACGAGATCTTCAGCAGGCTAAAGAAAAATCATATATATCAGGAACAACTGAAGGTCGTCAGCTGTTCCTAAACTTGTTTTTGCCGTACTCAGAAGCATTAAATGATCGATTGCAAATAGTAATGCAGGGGAAGGCGAGTAAATGGGGTCACTTCGCCATTCACACTCACGATCTAACAGAAGAGCTTGGCGTTGAGTATGTGGCTTATTGCGCGATGAAAAAGATGATCGATTGTATCGATACCGGGAACAACCAACTAGTTGAAGTCGCCACGACAATTGGCCGTATACTTGAGAGTGAAGCAAGAATAAATTACTACATTGAACTTGGCGGCAAAGATACTGAACGGCTTGTCGATGCCAAGCAAAAAAAGAAAAACTCATCGCCTCGTCACAAGCATTTAGGCATCAAGTTGTCAGTTGAAAAACAACTGCTTGATAAGGGCTGGGCACAGGATGATCTATTTCCGACGTGGGCATCAGAAGTACGTACTGGGATTGGGCTTTTCCTGATTGAGGCAGCCGTTCAAGCGGGATGGTTCACTCGAACTCCAAAACGGATGGCAAGGAACAAGACAGAGAACGTTCTGCTGCCATCACCAGCTGTTGCTCAGTGGCTTGAGCATGCAAGGTCCAACATTGATTCCTGGTCGTATTTGTCTTGGCCTCTAGTAGAGCCACCACTGGATTGGAAACTTCAAGATCAGCCATCAAGGAAAAACATCTCCGGCGGCTATCACTCCCCTCTGCTTAGGCAGGTCCATCCGCTTTGTGGTGGAAGAAAGGGGATGCATTCCGATAGCCAGTTTGGGCAAGTAGCAATTGACCTACTCAATACACTTCAACGCACTGCCTGGTGCATCGACCAGGAGGTCTTGAAGGTCGTTGAAGCGTGCTGGGTTAAAGACATATCAGTTGGAAGTTTCAGGGCAGTTACAAACGATCCTCGAAGGGCTCAGGTAATGCCTGAACACATCAAAAACCTGCCGAAAGAAGATGCAGAACGAGTTGCCTGGAGAAAGCTTCAACACTCCATTCACGAAGCTCACCATGAGCAGGTTGAAAGAGCCCGTTCAACGATGTCTGTACTGTCCATGGCTAGGCAGTTTTCCAAGGAACCACACTTTTATCTGAGCTGGGAATGTGATTTCAGAGGACGCCTCTACGACCAGCAGGCTTGGTTAGGGAGACAGAAGTCGGACTTGGAGAAGTCCCTATCGCGATTTGCAGAAGGCTGCCTACTAAATGAGCGATCGGAAGAGTTAGCAGCTCAAGCTGTTGGAGCAGCGTTCTTGGGTAGTAGGGGAACCTTCAATGAACGATCTCGGTGGACGAGATCACACTCACAGCTGCTGGAGGCCATTGCAGATAACCCGATCGGTACAGCAACTCAATGGGAACAGGCTGACGATCCATGGCAGTTCCTTCAATTAGCTATTGAGTGGGTGAAGGTCGTACTGAGGAAGCAGCAAACGCTTTGGCATGTACCCGTTACGGCTGACGCCACAGCCTCTGGCTTGCAGTTACTGAGCGCCATGAGGCGTGATCCAAAGGGGATGGAGTTCAGCAACCTGACACCTCAAAAGGAACCAGATGCTCCACCAAAGGACGCATACCTAGAAGTGCTTCGTGTGGCACGAGAGCTGGCTGAGGCTGATCGAGAGACTGCATGGCTGTCAGAGCACCTAATCCACCGGAGTCTTGGAAAGCCTGTCTTGATGGTGGCTATTTACGGAGGTTCCTACAGGACTAACCGTCAGGACATCATTATGGCTTTGACCAAGGAAGGGCTTTATCCGAATCCGGTTGCTTATAAAGACACAAAGGTTTTGACAGATTTACTGCGAAAGGCCAGTAAAAAGGTATTTCCAGCAGCTTTTGAGACGCTTGCTTGGATTGAGAAACTTGCAGAGATGGCTCTAGAGCAAGGTGCAACGTCCCATACTTGGTCCACACCCACTGCTGACAGCATTCAGCACGTCGAGTACCAACCAGCTGATGCAATAAGAGTCGAAACCCACTTTCTTGGCAAAGTCAGCATTGGGCTGGGAAACCTAAAGCTTCCAAACATCTCAAAGTTAAAGACTAGTCTGAGTCCTCAATTTGTACATTCATACGATGCTGCAGTCTTAAAAGCAGCATTCCATAACTGGCAGAGACCGTTAAGTACAATTCACGATTGCATAGCAGTACTTCCAGCCGACATGGAAGATGCTCATGAGCGCCTACGGAAAAGCTTTGTAGAGGTATGTGATGGTGATCCGCTTGGTCGGCTAGCAGATGACTTTGGAATAGACAAAATGTCTTTAGAAAGGCCCGAAAGTCTAGGTCAAGACCTAGAAACAATAATTGAATCCAATTATATGTTTAATTGATTTTTCATTGTCATGTCAAATCATATGCTTAAATATTAAGTTCATGTTAGAACTATCATCTTGATCAGAGTAAATAATTTCGGCTGGACGAATAAGCCGTCTCTAAAAATCAATTGATATCATACTACCTAACACCTACCTATCGCTTCATACAGAACCACACAGGCACCGTATAGAGCACGTTAGCTAGCAGACTACATATGTTTGTGATTGATACATAGAGTTCAGACTGTCACGAATGGGTTCTCTCTTCCCTTTGTAAGCACCACGTCCAACTGCAATGTTGGAGTGTCTTTTTATTTGTTGCATATTCTTTAATTAGTGGCTATAAAGAGATGGGTTGCTCACCTTTCTCTCATGTCTAAAAATTCAATCAAAAATTCTAATAAAGGTACGTCGAATTGGGTTGAAACAAATTTTATGTTTGTTCGCAAGCCTAATAAATATCCATATCATTTTTTTGGAATACCAAACTGTAGAAATCTTGAATCGGTACCAAGATTATCCGAGCATGATTTAAGAAAAGATTCGCGTAAAGGTAACCCTTTCACGACCATTGCGTGTGGCATTCAAAGTCTTGACCAAAAAACAAAAGATATCAAAACTTCTTTTCTAGCATTAGAGAAGCAGGTTGATGAGCACAAGGCTCTTGTTGATGCTTTGGATAAGACGATTGGGAAATCAACCAAAGGCAATAAGAACGGACCGGAATTAGATTCGACTTATACTAAGCTAATAAATAAAAATAAAAGGCGTCTTGATGAATTTGACGTGTATCTCGAATCTATCCAGAATAGCCTCGACGGCAAGGGTTCAAACGGAAACAGCAATAATTCAGATCAGAAAATCATAAAACTGACAAATCGTATTTCTTCTCTGGAGGATGAAATTAAGTCGTTAAGTAAAGTAGACAATGGTGATTCTGGTGTTGTTGACTCTGATGTGATAACTGGTTTGAAAAACAGCATCTCAACTCTTGAAGATGCCGTGAAGCTTGATCCAATAACTCCATCATCCAATAAGGATGCTGGCATCAATTACTACCTTAATCGCAACTACAAGGATACGCAAAGTATCTATACTGAACTTTCTGGCATCTATGACAGGCTCGCTGGATTAGAGAATAGCATCTCGTCTACATACAACACCGATTCCAATCTAGATCTGCTGTTATTGATTGAAAATTTGACAGGCAGAGTTATAGCCTTGGAAGCATAAATAATTCGTTGCACCTGCTCTTTGATTAATAGACACCAGCCTCACTGCAAGCAGCTGCAACAGAGACAGCACCTCAAGAAGCGGTGCAAACTTTGGGCGCCGACCTGGCAGAGGGATGTGCTGGGCTCCTGAGGCTGGTTAGTCAGGAGACGTCTGGCTTGGGATCGTCACCATTCAGATCGTCAACGTCGGACTCCAGCGACAGCAAACGATCCAACTCAGCTGCACGGGGGTGAGGCAAGGGGCCGAAGACAAGAGTTGACCATTGCTGTCATCCGCCTGTGCGTCTGTTATTTGAGGTTGTAACAGCTGACCAGTTGGCCCGCCTTCGGGCAAATCAGCAGGCCGTTACACAGACGCAGCCTCCCGCTTCCGCTTGCGATGGGCCGCCACCCGGCACTTGACTGAGCAGTAGGTTCCCCGATGGTCGGGGCATTGTTCACCACAGTGAGCGCAGGGGTTGGGCTTGGCGTTGACTCTTCTTATTGCATTCCTTATTTCTTTTGCAATCATTTGTGTATCTAGCAATAACCTTACTTGTTTTCCCTGTAATCCACTGTCCTGCAATGGACTACGCTTAAATGGACACTAATAGTAGAGAAGAAAGCAATTCTCCAAAGCACGTTTGGAATCGTGCCTAAAGAAATTGGCCGCTGTGAATGCCTTAACGGAGTAACTCGCGGTTAGCAAGTCAGAAGCCAAGGAACTGAGAAAGACCAGCAGCTCAGGTAGATCCAAGAATTTGACCCTTTGCGTGACGTGATGGAATAGCGGCACAGCAGACCACTCCAAGATGATGTGACATCAGGATGTAAAAGAGGCCTAGCACCAGCGGAGCTGGCGCGGAAACATGCCTTCTGACATCCAGATGATTCCTATACCTACCCATTTACTAGGACAAGCCACCGGCAAGTGGGTGATCCAATAGAAAGTCCACACGTGTGGATAAAAATAATGAATCAATTGAATTACACACTAATGCTTCCTGTTGATAAAGCAGGTGAACCAGACCATCGTTTTAACGACAGTCTCGAAAGGATTCGGAATCAGCTAACAGATCAGACGATCAAGGAATTGATTGAATTCCACACTCATATTAAGCAGTTACAGAAAGGCTATTCAAAGCAAGGCCTAGATTTTGCCGTTGCTGTCTTCAAAGAAGCTGCTTACCTAGACAACAATCATCGATTTAATGAAGACAACCGCTACGGGTATAAGTCAAAGGTACTAAGAAAGCAAGCACAACAGACGATTGAACGACTTGGTTTTTCTAAAAATAATTCTCATAAACTAGTCTCTACTGCGGATTGGTTAACTAGTCGATTCTCCGGCAAGGACGAGCTTCAATGGTTTGAGAAACTATCCCCGTCTCACAAATACGAGCTCAGCAGAATGAGTTCTCAAGGCTATCGAGTAGTTCAGGAAGAAGTGTCATATCCAGATTTCGACTTTAGTGCTGGTCAACAAAGCATCTCTGTCAGAAGGCTGGAGCAGATCCGTCGTTCATATCCGAAGCAGGAGATGCCAAGCAGTGATGCCGCCACCTTTCCAGAGACACCACAGGAACAATCAAAGGAACTTCAGCAAATACATCAAAACCAGTCTTTGAAGACTTGTTCTGAGCAACACACTGAACCAAGCCCCCTACCAACAGATGGTGAGCTTGATCAGATCAATAATGCTGAGATGGTTGAACGATTCACGGTGCTTGCTCAATCCGTTGATTGGGCAGCATTAGGTGAGTGTGCAGCCATTAGAAGGTTTCAAGCATCAATGTCTGAGACGCTCAACTGCATGACTGAACTCACGAGTCACTCATCAGACTTACAGAAGTAGGTGAACCGCTGGATCAATACCGAGCTGGACACCCGTGTGATCCCGTTCTTCCTTTGGGAGATCACGAGGCACAGTATTCCAGGGATGAGTGCTGTGGTTAGTGGCCACGTCCGCCCTACAGAGGAGCAACTCAAAGAAACCATGCAACTGCTGGATTGGCTTATATCAGCACACGCCTTGAGCTGCTTACTGACAATGGGATGGATAGAAGTGAGGCAGTACTGAATGCATCAATCTCTGTTTCCTTTTGTGTCCTACTCTGAAGATATATGCTGCCTTGGTTCTATGGACTTTCGCATTGTTTAAGCTATAGTGGTATTTGTTATGCAATTGTGGCTCTTCAGAAACATTTTGCCAGCAATGACGACCCCAGCTATATTTTTGGACTTAACCTACGCAGGCCTAAGCTTACTTTTAATCAAATAAAGCCTGGTCATTTTAAGGTTATTAGTAGTGCCGACAAAAGAACAAAACACAACTGGACCCACGCAGATGGCACTAAGGGCTCTGTCTCTTCAAGTCAATTGATTAATAATTGGGATCGATATACATCTGAGGAGCCTGTATATGGAAGTGCAATTGGTATTGATGGTCAGACCCATTTGCTATTCCAGTATAAGAGTTTAAGATTCAATAAAAATGGGAAGATTGTTGCATCAGCCAAGCTTCATGATTATGGATTTCTAAAACAAAATGAAGACTTGTTGAAAACTGCGCACGGTTTCAGTTCAGTTTCAAATCACCTCAAGCTTGATCCTAATAGTAAAAAACGTTGGCTTTATCAAGCAAAAAACTATGATTCAGGTCAAAAGCTAGAATCAGATTCTCGTAGTTATCGAAGCTTTGAATCTGGTGATAATCAGTTTGAACGAGGACCGCTCTCATTCTCATTCTGCCTTCCAGTGGTTGGTTGTCCTTCCAATAACCCTTCCCCCTCCCCTGCTCCTGCTCCTGCTCCTGCCCCTGCCCCTTTACCCGCTCCTATTCAATTCCCTCCACCAACACCAACACCAACACCAACACCACCTATCCCATTTATAACTAATATTTTTTCTAATAATGGAGGATTTACTGCTACATCAAGTGCAGCCTGGCAAAAGGTAAAGAAATCCGTTAATCAATTTAATCATGGAACTTCATCGACTGCTTTGCCTTTTAGTTACACTTGGGAAGATATTACTCTTACGGGTAGAAAATTTCCTATCTCTGCTGATTTAACGATAACTCCACGCCTTGAAGGTTCAATCGACTTTGGTGGTGGACTAACCTCTGCTGCTGCCAATCACAATTATATACCTGATATTAAATCAACCCTCACTACTGATTTCAGTGGAAATATTTCAGCGGGAAAAATTAATGCGATGCGAACAATTATTTTTCCCGGCCCTAGCGATTCTATTACTACTGATTTTGGCCAATTGTCCGTAAACACAGGCATTAAAGGTAATGTTACTGCATTCTCTTCTAGTGGTGATCCTGTCAGTGGTCAATTGTTTAATGCCAATGCTGAATTCAGTCCTTCCGCATCCTTGGATGTAATTGGTGGTAAATTTTACACTACTAGTCCTGATATCAAGCCTACAGTTGATATTACAGGATTTGAGACAAATGCACGTGATTTCAGTGCCATTGGCGTAACTGTAAATCCTTTTGCTGAAGCAGATGGAACAATTAAAATCCCTTCACGAATTCCTTTTATAGGTGGCAATGATTTAGCTACTATGACTTTTGATCTAGATAATTATATTAAACTGAATGCAAGTAATGGCAATATTGTTACCACCATAGAAGGTGATTTGTCAGCTAATGTTACCTTACTGGGTAAAACAATTATCGACGAGTCGTTCACGATGTATCCGCCTGTCACCATATAGTTACAAGTCAATGCAATACCTTGATGCCACTCGCTTCTAGGCTGCACCATCCGCCAGAACCAACTAGCTCAAGGCGATCACCTCACCAAGAAGTGCAAGCTCTGGGCACCCACCTGGCAGAAAACAATGGGTTGGGCACCGGAAGCTGGATGATCAATGCTCTGTGGCAGGCTTAATGTTCACATTAGGCAATCTATCAGGCATGCATTGATCGCTCGTTGTAGAGCCTTTTTGCTGGACCCTACAACTAAGGATTAAGTGAACATTCTGGGAATTCTTTTAATGTCATCTCTACTGCTTTATTCAACAGTGGGATCATACTCATACTCTGATTAAAGGTCCATTCATCCAAAGTCAAATCTAAATCCTCTTTTGTAATCCTGCCTTTCGCTTCAAAGTTACAAAGCAAAATCACCATCCTCCTCATAGCACTCATTTCAGCAACACTTACGCACAAATTAGTGTTTTCTTCTGAAGCATGACAAGCTTTCTCTACTTCCTCAAATGTTAAAAAAGGAAAAGCCTGAACTGGAACTGCTGAGATGAGCAGTGCACCAATTAATGGAATAGTTCTGAGTAGTGACCTCATAAAAAATGAAATAAATTTGTTAAGTCTATTATCGTAGTAGCAGGGACACAACAGACCCCCAGGGGGGGGTGTCTTTGCCAGCCAGAGAGCTGCAGGAAGTGGCCTTATTGATGCCTTCTTTGCCTGCTGTCTGATTATTTTGCTGCGCCTGTTGTTTTATCTGCTGCGCCAGCGCCAGCGGTCAGACATTGTGTTGATGATTGATAGGGGTAGGGGTGGGGTATGTCATTGCTTACCAGCCACTGCTGCTGTCGCCTTTGTCACGCCTTACCTGCTGTCAGCTGGTCAGATAGTCAGCACTGCTGCCGCTTGATACAGGCCAATACAGCGGTCATACAGGGCGACCTTGGTCGGTCACAGAGCAATACAGACGCACAGTCTGTGAAGCAGTGACAACACTGAAGAGACAGAGCGGAGTGAACGTAGTGAGCGGAGCGGGACAACACCAGCAACACAGGAGAACACCTGCTGTAGCTGACGTTGCGCCAGTTATTGACCCTGATTACCTGGCTTCGTAGCTGGTTCCAACAGTTCTTCCCTTGAGGACACTGGGATGGTTCCAACAGACACAGAGGATGAGCTACTGATGGTCGACATAGCTGTGTGCCAGTTCCCAGCTGTCACATCACCTGCCTACATTTCACACATATCGGTCACGCGATACAGATCATCAAGACATCACCAATCCTGATGTGTTGCAACCAGTTGTTGGAACCGGGCCTCAACTGAACCGCTGAGAACCCATGCAATCATTGGGGTGAACCGCTGTGCCGTGCAGCCTCCAGGCTTCGACCTGGAAGAACCAGAAGGGGGGACAAAGTGGGGTTTCGTTTCCGGCTGCATGGCCGGTCTACGTCACCGTCACGACAGTCTCCCCAAGTCGAAAGAGAGTCAGATCAGAGCACTAGAGAAAGGCCGTCACCAACAGAGCAGTTCATGGAAATCTTAGTCGTCTTCTTCTACTTGCAATGGCCAGATTCGACGAATCACCTCTAGAGCAGCCATTGCTTCATCTCGACGCTTTGCTGCCGTCTGCTCCCTGAGCAGAACCGTGACATGACCCAGCTTTCGTCCTGGGGTTTCGCTTGGTTTCTGGTACCAGTGCAGATGGCTTTCCGGGAGATTTTGCAGGCTGCTGAGTCGCTGCTCGAGGGGAGCGGCTTGATCAGGATCCAACCCGAGCAGATTTACCATCAGTGCACCACGACTGGTGAGCTGGACCGATGGCACCGGCAAGCCGGCCACGATGCAGAGCTGCTGATCGAACTGACTGCTGCTGCAGGCATCAATAGAAAAATGGCCCGAATTGTGAGTGCGAGGAGCGATTTCGTTCACCTGCAGTCCCGAGGGGCCATGGAAGAACTCGAGGGCCATCACACCGACGTAGTTCAACTTGGTGAGGAGTGAGGCCGCCACGTTGTAAGCGAGCGCTTCAATTGATTGATCAACCGCGGCTGGAGCCAGAACCCAGTCGCAGACCTGACTGGATTGGTGAGTTTCAACGAGGGGAAAACTTCTGACGCGTCCCTGGCCATCCCGGCTCACCACCAGGGCCAATTCCCGCTCGTAGTGCACCCAGGCTTCAAGCAGCCACTCACTTGCGTTGACACGGCGCATTAACTGGGCCAAATCATCCACGGACTTGAGAATCAGCGTCCCTTTGCCGTCGTAACCGCCGCGTGCAGCCTTGGCCATCACAGGGAAGGTCCATCCCGTCGGCAGCGCAGGCTGAGACGGAGAGATGCGACTGAGTGGAATCCAGGGTGGGCAGGCGATACAGAGGTCTGCCAGCAACTGCCGCTGAAGAAGCTTGTCCACCAGCGGCGATAGAGCCGCCAATGCAGGACGGAAACGAACTCCCTGCAGTTCCAAAGGGATCAGAGCATCGATGTTCACCCATTCGTTTTCGAATGTGATGCCGTCACAGCCCTCGACAAGCTGCCGCGTACCCGCCACATCACGCGGATCCGCACTGATCAGACGCGACGCACCATCAACGGCTGGGTCATCAGCAGCGCCCGTCTGAACAGACACGGCGATCTGCCTCTCTGATGCGGCTTGAACAAGCATCCGGGCCAGTTGGCCTCCTCCCACAACTCCGATCGTGGCGGGCGAGCTGGTCATGACCGAAAAGGCGCTGACAGACCCTGGAAGCTTGCCATCACAAGGGCTCGTCGGCTGCTTAGATCAACGAGCGATCACTGCTGAAAGCCAGCCGGAGAGCCGTGAACAGCATCACCAACAGGAACAGGGCAAGGCCGAGGGTGCAGGCATAGCTGATCTCCAGTTCAGCGAAAGCCTGGTTGTACACGTAATAAACAATGGTCCGGGTGGCATCCGCTGGTCCTCCCTGCGTCATCAGAAAGACCTCCTCGAAGACCTTGGTGGCAGCGATTGAAGACACCACCGCCACCAACGTGATGTAGGGACGTAGGAGTGGAAGGGTGATGTCCAGGTGCTGACGCCAGCCCTCGCTGCCATCGAGCTCCGCAGCTTCATAGAGCTCTCCTGGAATTCCCTGAAGTCCAGCCAGGAAAATCACCATGTAGTACCCAAGGCCCTTCCAAAGCGTGACGAACATGACGGCGGGAAGCGCCAGCTGGGGGGACGTCAGAAAGCCGATTGGCGTGAACGAATCACCTAGGGCAGCCGCCAGCCAGCCATTGATCAGGCCGTTTTCGGAGTAAAGCCAGCGGAAGGCGATGGCTGCAACGACGATCGACACCAATACAGGGGTGTAGAAGGCACCTCTGAGACAATGCATTCCCGGGAGACTGCGGTTCACCAGTACGGCCAGAGCAAGTGAGCCGAGCACGATGGGAGGCACCACGCCGAACAGATAAAGGAAGGTGGTGAGAAGTACCTGACGGGCCATCGGATCCGAGATCAGTCGGCGGAAATTGGCCAGTCCAATGAATCTGAGGGGCTCACTGACATCCAAGCCGGTGGAACTGAAGCTCATCACCAGTGCCATCACGGCTGGAATCAGCACGGACAGACTGATCAGAACCAAAGCCGGCAACAGGAATCCCCAAGCCGTGAGGGAGCCGCGCCAATGTCCCGATGCCGCCATGGGAGCGAACAGGATTTCGCCAGACCTTACGGCCCCTGGGGATTGTTTGCCCGGCAGGATGGGGACCCGAGGCCGCTTCATGCTGATGACCGCTGCTCCGCCATTGCCGCACCGCCGCATTGCTGTAGCGCTCGATCGTGATCCCTATGAAGTGGTGATTGGAGACGGATGTCTCCAGGAGACTGGGAAAGCGCTTCTCCAGGCTGGAGTTCGGGAAGGGCGTCAGATTTTGGTGGTCAGCAATCCGGACGTGGCGGAGTTGTACGGCGCGACCTGCCTTGAATCCTTGAAACACCACGGCTTCAAAACGGAACTGCTGCTGATCGAAGCTGGCGAGCAGCACAAAACACCAGCGACGGTGGCGCAGATCCATGACGCCGCTTTTCAGCACAGGCTGGAACGCAGCTCGTTGATGCTCGCTTTGGGAGGAGGGGTGGTTGGAGACATGACCGGTTTCGCCGCAGCAACCTGGCTACGGGGTATCGGCGTTATCCAGGTCCCGACAACGCTCCTGGCGATGGTCGATGCATCGATCGGGGGAAAGACCGGTGTGAATCATCCGGGCGGCAAGAATCTGATCGGGGCGTTTCATCAGCCCCAACTGGTGCTGATCGATCCAGCAACCCTGGCCAGCCTGCCGATTCGGGAATTCCGAGCGGGGATGGCGGAGGTGATCAAATATGGGGTTCTCGGAGATCCAAATCTGTTTGAGCTGCTCGAGGCATGCCCTGAGCCGAACCATCCGGCAGGCCTTGGCAGTGAATTGTTGGAGACGCTGCTGGAGCGATCCTGTGCGGAAAAGGCCAGGGTCGTGGCCGCAGACGAACGGGAGGGTGGCTTGCGCGCCATCCTCAATTACGGCCACACCTTCGGCCATGTGGTCGAAACACTTTGCGGTTACGGCACCTGGCTGCATGGCGAGGCGGTGGCCATCGGCATGGTGGCCGTCGGTGAACTGGCCGTGCAGCGAGGCAGCTGGAGCCGAGAGCTCGCCGATCGACAACGACAGCTGATCGAACGCATCGGCCTACCGAGCCGTTGGCCTTCCCTCAACGATCAAGCGGTGCTGACAACCCTGCAAGGGGACAAGAAAGTCCGCGACGGCAAGCTTCGTTTCGTGATGCCGCGGGGGGTCGGAAAGGTTGAGATCAGGGACGACATCAGCCGAGAGGAGATTCTGCGCTGCCTTGAGGCACTGAAAAGCTGAAACGGCCTGGATCCAGTCCTGCGCTGTAGAGCAACCATCGGAACTCACCCAGTCCTGCCGGATCAACCAGACGGAGCATGGCCTCCCGGCGCCGCAAACCTTCACTTAAGCGATCTGGAGGAAGCATCTGCAGTCCATGCAGGCGTTGAGCCAGCCCGAGGCCGAGCAGGATCTCACCCTGACGGCCATCTGCCAGCAATCGCCAATCAGCGGCATCAGCGGCTGCGTGCATTGTCTCGAGGCACAGGTGGGCCGTCAGATCCTGTCGACCCACCATGGACAGGGGATCGCCATGGGCTTGCTGCTTGCTGATACAAAACAACGTCCCATCAGTCCGTCGATTGCTGTAGTAGCGCCTGGCCTCCATGGCGTAATCGATCACCAGCAGAAGACCCTCCTGCAATCCAGATCGCATGGTTTGCAGCCATGAGAACTGGGCGGAATGCCACTCGCTGGTCCAGCCTTCAGGCGAACCATCCGGTGGAAGATCCACGCCGGCATGACCGCTGATCGCCTCGATCTCATCAGACAGCGAGGAAGACAGGGGCAGCAGAACCAGCTCAAGCGTTCCGCTGTCGTTCAAGGCAACCCCCTGTTGCTGGAGGCTGCCGTTGCGCCAGGTGAGACGATCCACGGGAAGAGCGTCCAGCAACTCATGCGCCAGAACCACGCCACAAACAGGGGACTCCCGAAGCTCCTGAAGTGAACTCCAGCGAATTGGCAGGTCTCGGACCTCTGCAAGGCGTTGGCGCTGACGCTCGCGCATGGCGTCATTGAGCTCAACCAACACCAGCTCCATCTGCTGCAGTCGATCAGGAATCAACGTCGCCAGAGAGGCGATCAGATCGGCGGCCATCTCACCTTCCCCAGGACCCACCTCCACCAGGGACAGCAGGCCATCAGAGGGGAATTCCCTTAACCAGAGAGCCAGTTGATCTGCCAGAAGAGCGGCGAAGTCAGGCCCAAGCGACGGGGAGGTGACGTAGTCACCTCTGATGCCGATACGGCCATGACCGCTGCCGTAGTAACCGTTTTCAGGATCATTGAGGGCAAGATCCATGAAGCGCCGAAACGACACGACGCCTCCGGCCTGTTGAAGATGCGAAGCAAGCCAGCCCGGACAGGACGCAGGCGAGGGTTCCATTGGTGAGAATGCCGTTCGCTGCTGCAGGTCCATGGCAACACATCGCGTCGAAGGACTGTGGAGCGCCATGTGGGCCGGTCTTTTGGTGGTGCTGGGCGTTTTCAGTACGGCGAGCCCTTGCCTGGCCTACGACAACCCTGATCTGCTGCCGGACCATCCCACGCCTGTGATCGATCTCGCGCGTGCCTTCAGCGACAACCAACGCGCCGGACTGGAGAAATCCCTCGACCAATTTGAACAGAACACCGGCTGGAAACTCCGGGTTCTCACGCAGTACGAGCGGACACCAGGCCTGGCAATCCGGGAGTTCTGGGGACTCGATGAACGAAGCCTTTTGGTGGTGGCGGATCCTCGGGGAGGGAATCTGCTGAATTTCAACGTCGGTGATGCTCTCTTCGCCTTGATGCCTCGCACCTACTGGGTGGAGCTGCAAACACGATTCGGCAACCAGTACTACGTCAAAGATCACGGTGAGGATGGAGCCATCCTCGATGCACTCAACGCAGTTGAGATCTGCCTGGATCGCGGCGGCTGCCAGTTTGTCCCCGGACTCCCCCTCGAGCAATGGCTCTGGACGCTGACAACATCCGTGCTCGGAGGTGTGATTGCCGGTTTCGCGGCCTATCCGCGCAAAGAGGGAGATGTGGTGGCCTGGTCCTGGCTGTTGCTGCTCTCTCCCCTTTGGGTGATGTTGTTCGGGGTCTTCGGCATTGCCCCGGTGGTCACAAGAACATCAGATGTTCTTCCTTTGCTGCGCAACAGCCTCGGTTTCATCGGTGGTGCCGTTATCGCCTACCTGATCGCCCAAGCCACGGTTGGGCGACAACTGAACACTGATCAGGATTAGAGCTGAGTGGCACAGGCGATGCGAGAACCGGTGCAGACCTCGGACTTGGTGAGGTCGAGGCGCTTCTGATCACGCAAGCGACGCAGTTCCTCGAGATTGACGTTGTAAAACGATTTAAGCCGTGAGTATTTCTTCACGGGCTGGCCATAGAAACTGCGGCCAGCAAGGGTGGGGAAGGAAGCCCATTCGGGCGCAAGACGTGCGGTGAGATTGGGAGTAAGGCTGCCGGCATCGGTGAGCGGCAGGGCCTTACGCCGCTCGATCAAAAACAGTGCGCCTTGATCCTGTGCAGCGGGGCCAAAACCGCTGACGCCAATACTTCTCCGAACCAGATTCCAGGTGAAGGGCATGAACTGATAGGCGCCCGCAGCAGCGCTGGCGTAGCGGGAGCTGTAGATCACGCGATCTGGGTGACGATCCATATTCGGCATCAGGCCACCACCGAACATCACCCTGTAACCAACATCCAGGCCGCCACGCCAGGTCCCTTCAGCAAAACGAATGGTGTTGAGCATGGCCCGGCGCTCGGGCGTAATGATGTACGGGATCGCCAGCGTGGGTACTGCGTCAGGGGCACTCAGCAACTGAGCACGGGACGCAGGGGGGAGAAGACTGGCCGACGCCGGGGCAACAGCGAAGGAAAAGGGGAGTACACCAGCGAAGACTGTCGCAAAGGTCACAAAACGACCAGTCGTTGCAGGGGTAGTCATAAAAAGCATTCGGGGGACAATTCCTCAGAAAGAGGATCAGGACACCGTCAGAAGCGGATGACGAGATTTGTTTGCAGCGCAAACAAAATTTCTTTGAGGTGACTCTGTCGAACAGAACAGCCGATGCAACAGGTATTTATGCCAGTCAATCAATCGGCCACATCTTTAACGAAGCATCGTGTTTGTATGAGTCTCACTCACTTTGGAAAGCAACTTGCCTCCCGGAACGATTAACAAATCAAGTCTGACGCTGGATCAGCACCCCAGCGCTGTTCCGCGCAGGCCACGATGTGCTCCGCTGCCTGTAGGGCACCGTTCGCCGGCAGCGGTGAATCGGTCGCAGCGTGCAGTGGCTGATCAAGCTTCCAGTCACCTGCAGCAAAAGCCTGCCTGGAGAGCAAACGGTGGTTGGCATGACGGCGAAGGCCGGACAGGAGCGCGGGAACCTCAGCGAAATCGCGTCTCTCCACAACATGCAGCCCAACCTGCTGGGACATCGCCTCACAGAAGGTGCTGAAGCCGGGCTTACCGAGATGTCTCTGGCAGTAGGGGTAAACATCAAGAGGCCTGACCCCCTCGGGAAGCACGGTGACGTTGGAACACTCGGGATTCAGACCGGACGACGCCACAAGGAAGTGAAACTGCGGCCAGCGGAGAAACATCTCGTCGTCGATTGACAGGCCGAGTCCACCGAATCCCACCATCACGAGCGGCTGCTCGATCGCGTCGATCCGATCCTTCAACCGTTGGCGGATCGGCCGAGGAGAGGCGCAGACCAGGCCGAGCGACGCCTCTGGCAAGCCCCAGCCCATGGACAAATCGAATGGACATCGCAACAGGAAATCCCCTTGTTGATAGGCCTCTTTCGCCTGCTCAGCCTTGTGCTTCAACGGTCCCCCGAACGGGGCATAAATCTCATCCCAGCCAAAATTGCTGAGCCAGATCAGGGGAACTTCAAGCCGCTTCGCAAGCTCGGCAGCAGCCGGTGGAATGTCCGCAAGCACGAGGACGGGTTCTCCCTGATCAACAATCCAGCTCACCTCCTGATCCAGCTGAACAGGGAGTTGCCTCTCCAGCTCCTCGAGCGCGTGAATCGTCGCCAGGGGGTCACTGCCCAGGGCATCCTGTTGAACCATGCCCACATCCCAACGACAACGCCGCAGCTCCACACCATCAACGGCGAGCAGACACCTGAGCACCGATTCCTGCACCACAGAACTGAATGCCAGATGCCAGTCGGGGCGAAGTTTGTGAATCCACTGCAGCACAGCCGCATCGCGGGCGGCGTGTCCAAACCCATGACTGCTGCTGCAGAGATAAATCAGCACGCCAACGCATCCTGAAGCTGAAGCGATTCCTGATGCACCAACTCGGACTCCGGGGTGTACCAGCGATGACTGAGATGCGTCAGACGCTGATCTTGAAACTCGGCCCAGGACAGGTGCAGAACGGGACGGTTGTTGGCATCCAGACCACTGCGGGGGACGCAGGCAGCATTCACGAAAGCTGTGCCGTAACGATCTTGAAGCAGGCTGCGTCGCAGACCGTGGCCGCGCTTGAGTTGGTGGTGCATGTGTCCGAACACAACGAGGTCCGGGCGTCGCTCTGCTGACATCGAGTCGAGGGCCAGCGCCAGATCACGATCTCCCCAGTCGATGGCAGGACGTTTCCAATCCCGACCGCAGGGACTGTCAGCGTCCGATCCGAGTCCGGACGGACCGCTGTGAGCAAGCACAATCAGAGGTTGATCAGCCGGAACCTCCCGCGCTGCGGAGACGATGCGTGCGGCTGATTCCTCCAAGGTGACCGGGCCGAACACCGCCTGCACCGCTTTGGAAAGATGAAAACCACCTCCAGCGCTGCAGGGCCGTCCCCCCACGATTGAAAGAGGAGGGGTTGACCAGGACAGTCGCGTCCAGCCGCAGTTGCAGTTTCCAAGCAGGGCCAGCTGCTGTCTTAGAAGGTTCCCACTGCGATCACCACCCCGATCATGATTTCCGAGAATGACGGCGAGTGGAAAAGGCAGAGATGCAATCCGGCGAGTCAGCCGAAGGTCGCCATCACTGAGGTCGCCTACAAACAGAACAGCATCGGGTTGCAGGCCATGCAAAAGCTGCTCATCGGCGTCACTCCATGAACCGTGAAGATCACCGGCAATCGCGAGGCGAAGAACCGACAGAGCAGATGCCTAGGCTGAATCCATCCTGCCCCGATCCAGCTCCAGATGACCGCTGACCACGCTCTTGCAGCGTCGATCGAGCAGCTGAAACGGGAACGCAATGCCGTGATCCTGGCGCATTATTACCAGGAGCCGGACATCCAGGACATCGCTGATTTCATCGGCGACTCCCTTGAGCTGTCACGGAAGGCCGCCAGCACATCAGCCGATGTGATCGTGTTCTGTGGCGTCCATTTCATGGCCGAAACCGCCAAGATCCTCAGTCCCGAGAAAACCGTCCTGCTGCCGGATCTGGATGCCGGTTGCTCCCTGGCGGATGATTGCCCGGCGGATGAATTCGCCGCTTTCCGCTCCAATTATCCCGATCATTTCGTCGTGAGCTACATCAACTGCACGGCGGCGGTGAAAGCA
The DNA here is from genome assembly GCF_000515235.1 of Synechococcus sp. CC9616. Lineage (NCBI taxonomy): Bacteria > Bacillati > Cyanobacteriota > Cyanophyceae > Synechococcales > Synechococcaceae > Synechococcus > Synechococcus sp. CC9616. Next base: position 658,497 of record NZ_KI911558.1, on the reverse strand, counting down.
CAGAGCGACCTGATCTGCACCAGCAGCAATGCGGTTGATCTGGTGAAACAAATTCCGGAGGATCGACCGGTGCTGTTCGCACCGGACCAGAACCTGGGGCGCTGGGTTCAACGCCAAAGCGGGCGTGAACTCACCCTCTGGCCGGGACGCTGCATTGTCCATGAAACCTTCAATGAGGACGCCGTTCTTCAGCTGCAGTTGGAGCACCCCGAAGCCGAGGTGATTGCCCATCCGGAGTGTCAGCAACACCTTCTCGATCTTGCTGATTTCATTGGATCAACAAGCAAGCTGCTGGGTTACACGGAAACCAGCAGCTCAAACACGTTCATCGTTCTCACGGAGCCAGGGATCCTTCACCAGATGAAGCAACGGGTTCCCCACAAAACGCTGATTGATGTTCCGGGTGTGGATGGATGCAGCTGCAATGCCTGTCCCTACATGCGTCTCAACACACTCCAAAAACTGCACCACTGCCTTGAAACGATGCAGCCCGCCATTGAGATGGAGGAGAGCTTGAGACTCCGGGCGCTTGAGCCCATCCAAAAAATGCTGGAGCTCAGCCTTTAAGGCCATTGCAGCCTTGCGCTGTCATGGCCTCATCAACGATTGGTTCCCAAAAGCGTATGTTGCTGGGTGGTCAACTCTGTTGCAGCAACTGCAACTCCTGATTGCGCGAACTCAGGATCAGGACCATGCGCTCTCCATGGCTGTTCAGTCCTGTTTGTTCTCTGACCAGATCCGTGCTGGCCAGTGCCAGGCCACAGGTTTCGGTGAACAACACAGGCAGGGTGCCGTCATGCCCACGCATCCTCTGCAAATCCAACGCCTGTCGGATCGCCTGTTGGGACCGTTCACTGCCCAACCGCTCCACAAGAGCAGGCCAGAGATGATTCACAGGGGTGAACGGTGAGAAATCGAAGTCGCTTGCGCTCATCAACTTGGCAGCAGGGCGATCGCGTCGACGATCATCTGGGGCGTCACGGCAATCGTTTCGATGGGATCGGCATTGTCCAGATAAGCCTCAAAGGAGGCAAAGCGCTCAATCACCGGATCCGCCCCTTCAGCGGCACAGGCTTCCAGCCAGTCACCAGCCTCCGGTTTGACGGCAACAAAGGCCTGCAATGCCTCTTCAAGATCTCCACCGTCGCCAACGCCTTCACCGTGCCAGATGGCCTCGAAAAATTCGGCCATCTCAAACAGGGAACAATCGGCGATTGCGATTGGCGATCGCAACAAGCGACAACATCACCGGAACCTCAACCAGTACACCCACCACCGTGGCCAGTGCGGCTCCGGAATTCAAGCCGTAAAGACTGATGGCCACGGCGACGGCAAGCTCGAAAAAATTGGAAGCACCGATCATGGCTCCAGGTGCGGAGATCGAGCGCGGTTGCTTCCAGAGACGCATCCACTGGGCCGTGATCCAAAAAATCAGATAGGTCTGCAGGATCAGGGGGATCGCAATCAGAACAATGGCCAGGGGATTGGCCAGGATCGCCTTGGCCTGAACCATGAACAGCAGCAGCACCGTCGCAATCAAGCAGATCATTGACACTGGCTTGAGCTGAGTCTCCAGGTGACGAATCCGCCTCGAAGTCTTCAAAGCAATGCGGATCAGCCATCCCACAACCAGTGGCACCAGGACGAACAACCCAACAGCGGCCAGCATCGTGTCCCAGGGCACAAGGAGATCGTTCACCCCGAGAAGAAAGGCGGCGATCGGCGCGAAGGCAAACACCATGATCAGATCATTCACAGCCACCTGAACCAGGGTGTAGCCGGGGTCACCGTCACTGAGGCGGCTTCATACAAACACCATTGCCGTGCAGGGAGCCACTCCCAGCAGAATCATGCCCGCCACATAGTCCTGCCCCATCGCATCAGGAATCCGGGGCGAGAACAAACCGCGAATGAACAGCCAGGCTATGGCGGTCATGGTGAGCGGCTTGATCAACCAATTCACAACCACCGTGATCAGCAGACCCCGCGGTTGACGTCGAATCCCCTTAATCGCAGAGAAATCGACCGCCAGCATCATGGGAAGGATCATTCCCCAAATCAGGACGCCGATCGGAAGATTGATGCGGCCCACCTCCACTGAGGCGATCCAGACCGCCAGATCCGGCAACAACCCGCCAAGAACCACACCGGCCACAATCGCAAGACCGATCCACAGGGAGAGATAACGCTCGAAGAGACCCATCAGGCTTCAGCTGCAAGGTGATTGAAGGTCATGGTTAGGCCGAGAGAACGTTTTGATCACCGAATCCGCGACAGCGCTGCTGATCGAGATGGTTGATGTGCTTCCTTTCGGTGTAATAAAGCTCCTGATAACGAAGGGCATCACGGTTGAGCTCATCAAACAGGCTCTGAATGCGCTGTTCCATATCAACCGGAGCATCCCCTGGCGGCTGATCGATCAGGGTGGCAATACAGGCTTCCAGAGTCTGCAGACGTTGCCCGCCCCAGGCTTCAAGCAGGTGACGGCAACGCTTCAGACTTTTCTGACGTTCAAGCAGAGCTGTGGTGCCCCGCAGCTGCTCAAGCGGATCCGAGAGGGAGAGTTTCTCGAGCTCGCCTGGCTCCAACAGGGGCGTCAGCCTCGAAATCAGGCCACTGTTCTCCAGCAGCAGCTGATCGGTGAGCAAGGTCGGAAGGTCGAGATCGGCCAGCTCCTCACCGGCATCGTCCCCGCGGCTGATTGCTTCAAGCCTCCCGATGCCCAGATTGGATTCCTCCAGTTCCGTGATCGAGGCCCAGAGCAGACGATGGGGCTGCAGGGCGAAGTCCTCCAGGTCCCGTTGCCGGAGCTGTTGACGGATCGTGCTGCGATGGCGAGGGCAGTGCAGATACAGCCGTAGAACATCGGCTTCACAGCGCTCCCTCTGACTGGCTTCGGCAGGCTGTTCATGACGACTGGAACGCCCGTGCCAGCGTTGCCCCTTCACCTGCTGTCGCAGATCCTCTTCCAGCTGCAGAGCCAAGCGCGCCTGACCACCACTGAGACGTTCAGCAACACGCTGGAGGTAATGAGTTCTGACTGCGCTCTGGGGCAATTTGCCCAGCAGGGCCACCAGCTCGCTGACAGCCTGCTGAAACTGATCTGAGCGGCTGAGATCACGTTCCGCCAGAACCTGCTCGATCTGCCAGTCAAGCCACAACGGTGCTTGATCAAGCAGCGCCCTGTAGTCCCCCGAACCATGGGCCTTGAGAAATTCGTCGGGGTCCTTGCCGGAGGGCAGATGCAGAACCCGCAATTCGAGCTGCCCCTGCATCGCAAGCTGTTCCACCTCCCCGATCGCACGGTTGGCCGCCCGCACTCCAGCGCCGTCGGCATCGAAATTGAGCACGATCCGCTTGCTGTCACTGACGCGGGAGAGCTGGGTGATCTGTTGATTGCTGAGAGCGGTTCCAAGCGCAGCAACAGCATTGGTGATGCCTGCTGCATGCAGGGCAATCACATCGAAGTAACCCTCAACCACCACTGCGCGGTCGTCTTTACGAATCGCTCCCGCCGCCTTGTCCAGGCCAAACAGATGTTTTCCCTTTTCAAAAAGCTCTGTTTCCGGCGAATTGAGATATTTCGGCTCAGCACCATCAAGGCTGCGGCCTCCAAATCCGATCACCCGTCCCTGGCGATCGTGAATGGGCACCATCACGCGATGGCGAAAGCGGTCGTAAAAACCACGGCCGCCCTTTCGTGGAACCACCAGCCCGGCGGCTTCCAGCAGCTCGGGAGAGAGTCCCTCCACCTGCTGAAGATGCTTCAACAGTCCATCCCACTGATCGGGGGCATAGCCGAGCTGAAAGGTGTCCTGTGTCGCGAGGCTCAGCCCCCTTTGTTCACTGAGATATGACCTTGCCTGCTGACCAGCCTCACCGAGTAGCTGGCTGCGAAACCATCCAGCAGCCAAAGCGGTTGCGCGCTGAAGTTTCTCGCGGCGTGAAAGCTGCTGACGAAGTCGCTCCTGCTGGGGCCCATCAACGGTTTCGACCGGCAACTGGTACTTCCTGGCCAGCTCCAGCACCACATCACTGAAGCTCTGCCTCTGGAACTCCATCAGGAACTTGATGGAATTGCCGCCCGCACCACAGGAGAAGCAGTAGTAGAACTGCTTCGCCGGCGACACCGTCATGGACGGCTTGCTGTCGTCATGAAAGGGACAGATGCCAACGAACTCCCGGCCTTTCTTCTTGAGGACAACGTGATCTCCAACGACATCGACGATGTCCGCCCGTTCCTTGACGGCCTCGATCGTGCGGGGATGGAGACGGGCATTCAGCATGCGGCCATTCTGCGAAGTCACGCCGGTCCGTCCAGTGACTGATGCACCCAGCAGCGAAACAGGACAGGGAGTGCGATGCCTGATTCTCAGTTCACTGGCCTTCAGTCTGATGACCGTTTGCGTCAAGCAACTTGATGGTCGCTTGCCGGTGCCGGAGATAGTGCTGAGTCGAGCCTTGATCAGCGTGGGGCTCACCGGCCTTGGCCTGCAGCGAGCCAGGGTTTCACCCTGGGGTCAACACACGGGCTGGTTGTTGGCCAGAGGCATCTGCGGAAGTCTCGCTCTGCTGTGTTTTTTCGAGGCGATCACAACACTTCCGCTGGCATCGGCAACCGTCCTTCAGTACACCTACCCCACCTTCACGGCAGTGGCGGCTGCCATCGTTCTCAGAGAACAGCTGCGCCGGAGCATCGCTGTTGCGATTTTGCTTGGCTGGATCGGGATCACCCTTGTGGCTCAACCAGACTGGTTGAACGCAGGACTTGAAAAGCTGCCAACAACGGCTGTGCTGATTGCGCTGGGCGGCGCCTTCTTCACGGCACTCGCCTACGTCTGCGTACGCCATCTCTCCAGTCGGGAACACCCGCTGGTGATCATTTTGTATTTCCCGGTCCTCTCGATACCGCTCACACTCCCGATGGTGATTCGCAATGGTGTCTTGCCCATGGGTGGTGAATGGCTCTGGCTGTTGGGGATCGGTGTGTTCACACAGCTCGGTCAGATCTGGGTAACCCGCGGTCTCAGCCTGATGCCTGCAGCACAAGCCACATCAATCAATTACATCCAAGTGGTGTTTGCTGCTCTTTGGGGATATCTCTGGTTTGCAGAAGGGCTGAGCTTTTGGATCGTGATCGGTGGATTCCTTGTCTTGGCTTCCACTCTGGTCAGCCTTCAGGCGCGTCTGCAGAGTTAAAAACGTTGAATCTACAACGTAGAAAATAAAACTTAAATAACCCGAAATTCACCATCACATTGCATTATCCTAAAGATACATAGTACCTACTCCTAGCAAGAATGAGCATTATCAACCGGAATCTCAATGATTAGATGGCCACCAAATTGCTGAAAAATTGGATGACATCAACACGAGCAGGAAAACATCAATACAGATAACAAAGACAACGATCAATGTGCGTTACTAACGGACATAAAAAATAACTACAGCGGCTCTACTCACGTCCTCAACTCACCGGCAAGGGATACGTCAACCAGTCCTGCCGAAAACCATCACCGCTACCACCCGGACGAGCCAAACGCCAGCTCTCGCCTCGTTCGCCCCGCTCCATGTAAATCTCAAAGGGACTATCAACCTGCATACGGTCACCGGGAAGTTGCCAATCGAAACGGCCTGACACCTTCATCCCAAGTTGTTCTCCAATCTGAATCGCCTCCTGGTTTTCGACGCGAACACGGCTGACTGTCGGCGTGCCACTCGAATCCGGTAATTCCAGAGATCGGGAAATGGCGGCCTGCGTGAGTTGGATTTGCAGGCTGAGGGCTTGCAGCAACTGCTGACGGGGCGGCTCGTTGGCTGCCCCACAGGCGCTCAGGTTGAAGAGGAGGAAAACAGCGCAGATGCTGCCAACAAAAAAACGCCACAGGCGCGAGCGCATGTCAGGCAGCATGGTGGGGATATCGGGAAACTCCATGATCGGATGGTTACGTGGACGTCCCATGGAGTGCTGGACGCAAGGGAATCGAAGTGGAATTCTGCTCGCCTGTGGGGACATTGGCTACGAGGTGCAGGTCATCACTCGTCAACAACAGAACCTTGCAGTGAGCTCCAGTGTGGAACTTTGGATCCATCAGGTGCAACGAGAAGACGCCACCAACCTCTATGGATTCATCAATCGGGTTGAACGAGATCTGTTCCGACAATTAATTGGGGTGAACGGAGTGGGACCGCAGGCAGGAATGGCTCTACTGCAGGAATGCACGAGCCCGGAGCTTATTGAGGCGATTCGCGGAGGCGATCTGCGACGCCTCTGTCGTGCCCAGGGGATCGGCAAACGGACTGCTGAACGGCTTGCAGTGGAATTACGAACCAGCGTTGATGGCATCGGCGATATCGACGTGAAACCATCGCTTGTGGATGGTGGTGACCAACAATTCACAACGGAGGTCAAAGACCTGCAAGAGACGCTTCTCTCTCTTGGGTATGAGGATCTTGAGATCAGGCGAGCAGTTAAAGCGCTTCGAGAGGGACAGGATGCCCCGGAAGATCATGACAGCGAAGGTTGGATTCGGGCCTGTTTACAGTGGCTCAACCAAGCCTGATCCAGGAAACGATCAAGCTTCAGTTCAATCTTAAAAAGACGGCAGTTAGACGAGTGATTCGTAAGACTGATGAGCACATGAATGCTCAGGATCTCGATCAGACGCAATCACAGTGACAGCCATCGCCAGTACACCTGTAGTCGCTGCACGTGGCAGGGTCAGGATGGGGTCAACAGCAAGAAGCAGAACAAGGATTGGAGGGATTGGTAGCTGAAAACTTGTTAGGGCTAACCCTATGGTTGGAACAACAGCAACACCATTCAACCCAGCAGCAGATATTCCAGTAACAATACCAAGAACAAGAACTTGGAAAAGAATTGCCGGAGAGAATTTCACTTCGAACAGATTAAGAGCGAACACAATCGCAATTATGTTATAAATTATATTTCCCATTCTGGAAATCAACAAACTCAATGAAGCAGCAGCCTCTGAATGGGAGCAGTTACGACCCATTTTCTCCATGGCTCGCATAATTGTTGGATAACAGGCAAGACTGCTCCCCGTTGATAGTCCGAGCAGGAACACAGAATCTGCTGGGTTGACGTCCGAAGAAGCTCGTTCAGCAGAGGTTGTAAAACGCTTGACAATGAGCCGGCTAACTCCGAGCGAAGCAAGTGACGCGAGAAGCATGCATATTGTGAGATTCAGTAATGAAACAACAATTTCAGAATTGATACTCGAAAAGGCTCCTGCAATTAAACAGATAACAACAAGAGGCGCAATCAGTAGAAGTTCATCAAGGACCTTCACTGAAACATCGTAAATACCTCTGATTATTGTAAGAAGTGGTGCTGACTTATCCTTCGGAAGAAGAGAGAGACCCCACCCCAACAGGACGGATCCACTAATCACTTTTAATGTTTGCCCTCGAGATGCATCACCAACAATATTATTAGGAAGTATTGTTTTAGCCCATTCGAAAGGATCAACAGCTTCTGAAACAGCTGTTGACAACGTAAGCCTGATATCAGTCACATCCAACATATATGTTCCTATAGAAAGCCTCCCGTCCGGAGAAAGCACACCTGGCTTTTGATACAGAGATAACATAAGTGCAAATATAGATACGAAACCAATGAGGACGAGCAGAGAAAGGAAAAGACGTCGTGTGAATTTAAATTCTTGTTCAGGAGAGCTTGAAAGTGAAAATATTGAATAGGTTGAAATAACAACAGCAGTAAGAACCAAAGGAATAGCGGGAAATGATATCAACTGGATCAAGGTAAGTCCAAAAGAATTGAGAGTATCCGCAGCATCAGGGAGAAATAATCCTAGAATAAGAGCTGCTGGAAGGATAAAAAAGACAAACGCTTTAACAGTACGAAGTTTTCGCAGATATAAACGTAAGCTCAGGAAACTCAACTTAAACTTCTTGAAGTCAAAAGGAAATGTAGTCATTGATCAAGAGGCTCCTTTCTTGGAAATTTTGGAGGGAAGATCTGTGTTAGGTTTATAGAAATCCGGAAATTCAGCAATGATTTCAGAATCGTCCTTGATTGAAACCTGTTTCGATAAATAGTAATCCAGAATAGAAGCCATATCGTTATTAGCCTCTGTTGATAAATATATTGACTTTTGATCAACTATATCTTCGAATAGAACAGGTACATAATCAAGGGAGATCGCAGGCTCCTGATAAACAATTTTTTTAACTTCTGTTGCATCTCTGTAAATTCCATCCACTTCGCCTGCAAACAATGCCTCTTTACATTTATCCCAATTTTCATAGCCTATTTTCTCGGCATTAGGGAATAGGGCGCTAGCGTAAGTATCGTATGCAGAACGCCCAATAAATCCAAGTTTGATATTAGAGTTTAACAGAACTCTCGCAAAATCACTGTCTGGAATATTTCCTTGGAGATTAGCGATTGATTTTCGTTTGGCAAGAATTGAATGCCTGAAATTCATATACTCATGAGGATGAGCATCAGACATTCGTGCATAGGTAGTACCAAGCTTTCCAATGGCCATGTCAAAATCATTGGCTCCAGATCGTCGTACTAAATCGTTAAAACTTGTTGAATCACGGTCGAACTTAACATCGACATCCAAAAAATTTGCAAAATTTCTAATTATTTCTACGTCATAACCAGCCAATTCTCCGCTGCTTTCATTGAAATAAAATGGTGGAGTTGTATATGGAGGAAGTCCAACTTTTAGATAACCACGCTCAATTATTCGGTCAATATATTTAATTTCAGCTGCATTCACCGAATCAGAATAAACAAACGGGATTAAAAGAACAAGCGTGCAGATCAAAAAAGCAAAAATTCGTTTGTAGAAATCAAAGTAAATCATTTAAATTAAAATGACGAATCGGGTGACAAATAATGCTTGAATTCAACAAAATTGCTGGATGGATCTTGTAAGATAAATGTCATATGTTCATCGGAACGACCGGAAAATCGAGAAGATAAGCCAGAATAAACGAAAGAGCCGTACTGGGCAAGCACACTCTCGTAAAACTGCTGATATTCAGTGTGCTCAATGAACGTAATCCCAAAGTGACGCGGGTAAAAGCCGCTGTTAGGTTGATTGTCATTGCGATTGGTCAGATGACAAACAAGTTGAAGGTTGTGAAACCCAAAAGTGACTCGGTCATCGAGAATACGAAATGGTGTAGCCCCGATCACATCCCGGTAAAAGTTCAAACTCTTATCGAGTTCATAGGACGGAATCGCTACATGGATCAACATCCCTGAGGACAGTGAGGGTTGAAATTTATCTGATATCATGCCGACTTTAAGGATGTTTCCAACGTATCGGAACGAAGTCGTTGACGCAAAGCCTGTAAAGGCAAAATACTCTGGAGACTAATATTGCCGAGATTAACGTCTGTACCAAAAAGATTAATCAGATGCGCCTGCAAGGCTTTTACTGGAGCTTCGAACAAAACTGATTCCAAACCAATGGTATTGACAAGATGAGTCAAGAGAGGAGTTTTGATGATACCATCTTTATCAACAATTCCTGCTGTACCAGATTCGCGAGCCTCAAGTATAACGAACTCTGCACCTGCATCCAATGACAATTGACAACTGCGTATCCAATCAGATGGACTCATTTGATCTGAGAGTTCTGGAGATTTGAAACCAACTTCACTGTAGACTGTAAAATCAGCCGAGAATTGATTAATTAAATTTGAATATTCAACATCTGAGATAGTTATTGTTCCACGACTTAGTTCTACTGAACAAAAATTCCAGCGTTTAAGCAAATCTCTGAAAGCATTTAAGTCGTTTTGTTGATAAAAGTACTCAAATAGTGTGCCGCCCGGAGTAGATTTAATCTTGTACTGATCCAGCAATCTCTTCTTTTCTTCAAATTCTGGATCAATCAACAAGCTTCCCCAGCCAAACTTTAAAACGCCCACATATTTTGAGTAAGAAGAAATATACGCCTTGAAAATTGAATAAGGAGTAGATGCGTCGATAATGTGATTTAACGATTTCATAAAGTACAAACTGAGCTATATAGAATTTACAGGAAAATCGTATGTAAAATTATATTGTTAGCCGATCAACACTAAAATGGCTTGCTGGTATTAATCCGAAGTCTCCTCATCGTACCTAGCATTTAGGTCAATTATGTTAGCAGTCAATATAGCAATACAGATGATACCAAATAAAGCAAATGTAGATGATAAAAAGCGACCTAAAAATGAGGTCGGTGTGACATCACCGTATCCTATTGTTGTTGCACTGACAAACGAAAACCACAACGACTTCAATATTGATCCAAAATGATCAGGGTCCATCTGTCCCTCAACTAAATACATAATTACTGCCAATGAATATGTAACAATGGCCAAAAGAGTTAGAGGGAAAAAAGTCTTTGCAGGATGACTAAATACTATATATTTAACCCTAAGGATGATATCCCTTAGGTCGGAAAAATAAAATAAGATCAATACCTTCAACAAGTACAATGAAATGACAGGCAGCGAGGAATTTGGTAGAAAGTCAGTAATTAAAAATAATAAGGTCGAAAGGTCAACTATCGCTCGCAATTTCAGAGTAGATGTTAACAAGTGGACTGGTTTATAGCTATAAAGCGACCACGTATTAGCTATTTTGCCAACGTAATCAGCGATAAAGAAAATTTCAATCAGTTCATAAGTATATGGGATATAAAGTCGATAAAAAACAGGCTCAAGGCCAGTTTCCGTTGAAAGTGCAATCGCAAACAATAGTAATGCGATCGAGAGGTAAACAATATAATTGTAATTCGTACCAGAGAATCCACCCATATAATCTCCGAAGTACCAAAGATCTTGCTTGATACTTCTTTTATCTTTCACGTCTAGATGATTCCACGCTTAGTAATAAACAATCGAATCACAGACCATGCTCCGATTGTCACTTTTAGACCAGCCACAACATTTAAAATCGGAATATAAACATTCTGAGGTATGAATGAGAAGGGACTTGTCGGGAAAATGACAGACGTAAAACTCATCATTGCTATCACTATAAAAATAACAACGGCAAATTTTTCTACAATCGCAGCATTATATCGACTGTATAAGTCTTCAATCCTTTGAAGCCGTCCACTAACCATTAATAAGGTAATTGACGTGGCACCGGCGACACCAGCGGCAAAACCTCCTCCCGGACTTAGATGTCCTCGAATCGCAAGCTCAATGGCAAGGAAACCAATCAGAAGAGCTACAAAATCAAGCAAATTGATAATGACAGGGTCTTGAACACCAACTAATCGTGTTTCGGAATCTTCGGAATGGAGAAGTATTTTGACTCCCAATCCAGCAACAGTAAAAACAATCACCTCACCAATCGTATCGAACAGGCGAGACCCAAGGATCACAGCAGTAACGGAGTTTGGAATATCGGCAATTTGAACGAGATAGTCGACGATAGAATTGGTATCCCTTTGTGTAGATTCTGGGACAACCAATAAACCACTGATAAAAACAAATGAAATCGCAATAAGATAAAATGATGACTTTATCAGATCTGTGGAGAAATTATTTTGCTTCATGATATCTCATCAGTAGTACTATCTGATTGACAATCAACACAGTAAATTTTATCTAAAAACTGATTATCTCTATAATAATCGGTTTCAAGTAATTCTTCCAATAAAATTGGTGATTCAATACAGAGTTGATTGCCATCCAAGATTGCATGTGGAGATCCAGCAAGTGTTTTGGATGAAAATAGATGATTATAATCATCTCTACTGTGAGTAAGTTTTGAGGGCTGAAGTACAATATTCATGCGTAATTCGCTAAACATAGATTTTAAATGCTCCATAAGGACTTGAGGCATCTCATAATCCTCGGAGACAACAATGACTGCGCTGTAGCAAGCACGTATTGTGATGATATATAGAATCGACGATAATAATGTGCCGACAAGAACTTCTGTCAAGGCAACATCTGGGGCCCCAAATATTGCGTACAAAAGAGCTGCAAGAGAGCCCAAAAATGATCTATAAATTAGGCCACGAATAGGAGATTGTGTACGTATTAACAAAATACCCAGAATTGGGAGCACAAGTTCAACTGGTAGTAGGAAAAGAGTTCTGGTAGGCATTTATCGATTCGTCAGTACAGCAAAGAGATAGGAAAAAATGGTATTCCACAAAACAAAAGAAATGGTCACGACAGCCAAAATAGGCCATTGATTAGGAGCATAAACAAGAAGTCCAGTAATAATTAATACGGATCCAACGGTATCCGCAACTGTCAACATATGCAATTTATATAAGAGATTATGTGACTTGTTCAAAAGTGGGGCTGTGCCCCAGAACCAAAGAATTAGACCGACAATGATTAAGACATTAGAGCTGAGAAGTTGAATGCTCATTTTACTCCTTTAATTCAGTTAAGGCCAAAATAAGCATTCCCGCGTCGCCTGCTATCAGAATAACAGCGCCCACACTGCCAATCATCCAATCATTTCGAAAAATTCCATACGTAAGGATAACCAGTGCTATTTTATTGCTAAAGCTACCCGCAACGGCAATACGCTCGCTTAACGAGGATGAGCGCGCAACAGCAGCAATTGATAATGATGATGCTATGAGCATTAACAAGATAAAACTAAAATGTATTGGCAATAATAATATTGGCTCGATCATGGCTGCTTCCTCTTGTCACCCACAAGATGAACAATCCAATGTTCTTCATCTTGATTTCCAGCAACAATCGACATAGGTGTTGACGTGATTGCAATTACCTGAATGAATTGAGCAAATCTAGAGCCGCGAAGTGTAAATTGACACATCGGTTGTACTGTGAAAATATCGATTGGGCGCTTAATACGAATAATTTGCCATGTTTCAGTAATTAGATTGGGTATTATTTTAATGATAGTAATAATTGAAGGGATGAGAGCTTTTAATTGAAGAGACTTGTAGGTACCTAAAGGAATAATACATGCAATGAATACACCTATTATCAAATTAAAGACCCCAAAATTAGACGTAATTAGCAGCCAACAACTCAGTCGAAAGGCGAGCGTTAACACTAATCGGATAAAATTTGCCATCGTAATAATTTAGATTTTAAAGTAAAGAAGATTAGCTAATAGTAATGCTGCCACAACAAAGGGGGCTCCAACCAAATCCAGAGTCCGAGTGACTGGTTTTACAATTTTAACTGCCTGCAATCCAACCACGGATGCGTAAAGAATAATACCCAATCCTGTTGCACTCAAAGAATTCATAATATTATCGTAAGTAAGCACAGACCAGTTGTTTATACTGAATGAAACTATTGCAATGGCGCAGACCACTAAATAAAACTGATTAAAATACCACTTGAATTTGATTTTCTGAACATCCTTATTAATTGCGATATCGCGATTTTTTCTCAAAAATACCTGAATTCTGGACCATATCAAACGAACATAGACTGTTGTCGTCAGCAATGTTGACGTAGAAACGATTATTTTTGCATTTGTAGGAATATCTCCCTTTAGCAATGTTTTTGTGATAAAACCTGATGTTAGAGGGAATGCCATAACGGATAGGCTTGCAATTACAAATACAATTAAGGATGCGTAATTCTGGAATTTTGTGAGTCCTGGTTGATGGTTTGAGTTTGAGGTGTGATGTTGACTCTTTTCGTGATGCTCGTGCGTAGCAGGATCTTCCGGATTTAAAGTTGAAAAAAGTAATGCCTTGCAAACACCATGTTGCATGGCATAAATACAAGCATATGTAGGAGAAAGAATCGCTAAACCAAGCTGGGATACGGAACTCCAACCAAGAGCACGTCCATCATCCCGCTCAAAGACAGCATAAAGAGCTGCAACAACAGCACTTAATACACCAATGACAACCAGTGAATTGGCTATGGGTACCAAATCTCCGCTCATTCTTGCGATTGGAGCGATTCCAGCACATGTCACACAACCAGCAAGGATGGCTGAGGACTGAGGGGATGCATGTGAGTAAATATTTGGAACCCACAAACCACAAATAAAGATGCCAGCTTTGGTTAACAATCCAGCGACAATCAAACACAATGCAATTGGTGTGGCATATGAAAGATCTTTAATTAAAAAAGTTGTGGAAAATTGAAAGGCACTGATCACTCCTATTAAGTAAATCAGCATGGCCAATCCGCCACCAATTAGATACTGGAAAGAGAGGAAAAGAGATTTGTTATCGTTTCGATCAGCGATCAAAAGAAATGCACAAAATCCAGTTAATTCAAGTGCAATGTATATGCTGACTAGATCGACTGCGGAAAACGACACGATCAGAGCTGTCAGCAAAACCAATGCTATTTGATAGAAGTAATGACTTAAAAATTTACGGAACAACAACAGTGATGTGAAGATAGAAAAACTCGTGCCAAAGAGAAGAGGATACGTATATTGATCAAAACTAAATTGAATTCCACCGATCCACATCAATGTATAGCTTGTTTCCCAGGAGTTAAAAATACCTGCTAGCGAGAATGCTGAGAGTGCAGCTAGATAAGCCAGTGAGATTGGGAAAAAAATTCTATGAAAGACACATCCCAAAAAACCAATCGTTGCTGGTAGAAATGTTAGTAATGCGTAAAAAAGTGGAGACTCAATCATTTTTCCAAATCTTTGTAGCGCAGGAGAGGGGTAGTACGACTCAACCGCAGCGCAATAGAGCACAATAAAGCTTGGGTCGCAAATCCAATCACGATTGCGGTTAAAATGATAGCCTGAGGATATGGATCGGAATAATTCGCGTAACGAGGGCTATCAGAGATGATTGGTGTTTGGGATCCAGAATAGGCCGCAATCAATACAAAAATACTGATTGTCGCGGTATCGATAACATCTAAGGAAAACAAAGAACTAATAATCGTTTTGGAATTGAGAATTCCGAAACAACCAATAATCAAAAGGGCAACGAGAGGTATTGAAAGAATTAGGCCGACTTGCATCTCACAAGTTTATATAGACAAACTCTAATTGCCCGGATTATGAGATGTCAAGTTGATGGTAGCTCAAACGCGGATTTTCTCATCATTAACCCTTCATACGAACCCAAGTGGCTGGAATGTCCCTTTGCTCTCACGACGCCTGAAGTGGTGGGTCTGTGCCCCTTCACTGTATAGTGACGAATTGGAGTCGAACGCGCAGAATGTCGCTTGACACGGGCGAGAAGCAGCAACTGATCAACTCGCATCAGACCCATGGGACAGACACTGGGTCGCCGGAGGTGCAGGTTGCGATGCTGACGGAACGAATCAGTCGTCTCAGCAGCCACCTGCAGAAGAACAACCACGACTTCTCATCGAGACAGGGGTTGCTCAAGATGATCGGACGTCGAAAGCGTCTGCTGAGCTACATGCGTGGCAAGAGCGAGCAGCGCTATACAGACATCATCGGCAAGCTTGGCATTCGCGGTTGATGAATCTCTGCATCAAGATCCAATGATCCAGAGTTCCATGTCCTATGGGCGATCAACGCAAAGCGCTGCCCTTTGAGCCGGACAGGGGCAAGACAAAATCGACGTCATCAACTGGGAAAACCCAAGTCCAGGCGTCTCAAGCCATTCCAAAATCCGTGGCCAACCGAATGGCACGGAGAGTTGCCGTGTTCACCGGTCTGCCAACCATTGCTGGGATGGGTGTTTTTGTGGGTAGTTATGTCCTGATCACCCGTGGCATCGCAGACATTGCTCCAGGAACAACCCTTGCAGCATCGGGCTTCTGTTTCCTTTTGGGACTTGGAGGTCTGAGCTACGGGGTTCTGTCAGCCAGTTGGGAGTCCAAGAATGGCACTCTGTTGGGCTTGGAAAACATTCGAACGAATGTTCAGCGGCTACGCAGCTCCATCAGGGCCAAAAAACAAGATCCGTCCTGACTAACCGGTGACCAACTGACCACTGCACCGTGCTGAGAACTGTTCAGATTGCAGAGCACGGCTTGCGGACAAAGGGTCCCTTACACAAAATTGCGATCCAAGTCGCACATACCGAACGGACTCTCCAAGACGAACTGCAGCGATCACTGGAACCTTGATGCCAAGTTCCTCACGGTCTGGCCTGTGCTGCTGCAGGCACTCACGCAGTTTGTGTTGGACGGTGATGTCGCTTGCTTGTTCGCCGGATAACTCCACAAGCAGCAACTGAACATCGTCGATAGCACGGCAGTCATCAATGATCAGTTGCACCCGTTCATCACGTCGGTCGACACCAGCCCAGACAAGGAGTCTGGTTTCAGCAATCAGATGGTCGGAGAGACGGGCATAGCTCTTGGGAAAGACGACGGCTTCGCAACTGCCGGTGAGATCCTCCAATTGCAAGATGGCCATACGATCGCCTTTGCGCGTGGTGACCTGGCGCAGTTCGCTGATCATCGCAATCGCACTCACTTTGGTTTTATCCGGTTGTTCTTCAAGGGAACCGAGACCAATCGGAGCAAGCAGCTTTGCCGGGGCTGTGAGTTGTTTAAGGGGATGATCCGATAGGTAGAAGCCGACAAGATCCTTCTCGAGACGCAGCTTCTCGGCAGGGGGATAGTCGGCAACAGGAGAGGCCTTGGGAGCCAGGCTCAGATCAGCCGGACCGTCATCATCCTGCGTTGAACCTGCCATCAGATCAAACAGGTTGCCCTGACCACTATCCCGATCCTTCGCCCTTGATGATGCCCAATCAAGCAGAAGATCCAGATCAGCCATCAACTGGGCGCGGTTGCCACTGTGATCAAGCGCGTCCAAAGCACCGCAGTGAATCAAGGCCTCAAGGCCACGTCTGTTAAGTGCGGAAGATGACAATCGATCGCAGAGATCAGCCAAGGAACGGAAGGCCCCACCACACTCTCTCTCTGAGATCAATTGGCGGATCGCTCCATCTCCGAGATTTCGAACGGCCGAGAGGCCGAACAAAATACGTTCTCCGGTGGGAGTGAAATCAATTCTCGACGCGTTCACATCGGGCGGCAGCACTTCAATCCCCATGGCGTTGCAGTTGGAGATGTAGCGCTGAACTTTGTCCGCAGCCCCAGCATTCACCGTGAGCAAAGCTGCCATGTAAGCCACGGGATAGTGGGCCTTCAGATATGCCGTTTGATAAGTCACCGCTCCATAAGCAGTGGAGTGGCTTTTGTTGAAGCAGTACTCAGCAAAGAGAACCATCTGATCGAACAATTCATCAGAAATCGACTCGGCAACCCCTCGTTCTGATGCCCCTTTGACGAAAATTCCACGATGCTTCTGCATTTCGGACACCTTTTTCTTGCCCATTGCTCGGCGCAGCAGATCGGCCTGACCCAGGGAGTAACCAGCAAGATCCTGGGCAATTCGCATGATCTGCTCCTGGTAGACCATGATTCCGTAGGTCTCACTGAGGATCGGTTCAAGAGTGGTGTGGGCGAAGTCGATCGCCTCGCGTCCGTGTTTGCGGTTGATGAACTTGGGAATCAGCCCTGCATCCAATGGACCGGGACGGTAAAGAGCAAGGATCGAGGAAATGTCCTCCAGGGATGACGGCTTGAGATCACGGACGATCTGACGCATGCCACTGGACTCAAGCTGAAAAATACCCTCGAGATCCCCCCGTGCGAGCAAGGCAAAGGTATCGGGATCCTGGGGGGGCAAGCGGTCTGGATCTACCCGTTCTCCACTGCTCACCTCTACCAGCTCAAGAGTTTTGTCGATCATCGTGAGGTTCTTGAGCCCCAGAAAATCCATCTTCAGAAGACCCATCGACTCCACGTCCTCCATGAAGTACTGGGTGATCACCTGACCATCGTTGTTGCGTTGCAGCGGCACCAACTCGTCGAGAGGATCAGCTGCGATCACCACACCGGCGGCGTGAACACCAAACGTCTTGTTGGTACCTTCGATTCGCATCGCCATATCGACCCAGCGTTTCACCGTCGGATCGGATTCGTACTTTTCGCGAAACTCAGGATTTGGAGACTCCGAGCCGATCATCGCCTTGAGTTTTGCTGGCTTCCCACGAACCACTGGAATCAGTTTCGCCAGCCTGTCTGCATCGCCATATGGAATGTCCAGCACGCGGGCAACGTCCTTGAGCACAGCTTTGGAGGTCATCCGGTTGAAGGTGATGATCTGTGCAACCTTGTCTTCCCCGTAGCGCTCCGTGACGTAGTCGATCACCTCGCCTCGGCGCTCGATGCAGAAATCGGTGTCGATATCTGGCATCGACTTGCGCTCAGGGTTCAGGAATCTCTCAAACAAAAGGCCATTGCTCACTGGATCGATGTTGGTGATTCCAAGGGCGTAGGCCACGAGTGACCCTGCAGCGGATCCCCGTCCAGGACCAACTGGGATGTTCTGCTCTCGTGCGAAGCGGATGTAATCCCACACCACCAGGAAATAGGTGGGAAAGCCCATCTGCTCCATGATCTGCAATTCATGGGCCATGCGATCGGCATACAGGGGATCGATCGCTGAATCAGCGTTCAACTCCAGGCGATCGCGCAAGCCCTGCTCGGTGACCTCTCGCAGGTACGTCACAGCAGTGTGACCCTCTGGGATCGGGAATCTCGGCATCTGATAGTGGCCGAGGATGTCGTACGCCTCCACTTTCTCAGCCACCTTGACGGTGTTGGCGATAGCTTCCTCGACAACCGTTGGCTCCAAGTGATCGGCGAAGAGACGTTTCATCTCCTCTTCACTCTTGATGTATTCGGTGCCGGTGTAGCGAAGTCGTTTCTCGTCGCTGATCAGCTTGCCAGTCAGCACGCAAAGCAAGGCGTCATGGGCCTCAACGTCCTGCTTGCTGAGGTAGTGGGCATCATTTGTCGCCACCAATTCGATTCCAAGTTCACGGGCGATTTTGACGATCTCGACGTTGACAATCCGATCTTCCGGAGAGCCATGATCCTGGATCTCAAGATAGAAATCCTCTCCAAAGATGTTCTGATACCAACGCGCCACATCACGGGCAACTTCAGGCCTACCGCGAAGAATCGCTTGTGGGATCTCCCCTCCCAGACAGGCCGTCGCCACGATTAAGCCCTCGCTGTATTGCTTGAGGAGATGCTTATCAATGCAGGCACGCGAAAAAATTCCACGGCCACGCATGCCTCGCAGATGACTGATGCTGGTTAGCTTCACCAGATTTCGGTAACCCGTGGCGTTCTTGGCAAGAACAACCAGGTGATAACGCTTTTCCTTTTTTTGCTGCGGATCGTCGATTGAGCCATTGATCACGTACATCTCATTGCCGATGATCGGCTTGAGATCGGTGCCTTTGCACAACTTCAGCAACTCGATGGCGCCGTACATGACGCCGTGATCGGTT
This sequence comes from Synechococcus sp. CC9616, assembly GCF_000515235.1. Taxonomy (NCBI): domain Bacteria; kingdom Bacillati; phylum Cyanobacteriota; class Cyanophyceae; order Synechococcales; family Synechococcaceae; genus Synechococcus; species Synechococcus sp. CC9616. The sequence goes on along the minus strand of NZ_KI911558.1, from coordinate 639,205 downwards.
AGCGCAACGGCAGGCATTCCCAGCTGCTGAGCCCGCTCCACCATGCCAGGCAGCTGCGATGCCCCGTCCAGAAGGCTGTAATCGCTGTGGTTATGGAGTGGTACAAAAGCCATAGCCACAGCCTAGGACCCTACGCAAGATCAAGCGTGAGCCCTGACTAGCTGGCACCACATCTGGTGCCGGTTAGGGAATCAAGGCCGCGGATGGGCGTTGTGCTTCGACCCCCGCAGCCTGTTCGTACTGATGGGCCACCTGAAGAATCCGAGCCTCCTCGAGCACGTTGCCGATCAGTTGTACCCCGATTGGCAAACCAGCACTGCTGAATCCACAGGGAACACTGATGGCTGGCAAGCCTGCAAGATTCACCGGAATCGTGAGCAAGTCAGCCAGATACATGGACAAGGGGTTGTCTGCGTGGGCACCCGCGAGGAAGGCCGTGGATGGAGCCGTCGGCGTCAGCAGAACATCCACGCTTTGGAAGGCCGCATCAAAGTCGCGACGGATCAAGGTCCGCACCTGCTGAGCTTTTTTGTAGTAAGCGTCGACGTACCCAGCGGAAAGGGCGTAGGTGCCGATCAAAATCCGACGCTGCACCTCAGCGCCAAATCCCTCGGCGCGACTGCGGGCCGTCATGGCTGCCAGGGACTCCGCATCGGCAGCTCGATAGCCGTATTTGACGCCGTCGTAGCGGGCGAGGTTGGCCGACGCCTCTGAAGGCGCGATCACGTAGTAAGTCGCGATGCCATCGGTAAAGCGAGGACAACTCACATCCACGAGCTCAGCGCCGAGAGACTCCAACTGAGAGGCCGCCGCCATCACGGACTGCTTGACCTCAGGATCCAGGCCCTTGGCCTCAAAGCACTCGCGAATCAGACCAACCCTCAATCCCTGAACCGATTGATTCAGCCCGGAGATGTAATTGGGAACAGGAACGTTGAGACAGGTGGAATCACGCGGATCAGGACCGGCCATCACCTGTAGAAGCTCCGCAGCGTCTGCAACAGAGGATGCGAACGGACCTACCTGATCAAGAGAGCTGGCAAACGCGACAAGCCCCCAGCGACTCACACGTCCGTAGGTGGGCTTGAGACCCACCACACCGCAGAAGGAGGCGGGCTGTCGAATCGAGCCTCCGGTGTCGGAACCGAGGGCCGCGATGCACTCTCCAGCGGCTACAGCGGCCGCACTTCCCCCGGAACTCCCGCCAGGAACATGATCTGTGTTCCAAGGATTAGCCGTGGGGCCAAAGGCAGAGGTCTCGGTGGAGCCGCCCATGGCGAACTCGTCCAAGTTGGTCTTGCCCATCAACACGGCGCCGGAAGACCACAGCCGCTCGGTCACCGTTGACTCATAGGGAGGCACAAACGTCTCCAGCATCCGACTCGAACAGGTGGTGCGAACACCGCGGGTGCAGAGGTTGTCTTTGATGGCCAGGGGAACTCCGGCCAGAGCGCCGAGCTCTTCGCCTGCTGCACGGGCGGCATCAATACGATCGGCATCGGCCCGCGCCCGATCGGCCGTCAGCTCCACAAAGGCATGGATCTGGGCATCAACGGATTGGATGCGCTCCAGTTGCTGGTCCACCAGCTCCCTGGACGACACCTCGCCATCCAGCAGTTGCTGACGCCACGCGCTGATGGTCATCTCCGAAAAACGGACGCTGCGGCGACGCTATCAGTCGTCGGTTCAGCCGTCGGCGGCGATGGTGAGGGGTTCTCCGCGCCGTGTGCGCAACACGGTGTGGTTCATCGACGACGGCTGTTCTGAGCCGATGTCCTCAAGAAATTTTCCAAGTTCTCGCTCCAGTCCCCGACGCGTGACGAAGGGGCCGAACCAGTAGGTGACGTCTGGACCTTCGGTTTCCACCCTGGCCCACCAGGCCATGCCGAGTCCGTTGGCGAGACTGCGCAACGGCCGGATCAGAGGACTCATGCAACCGAGGATTCTTCCCGGCATTTTGCACGGCTGAGGGCGAATGCGCTGTTAGATCAAGACGATAGTTGGATGCTCTGATCAAACCGGATCGAGGTGCTGTCGGGCGGTTGACTGAGATCCAAAGCAACCTCTGGCAACTCAGCGTCTGAAGCATCGTCGAGAGGCAGATTTTGGTTTTGGACAGGCTGTTGGTTTTGATCAGGTTGCTCTGACGCAAGAGGCTGTTCTGACTCAGGAGGCTGTTCCGATGCAAGAGGCTGTTCCGATGCAAGAGGCTGTTCCGATGCAAGAGGTTGTTCTGATTGGGATGGATGTGTTGATGGATCGATTTGTTCTGATGAATCGGTCTCTTCTGATTTGAGCGGCTGTTCTGACTGAGAAGGCTGTTCTGACTGAGAAGGCTGTTCTTGCTGAACAGGCTCATTAACAGGTGCTGTTTTCGGCCTGGTCATCGGGGGAGACGGTGCCTGACCATGAATGTCCTTCATCCAGCCACGACGGGCCACTTCGTAAACGCACAGTGCTGTTGCCACAGAGGCATTCAGGCTGGGGGTGACGCCGCGCAGTGGGATCCGAACCAGATGATCACAGTGGCGACGGGTGAGCAAAGAAAGGCCCTGGCTCTCGGAACCGGTCACCAAGACCAGCGGCCCCTCCAAGTCCACGTCAAGCAATGTCGTATCCCCTTCTGATGCAAGACCAATCACGCGATATCCCGAGTCTTTGAGTTTCTCGAGCGATCGATTGAGATTGACAACCCTGGCCACCGGCATGTGCTCAAGTGCACCCGCTGCAACCTTGGCGACGGAACCGGTCAGTCCTGCACTGCGGCGCTGAGGGAGAACCACTCCATGGGCTCCCATCGCTTCGGCGGAACGCACCACAGCACCGAGATTGTGAGGGTCAGTGACGCCATCGAGGGCCAGCAACAGCGGAGCCTCACCGAGTTCCTTGCAACCGTTGATCAGGGAGTCGAGATCAAGGGTGTCTGCAGCGGCCGTCTGCAGGGCAATTCCCTGGTGCACCGAACCACCTGTGACCTGACCAAGACGGGCCCAGGTGACCTCCTCAACAAGAACGCCCGAGCTTTTGGCATCACGGAGAAGCTGCAGGAACTTGGCTGCGCTGCGCATCTCAGGAGTGCACCAGATGCGATGAATCGGGCGGCCGGATTCCAGGGCCGCCAGGCTGGCGTGGCGGCCCCAGATCAAATCGTCGGGTGGTGGTGTCGCTGCAGATGCTTCCGGCTCGAGCTCACGCTGCTGACGCGTCCCAGGCAGCGGTTGGCGGTCCTGAATCGAGCGCGACCGCCCTTCCTGGCGTGAATCACGCCCTCCACTGCGAAGACCTGTACGTGGGCCTGAACCCCACTCTGTGCGCGATCCCGGCCGAGAAGCTCCTGGGCGAGATGATTCGGCACGCATCGGGGAACGCGATGGTTCAGAGCGAGATGAGCTGCCGCGGGAGGGACCAGTTCGCGATGGGCCAGTTCGCGATGAGCCAGTTCGTGATGGGCCATTCCGGGATGGACCGGGTCGGGACCGATCGAATCGCCCCGAGCCCTCTTCGCTGTCCCGTCGACGCTCAGACCTCTCGCCGCGAGGCTGATCACCCGGGGGATTCCAGTCCCGCCGCCATTCACGACGTCCACGATTGTCGGATTCGGATCTTGAACTTCCACCCATGCGGCGTCTGTCGTCCCTCTGGGGACGCCCATCGCGGCTGGATCGCGGATCACGTGAGGGACCGCCGGAACGACGTTCAAAACGAGGACTCATGGGGTTTCGAAGCGTTGTTTCGACGGTTGTTCGGTGCTTTCGAGACGATCCAATAGCTGCGCAAGGCGCTCTGGATTGTGTAAAAACAGCCAGCCAACCATTGTCTCAAATCCAGTGGCCTGTCCATACGTCGCTGCATCGCTTCGACGGGGTCCTCGGCCGGCGCGGTTGCGGCCACGACGAACCAAATCCCTTTCCTCGTCGTTGAGCCAGGGATCGAGCCGTTCAAGCGCGCCGGCCTGAGCATCGGCTCTCACTTCTGCCACAACGGCACGATGCAGATCTTCTGAGCGTCCAGGTTGTCGGCAATGGCGCAGGCGCTGATGCAGTTCCCAGACCGCATCTCCAAGCCAGGCAAGCTGGAGAGGGCCCAGATCAGAGGACCCTGCCGAAAGCGGTTGGCCTCGGATCCAGTCGCTCAAGCAGCAATCTGACTGAGCGCCGTCGGCAGGTCATTCGCCAGATGCAGAAATTCTTCGAGGCGAACAAGTTTCACGGTCTGAGTCACCCTCGAATTACCAACCACCGCAAAGGTACGTTTGGCGTCTTTGCAGAGTTTGGCGATCTGAACAAGGGCACCAAGACCGGAGGAGTCGAGGAAATCAATCTTGCTCAGATCAAACACCGAAGCCAATTTGCTGGCCTTGAGTACATCGCCTACGTAGTCCATGAACTGCTTCTCGGAGTAAGCGTCCAGCTGACCGGTGAAATGAAACACCAGGCAGCCGTTCTTCTGCTCGAAGCCGCCGCGGAGCGAGACGGTCAGTCGCTGCAATTCGCTGATGGGATCAACCCCTCCGGGCATTCACGCACGGAGTGTAGGGATCTTGGCGACCGTCAACCACGCCCAGAGCGGCGTTCCCCCATCAATGCCGCAAATCTGGCGAAGTGATGGTCGGCATCATGCGGGCCTGGACTGGCCTCAGGGTGATATTGCACCCCGAAAACTGGCTGATGACGATGCGCGAAGGCTGCAACGGTGCGGTCGTTGAGATTCCAGTGCGTGACATCCAGGATGTCCTCTGGCAGAGAGGTCGCATCCAAAGCGAAGCCGTGATTTTGGCTGGTGATCTCGACCTGTCCTGTGGTTCCACATGGATGGTTGAGGCCGCGATGGCCGTAAGCCAGCTTGAACGTGCGCCCTCCAAGGGCTAAACCCAGAATTTGATGGCCAAGACAAATGCCGAACAGGGGAAGGTCGGTTTGGCCCAAGAGTTGTTTGGCCAATGAGATGCCTCCGTCTACAGCGGAAGGATCGCCCGGACCGTTGGAGAGGAAGACGCCATCCGGTGATTCACGAAGGACATTGCTCAGATCGGAATTTGCAGGGAGGACGGTTACATCGCAGCCATGGGCCACAAGACGATCCAAAATCGCCCGTTTGATCCCGAAATCGATTGCTGTAACGCGGTAGGGACGCTCAGGTTTCGACTTGAGGCGCTGATCGAAACCGACGCGGGAGGGTGTTGACCAGGAATAAGGCGTTCTGGTGCTGACTTGATCAGCAAGGTTGAGGCCCTCCATGGACGGAGCCCGACGGAGTTCAGCCAATAGCTCGGCTGGGGCGCGTCCATCACTGCTGATCACCCCGTTCATTGCACCGCCCTCACGAAGATGGCGAACGAGGGCGCGGGTATCGACGCCGCAGATTCCCACAACGTTGTGGTCCGCCATCCACTGGTCGAGGGGCTGCTGACAGCGCCAGTTGCTTGGCCTCGGTGCCAGTTGACGGGCAATCACGCCACGGGCATGGGGGTGCTCCGCCTCCTGATCCTGGGGATTCACCCCGGTGTTTCCCAACTCCGGATACGTGAAAGTGACCAGCTGACCGGCATAACTCGGGTCCGTGATCACCTCCTGATATCCCGTCATTCCCGTGTTGAACACCACCTCCCCGACCACAGAGCCGCGGTGGCCAAAGGAGCGGCCTCGGAGCACAGTGCCATCTGCCAGAACGAGATGAGCTGCAGCGGACGATGAGTCAGTCATCAGCGCTGTCCGATCAGAAGCGATGTGTCTTCATTCTCCATTTTCATCGGCCAGGGCGACACGCAACGCCTCGAGGCGTTGCCAGGGAAGCCCATTCCCGATCACATCCAAAGCCTGCTGCACAGCCTTTGTGAGATCCATTTCCCGACCCGCAGCCCAGAGAACCAGGGCCGTGTTGAACGCCACAACATCAATCTGAGCGCGGCTGCCTCGCCCTTGAAGCACTGAGCTCAGGATGTCCTGATTGGTGGACAGGTCTCCGCCCTGGAGAGCCTCAAGCGGCGCCTGCGTCAGACCCACATCTTCGGGCGCGATCGTTCTTGGGGTGATGACCCCAGCTTCAATCATCTGCACTTGGTTCGGGCCGGCAAGGGAGGCCTCATCCAGCCCACCAGCGCCGTGCACCACGATCGATCGCTGGACTCCCAGGTCACGCAAAGCTCCAGCCATCGGCTCCAGAAGCTGCTCACGAGCCACCCCTAAAACCTGAGCCTGGGGACGGAGGGGGTTGACCAACGGTCCCAACAGGTTGAACACCGTGCGAACACCAAGGCTGCGTCTTAAGGGCGCCAGATTCACGAGAGCTGGATGCCACGCCGGAGCAAAAAGAAAGGTGACGCCTGTTGTTGAGAGGGCCTTGACCACGGCTGTGAGAGGTGCATTGAGCTGAAGACCAAGGCCCTCCAGAACATCGGCAGAGCCCACCTTGCCGCTGGCACTGCGATTGCCGTGCTTGGCCACCGTCACGCCACAGGCCGCCGCCGTGAATGCCACAGCTGTGGAGATGTTGAAGGTGTCGGCACCATCACCACCGGTTCCGCAGGTGTCGACCATCAGGAGATCGGGGCGCTCGCAGGGAAGCGGACATGCCTCACGCAGCACAGCTGCCATCGCTGCAAGTTCCTGCGCGACCATTCCTTTGGCTCGCAGGGCGGTGAGAAAGCCCCCGGTCTGAACTGGCGTGAGCTCCTCGGCCAGCCAGGCATGCATCAGGGCAGTGGCCTGCTGTTCACTGAGATGATCACCCTCGATGACGCTGTCGAGTAGTGCTGGCCAGGACGGGCGATCAGAGGACATGGCGACGGACCGGTGACAGAAAAAAACCCGGGTGCAATGCACTCCGGGCCGGGTGATGGGGACATCTCCACTATCACCCAAAACGTCAAGTCGTGACCAGTGTCCGTTCAGCTGCCCTCCGTCTCACTCGTATCAAATCCCGAGCCAACCGCCTCATCACTGGCTTGGCCTGGGCGATACCCATCTGCCCACAGACCTCTCACCCGCGTGTTGAGCTCTTCACGGCTGAGTTTCCAGATCGACAGAAGCCGTTGCATATCCCTCTGAAGATCATCAGCACCGGGGAATCCGTCGTAGCGGATCAACAGACGCGCCAAGTCGGCCAGGTCACCATCCTGCGGCGAGTCTCTCGCCAGCAAGCGATCAAGATGGTCTCGATCGCTTGCTTCCAGGGGATGACTCTGAGTCGAGGCATCCGTGGACTCTGCTTCAGGCATTGGACGGAGCTGTGCTGCTGACAGCTTGATGCAGTTGCCTGATTAGGTTGGCGCTCCTCCTGGTTGACGCCGTGGCCGCCCTGCGCCTGGATCTGATCGGCCGCTATCTGCGCCCCCACCGGCGCACCGTGCTGCTTGGGGCGATCGCCCTTGTAATAGTCAACCTGCTGGGGGTGACGATCCCCATGGAGGTCCAGAAGGCCGTCGATGAGCTCCAGGGGGGATTTGCCTATCAGAGGGTGTTGACCCAAGCCGCCTGGATCGCACTTCTGGCCAGCGTGATGGGGGTGGTGCGGCTGATTTCCCGACAACTGGTTTTCGGTGTCGGGCGTCAGGTTGAGGTGGAGTTGCGGCAGCGACTGTTCGACCACATGCTCAAGCAGGAGCCTGCTTGGGTTCAAACCACCGGCAGCGGTGAGGTGATCGCACGGGCGACAAGCGATGTTGAAAACATCCGCCGTCTGCTGGGATTTTCAATTCTCAGCCTGACCAACACCGCCCTGGTGTACAGCGTCACCCTGCCGGCGATGCTGGCCATCGACCCCGGTCTCACCGTGGCGGCCGTTGGTCTTTACCCAGTGATGCTGGGCTGTGTTCGGCTCTTCGGCGGTCGGATGATGCATCAGCAGCGTCGTCAGCAGGAAAATCTGGCGACTCTGAGTGAATTGATCCAGGAGGACCTCTCCGGGATCGGCGCGATCAAGATCTACAGCCAGGAGACATCCGAACTGGCGGCATTCAGCGAGCGAAATCACAACTATCGAGACAGTCAGATCCGCCTCGCACGAACGCGCAGCACCCTATTCCCTCTGCTGGAGGGGATTTCCTCCATTTCACTGCTGCTGTTGTTGTCCCTTGGCAGCGGGAAGCTTGAGTCCGGCGCGCTCAGCACAGGAGGGCTGGTTGCCCTGATCCTTTATGTGGGACAGCTGGTGTTCCCCACAGCATTGCTCGGGTTCACGCTCAACACCTTCCAGATCGGCCAGGTGAGCCTCGAGCGGGTGGAGGAACTGCTTCAGCGCGTCCCCCTGATCCGGGATCAGCAGCCCGCTTCGTCCCACCAGCCCGTAACCACCTTGAGTGACCGACTGCAAGGGAGGCTTGAAGCCAGAGGACTCAGAGTCCGTTACGAGGGTGCCGAGCAGGACGTCCTGCTCGGCGTGGATTTCTGCATCCAGGCCGGAGAACTTGTTGCCGTGGTTGGCCCGGTTGGCTGCGGGAAGACAACTCTGGCGAGAGCCTTCGGCCGCATGGTGCCTGTTGAGCCAGGACAGTTGTTCCTCGATGGGATGGACGTCACCAGCCTGCCGCTGCAGACCCTCCGCCATTCCATGGCGATGGTGCCGCAGGAAGGATTTCTGTTCACCAGCAGCCTGGCGGACAACCTGCGCTACGGAGATCCCGAGGCCAGCGATGAACGGGTTGAGAGCTCAGCAGAACAGGCACGTCTCGCCGACGATGTGCGCGGATTCCCCGATGGCTTCCAGACCATTGTTGGAGAACGAGGAATCACCCTCAGCGGTGGGCAGCGACAACGAACAGCCCTCGGGCGGGCACTACTGGTGTCGTCTCCTGTTCTGATCCTGGATGACGCCCTTGCCAGTGTCGACAACAACACGGCTGCTGCAGTGCTGGAGTCGATTCGCGGACAGCAGGGGCGCACCATCGTGATGATCAGCCATCAGCTATCCGCCGCAGCGGCCTGCGATCGAATTCTGGTGATGGAAGCAGGCAGAATCGTTCAGCAAGGTCATCACAACGATCTGATCAGAACCCATGGCACCTATCAGCGTCTCTGGGAACGCCAGCAGGCTGCTGAACAACTTGATGCGGTGGCATCCTGAAAGAGTTGCGAACCTTGCCGGACAACGCAAGCGTGTCCGTCTTAGCTGAACCCCCCGTCCTCTCAGCTCATGACCAGCAGCAACCCTTTCACCGTCCGCTGCACACTCACCTTCGGCGATATCTACGGCCAGGTGCTGGCGTGGATGGCCGTGATCTTCGTGAGCCTGGCTGCAGGACTGGCACTGATGGGATCGTCGCGACCGCTTTTTGCCCTTGTGGGAGTCGGACTGATCCTGGTTCTGAGCCTGCCCTTCCTGCTGTTTGCGTTTGTGACCACTCTGATCAATCACATCCAGGTGGAACCAACACAGGCCCCCCGTCCGCAAACCGAATGATCACAGCGTCTCGGCATCTCAACAGAGCTGTCTAGGCTCCTGAAATCAGCCGATTGAGCATGTTTCCGTCCTGGCTTTCACCCTCCAGCGGCACGGTCGACATGAGCGACGGTCGCCATGCCGTGCTGGGGACTCCCCTGAGATCTCCTTTGCTGAGCGACCAGGAAGAAGCGATTTTTGCCTGTGGGTGTTTCTGGGGGGCCGAAAAGGGGTTCTGGAGACTGCCCGGCGTCGTGACCACTGCCGTGGGATACGCAGGAGGGGAGATGACCGACCCCACATACCAGCAGGTGTGTTCAGGCCGCACCGGCCACACTGAAGGGGTACGGGTTGTGTGGAGCACTCCTGCCATCGATTTTTCCGATCTGCTGAAACTGTTCTGGGAATGCCACGACCCCACGCAGGGTGATCGACAAGGAAATGACAGCGGCAGTCAGTACCGATCGGCGATCTACACGACAACAGAGCGGCAGATGGCACTGGCTCTCGCCAGCCGCGAGTCCTACCAGGACCAGCTCAACTCCGGTGGATACGGTCCGATCACGACGGAGATCAAGGCTGATCAAACCTTTTATTTCGCAGAGCCATATCACCAGCAGTACCTGGCGAAACCTGGGAGCCGTCCCTACTGCTCAGCGATGCCAACCCAAACAGCTCTTGCCGACTTCGAGGGTGCGGACTACAAACTTCCAACGTCGGTCTGGAACCAGTACGACTGGTCGATCAGTCACTGTGTGCTCCGCAGCGACAACACACCCATCTCATTGAGCTGATGCAGGGGCTGTCGGATCGCACGGTGATCCTGGCGATGGTGCTCACCTTGTTCCTGGTGTTCGGATTGATTTTTACGACAAGAGCTCCAGACCGATCGGGACCTGCGCATCTGCTCTGGCGGGACCAAGCGCCTGCTGTACCATCTGCCCCTGAATCCTCGGGAACATTGCGGATCTGACCACCCGCTGCAGGTGACGTCTCAAGATGATGGCATCGTGATGGTTAATGAGCGATGGGCTCGCCCGCGTGAAAGCACCGGAGAAGCGAGAACCACGTCATCAGCTGCATCCACTTCCGCGGGGGCTTGTCGAGCTTTACGGACTGATCGCTGTGCTCGTTGTGCTGATACCCGAGTGGCTGGCTGAAGGAACCCTCACCCTTGGCAGCGCCGCCACAACGGATCACCTGCCCATGAGTTCACGGGCGTGGAAAACACTCCCCGAGTTACGGCTTGCCTCGATGAACCTTCTGGAGCTTCGCCGGCTGGCCAGACAGTGTCGCCTTTTCGGCTATGCCTCTGACAACAGGGACCGTCTCACGGTTCGCCTGTTGACGCGTGCCAGACGCCGCAATTCACTGTGATAGCTTGATTCTGACGGGGCGTAGCGCAGCTTGGTAGCGCACCACTTTGGGGTAGTGGGGGTCGTGGGTTCAAATCCCGCCGCTCCGATTCAACCGTCGATTTCGCTCCTCAAATCACCCGACATGGAGCAGAGCCGGCGAAACACGCCGGCTTTTTTGTGATCACTCAGCGAAGTATCATCGCTGAGGTAGGTGGGAGATCACCAGACAGCGCTCAGCATCGATCTTGAGCCAACCCTCTTCACGCAGAAGACCAAGCACGCGAGTGACCGTGACGCGCGTGGTGCTGAGGGCACTGGCAAGCTCCTGGTGCGTGAGACGCACATTGAGTTTCAGGCCATCTTCACAGGGCTGGCCGTAATCCTGTGCCAACAACTCCAGAAACCCCCGTAAGCGATCTTCAACGCGGCGAAGTCCGAGCAACGCCAACAGCGATTCGGCCTGTCGATAGCGAGCAGCGATGGCATCCATCATGGCGAGTGCCAACTCTGGGGATTGCTGAATATCAATCGTTGTCAGGCAGAGCAGATCGCAGTTCGTCAGAGCAACTGCGTCGTAGGCCTCCACCGTGCTGAGGGATTCACCAAATGGCTCACCAGGACCAACAAGTCCCAGCAGGAGTTCGTCGCCATGAACTGAGACGGCACCAAGTTTCACCATGCCGCGAACAACAAGCCAAATGTTGTTCCTCAGAAGAGGAACAACACTGCCTGCAGTGAGATGAACGAGGTTGCGTCGTTGATAGTTGCTCTCCAGGAGATCTCTGAAACCATCTCGTCGGTCAGAATGTTCTCGGGAAGGAAGCGCAACCATGAAGTCATCCTCTCAGATACGAGAAGTGTATGAAGGAGAAGTTGACTACAAGGCAAATAAATGATGTTCAACTGGTTAAAGCTTTACTAAGCATTGCTCAAGAGATTGTCAAACACCATGTTTCTTTCTTGACAAAAAAAAGGGAGCGCAAGCTCCCCTTTCTTTCAAGCTGGCCAACAGGCATCAGCAACTACTCATTTGCCGATCTTCTTCACAGCAGCCTTGGACTTGGCCAGGATGTCGCCCTTAAGGGGGACAAAACCAAGGCTGGGTGCCTGGTTCTGAGCCTTCGAGCTCAGCATGTAGTTGAAGGCATTTTGAACCACCGAAGCATTGGCACCGTTACCGGTCTTGTAAGCAAGCACCCACGTGAGCGTCGCAATTGGGTAAGCACCCTTCGCAGTCGGGTTGGGGTTCTTGCCTGCCAGATCCTTGTCCAGCTTGATGCCGTTCAGGGCCTTGGCGCCAGCAGCCACGGAGGGCTTGAGGAATTCACCAGACTTGTTCTGAAGAGCAGCAGCGACAACCTTGCCCTTGATGTAGGACTGGTTCAAGTAACCGATTGCACCTACGCGGTTCTGGATCACACCGGCGACACCAGAGTTACCTTTCGCTCCGACTCCTGAGGGCCACTTCACAGACTTTCCAGTTCCCAAGGTCCATTTGGAGGAGAACGCCTCCATGGAGTTCGTGAAGGCCTTGGTCGTGCCGGAACCATCGGAACGGTGCACCCAGGTGATGGCGCCAGGTGCACAGCCGAGATCCTTCCAGTTCTTGATCTTGCCCATGGCGACCAAGACAGCCTTCTCCTGGGTCAGCTTCAGGTTGCAGCCAGGCTTGTTGTATCCGAAGGCAATGGTTCCACCCACCATCGGAATCTGAACCACTCCTCGCTTGACCTTGGCCATATCTTTCTTCTTCATCGGATCATCCGATGCACCGAAGTTGACGGTTTGATCAATAAAAGCTTTGCGTCCGGAACCTGAACCAACAGCCTGATAATTAACCTGAGGTCCACCGGACTTAGCCAGCTCAGCGAACCAGCGCTGATAAATCTTGGCGGGGAAGGATGCACCAGCTCCGTTCAGCTTTCCAGCGGCGGAGGCGGACATGCCAGCCCCGAGGACGAGCACGGAAGAAACGAGAAGAGCCTTCTTAACGAAGCTCATGGCAGGCCTGGGAAAAGATCGACCTACCAGGAGTAGCTAAAAGCAACAATCTTCGTCGTTAGGAAGAGTTTAAGAGCGGTTAATCACTTGGTAGAATGAAGATGAATCCTTCATCAATCAAGTTTCAGCAAGCATTGTCATCTCTGTGAGAATGCGGAATTCGATGCAATCGAGTTGCCACGGAGTAGGAATCAAGCCATCGGTTAACGCGGCGACGATGCGTGGCTGGCACTTCTTCAATCAGCTGCGAGAGCTCAACCGCCCCCAAACGCCGCAGTGCACGGACGTCCACATGCCAGAGAGCTTCAGCCTCACGAATCAGACGAGCCCAGGTGCGTACCTGCTGCCAATGCCGCAGACGCGAACGAAGGGGTCGTTGCTGGTGGTGAATGAAAGCCGCCATGACATCAGACTGATGACACAGCGGCGCAACTCTGAAAAACAACGCAGTGGCTTCGGAGAGATGAAGCAAAAGCAACGCCCTGCCTGCTCAGGCAGCCAGCTGCTCCGAAGGAGGCTCCACGCCAACAACAGAAAAAGCAAGCTCTGATGCCTCGCGTTCGCTCAGACGACGTGTCCAAGCACCTTTGACGGGATCATTCCAACGAAATCCCGCATCTTTGGCGAGGTGTCGATTGTCGTAGGACACCTGGGCCCGCATCAACTGACGCGGTTCAAGCCCCCTGAGCAACAGGGTCTCCAGATCATCGCAACGGCGAAACACTTCGGCCAGGTAAGTGCAGTCGGTCAGGGCACGATGAGCTGCCCAGACAGGGATGTCATAGGCCAAAGCAAGATCACGGACAGACGGACGACTGCGCAATTGCCGCTCCGCGGGCCAACGAATGTCCTCCATCGTGCAAAGCCAGGGTTGTTGCACGACTGGGAGCGGATCAATGCCGAACCACTGGCGATCAAACTCTGCGTTGTGAGCAACAAGAACATCAGCGGCGGCAATCAACGACGTCAGGTAGCCAAGGGCCTCACGCCATGGTTGAGGCAACTGAGTCACGGAGGCGGGGATGCGATTGATCGGCTCAGCCGCATTGCTCGACACCGGCAGCAGAAACGACTGCTGGGCAAGAACGGCGCGATCCGGCACGGAGAACAGAATCGATCCCACTTCCAGACATTGGTTTTCGGAGGGATCAAGTCCGCTGGTTTCGGTGTCGATGATCAGCAGGCTGTTTGGGACCAGCAGGGTGCTTTGGGCCGGCACAGACCCCGATTCCTGGGTTGGCCCCGAAGAAGACTTCAGCGGCTGACCACTCAGCAGATCCAGTTGCTCACCCATCTCGAACGGTCCTCCCTGCACCGATTCTCCCGCGTCAGGCAAGGCGCATGATCCCTAGGCTCGACCATCTCCACAACGTTGTGATGGCACTCCGGGTCGGTGATCGTCTTCCCTCCTTCAGCCTTCTCGATCAGGACGGTGAACGTCGTTCAAGCGACGATCTTGCCGGACGTCCTTTGGTGTTGTTCTTCTATCCCAAGGACGACACGCCCGGCTGCACGATCGAAGCCTGCAGTTTCCGGGACAATCACTGCGCTCTGAACGAACTCGGGGCAGTGATCTGGGGCGTGAGTGCTGACGATGCGGTCAGCCATCGACGCTTCGTCACCCGCCACAGCCTTCCTTACCCACTGCTGTGCGACACGAACAACGCTCTTCGTCGATCACTGGGAGTGCCAAGAGCGATGGGGTTGCTGCCTGGCCGAGTCACTTACGTGGTGGACGGTGAAGGCATCATCCGGCACATCATCGAGAATCTCCTGGACGGGCCCGCCCACGTACGGGAGTCCCTGCGCGTGCTGAACAACCTCGCCGCAGCACCAGCGGCATGAGTAGCTGGCGTCAGCAGGGAAATCTCTGGCAACTCCGGCCCAGCCGACCTCAGGCACTGGTGGAGTTCATCGGCGGGAGCTATCTCGCAGCAACACCTCAGGTGAGTTACAGGCGCCTGCTGGAGGACCTTGCCCAGCTCAATCTTGCAGTACACGCCTGGGCGTATGTCCCAGGATTCGATCATCAGTCCCAGGCTCGCCAGGCCTGGACCGAGCTGCGCGAAGCTCGACGTCGCCTTGTCGAACGCAGCGGATACCTCCCCCCCTCTCTACGGCTGGGGCACAGCCTCGGTTGCAAACTTCTGCTGCTAGCTCCCGACGGAGGGCGAAGTAGCAAAAGCCTTGTTGCACTCAGTTTCAACAACTTCGCAGCGGACCGCTCCATTCCGCTTCTGGGTGACCTGGCACCACGGCTCGGGGTGGAAACGGAATTCAGCCCGAGTCCCAGGGAAACCCTGCGGCTGATCAGCCGACATTATTTGCAGCCTAGCAATCTCGTCGTGCGTTTCGGCCGTGACGACCTCGACCAGAGTGATGAGCTGATCGAGGCACTTCGACAGCGTCCGGAGGATGCCAGCGAATTTCTGCAATTGCCGGGAGACCACCTGACCCCAGCCAGCGCGGGCTTACGCCGCAGTGTTCTGGGTGATTGGGCGGATGATCCAAAGCGGGTGACGGCGATGCGACGACTCACCACCACCATCAGAGATCAGGCATTGCTCTGATCCATCACGCCCGCAGGCGATCGAGCACGGAGCGATCCTCCAGGGTGCTGGTATCCCCACTCACCTCCTCTCCCGCTGCCAGAGACCGAAGAATCCGACGCATGATTTTTCCGCTGCGCGTCTTGGGCAGGGCATCGCTGCAGCGGATTTCATCTGGGCGAGCGATCGGTCCGATTTCTGAGCCGACATGAACCCTGAGCTCCTTAACGAGGGCGTCACTGGCCTCCCGGCCCGATTCGAGGGTCACGAAAGCCACGATCCCTTCACCCTTGAGATCATCGGGGCGGCCAACAACAGCGGCCTCAGCCACAGCTGGATGGCTGACGAGGGCCGATTCGATTTCCATCGTTCCCAGCCGGTGGCCAGACACGTTGATCACGTCATCGACACGACCCATGACCCAGAAGTAGCCATCCGCGTCACGGCGAGCGCCATCGCCTGCAAAATAGAGATAGGAGCCATCCGCTGGGCGGATGTGCTCCCAGTAACTCTCGCGGAACCGTTGCGGGTTGCCGTGCACAGTGCGCATCATTCCCGGCCAGGGGGCACGCACCGCCAGGTAGCCGCCTTCATCCTCAGCACAACTGTTGCCTTCGGCATCGACGATGTCGGCCTGAATGCCTGGCAGGGGCAACGTTGCCGACCCCGGCTTGGTGGGGGTCGCACCGGGAAGCGGGCTGATCATCACGCCACCGGTCTCCGTCTGCCACCAGGTGTCGACGATCGGGCAGCGATTCGCTCCGATCACGTCGCGATACCACATCCAGGCCTCTGGATTGATTGGCTCACCGACGGTTCCAAGCAGTCGCAGGCTGCTCATGTCGTACTGATCCGGCACCTCACGACCACTCTTCATGAACGCTCGAATCGCCGTTGGCGCGGTGTAGAAGATCGAGATCCGATGCTTCTGAATCAGCTCCCAGAAAGCGCCGGGCTTTGAGGGGCGAGGTGCCCCTTCGAACATCACCGTAGTGGCCCCGTTGGAGAGGGGTCCGTAGACGATGTAGCTGTGGCCAGTGATCCACCCCACATCCGCCGTGCACCAGAACACGTCGTCATCACGGATGTCGAAGATCCACTGGAAGGTGAGATGGGCCCAAAGGTTGTAACCAGCCGTGGTGTGCACCACCCCCTTTGGTTTGCCTGTCGAACCTGAGGTGTAGAGCACAAACAGGCGGTCTTCACTGGCCATTGGCTCGGCCGCACAGGCTTCTCTCTGGCTGTCAACCAGCTCGTGCCACCACTGGTCACGACCAGCCACCATCTCGACGGGTTGTTTGGTGCGCTGCACCACCAGAACCGAGTGCACCGTGGGGCAGGCGCCATCCGCCAAAGCGGCATCAACAGCGGGTTTCAGGGACACGGGTTTGTCCTTGCGAAAACCGCCGTCCGCGGTGATCACCGCCTTGACCTCGCCGTCGATCAAGCGGTCCCGCAGAGCTTCTGACGAAAAACCACCAAACACAACGGAGTGGGGGGTGCCGATGCGGGCACAGGCGAGCATCGCAATGGCTGCTTCGGGAACCATTGGCATGTAAAGCGCCACCAGATCACCTTTGCCGAGACCCAACGCCTTCAGCGCATTGGCGGTTTTGCACACCTCAGCGTGCAGCTCGCGATAGCTGAATCGACGCACATCTCCCGGCTCTCCCTCCCAAATCAGGGCTGTTTTATCGGCTGTAGGACCGGAGAGATGGCGATCAAGACAGTTGAACGAAAGGTTGGTGGTCCCGCCTTCAAACCAGCGCGCGAAGGGGGCATCGCTCCAGTCCAGGACGGTGTGAAAGGGTTCGAACCAATGCAGCTCGCGGCGAGCAGCATCACCCCAAAAGCGATCTGGATCGAGCTTGGCCGTCTCCGCCAACTGCCGATAGGCCTCCAGACTGCCGACCCGCGCTTGAGCGGCCAGATCAGCAGGCGGGTCAAACACCCGTCCTTCCTGAAGCACACTCTCGATCGTCGTGTTGGCGTCTGTCACGGCAGCCGTCTATCCCATGCTCGCTGGTCAGGGTAGGAAGATCGAAGCCAGCCACCCCTCACTCGTTGCAATCCGTCGGCAAGGGGCAGAGGGGCTTGACTAAGAGGCATGAGCAACCGCATTCGCCCTGCTGCCTGCCTGTTCGACCTGGATGGTCTGCTGCTCAACACCGAGCCGCTTCATGGTCAAGCCTGGGCAGAGGCAGCGGCTCATTTCGGAGGGCATCTAAGTGGAAATCACCTGCTGCAGCTGAGAGGTCGTCGCCGTCAGGACTGCGCAGAACAAGTGGATGCGTGGCTGCCGACATCAGTCGGCAGCGAGGCTCTGCTAGCGGTTCAGCAGCCGATCGTGAAACAACTTCTGCCGAAGGCTGAAGCGATGCCGTCCGCGGAAAACCTGATTCGTCACTGCCAGAAGGACAACATCCCCATGGCTTTGGTGACCAGCAGCAGCCAGGAATCCGTCGCCTTCAAAAGCGGCCCCCATCCTTGGCTGGGACTGATCAAGACACGAGTCCACGGGGATGACCCTGCACTGACGGCTGGCAAGCCTGATCCGGCACCGTTTTTGCTGGCAGCCCGACGACTGAAGGTCGATCCCAATGATTGCTGGGCTCTTGAGGATTCACGTGCTGGTACAGCCGCGGCGCTGGCAGCAGGCTGTCGGGTCTGGGTCCTGGATCGCGCTGAGGGTTGTGATCCCCTCGAGGCCGAGCCCTGTCACATCAGCAATCTGGGCACAGTTCTGGATTACCTGATCAATCCGTGATCAATACAGACGGCTGAGCACGAAATCAGGAAGCTCCATCAGGGCACGTTTGGAGGGGGAATCAGGCAGCCAGGCGATCGCCTCTCTGGATTCACGAGCAAACGTTTCTGCCAGTTCGCGGGTTCTTGGGATTGCTTTTGAGGAACGCACCATCGAAAGAGCCTGGTCGAGATCTTGATCTCCACTGAACTGGCGATCGATCAGAGCCTTGAGTTCTGGATGCTCCTCCATCGCATAAAAACAGGGAGCCGTGAGATATCCACTGGCCAAATCACTGGCCGCCGGCTTGCCCAGCTGCTGTTCGCTGCCTGTGAAGTCCAGGATGTCGTCGACAACTTGGAAGGCGAGCCCAAGCTGGCGCCCGAATTGATAAAGACCATCGAGTTGGACCTCACTGCAGGCGCTGAGTACACCTGCGGCGCGCGAGCTGTTGGCGATCAAAGATGCCGTCTTGCAGTAACTCTTTTCGAGGTATGTCTCAAAACTCTGTCCGGTTTCGTAGCGGTACAGGCCTTGCTTCACCTCACCATCAGCAAGATCCATGATCACGCGACTCAGAAGCTTGACCACATCGAGGTCGTCAAGATTGGCGAGGTGCCAGCTGGCCTGAGCAAAGAGAAAATCGCCAGCCAGGACGGCGACTCTGGCGTCAAAACGGCTGTGCACGGTTGCAACACCGCGACGCGTTGAGGCCTCATCCACTACGTCATCGTGGACTAGCGAAGCCGTATGGATCATCTCCGTGATTTCAGCCAGGCGGCGGTGACGGGCCGACAACTCGCCATCACTGGCGAGGGCACGGGAAATCAGCAGGACAATGCCAGGGCGAATTCTCTTGCCTCCGGCACTGAACAAATGTTCAGCGGCAGCCTGAAGAATCGGGTGGCCCGCACCGATGAGGCTGCGCAGATCACTAAGCAGGGTCTCGAGGTCGTTTTCAACCGGTGCTAGCAGCTCGGTGACGGTGATCATGAGTCCCTTTCGCGCCGCGATCCTAGTGGCCTTCTGTTCAGGACTGCAGCTGCACCAACTCAACCCGTGGACGCTCACCCAGCCACGGAGCGGCTCGATCGCAAAACCCCTCAGGATCAGCCGTGACGCAGAGACGGCAGAGCTTCAAGCAGTCAGCGCTTTGCTTCCTTGCGGAGGGTGGTCCCAGCAGGGCATCCAGTTGATGCGTCACACCGAGAGCCGGATCAATCAATCGCACGTCCTCAGGAAGGATCTGACGCATCAGCGGCGCGAGCAGCGGGTAATGACTGCAGCCGAGCACGATGGACTGCACGGAATTCGCCATCAGTGGCTCGAGGTAGGTCTCAACCGCGCGACGCAACTGATCACAGTGCAGATCACCCCGTTCAATCAGAGGGACAAAATCCGGGCAGGCCTGTTCGAGAACCTGCGTCCCGGGATGCAGCGCTTCGATGCTGGTTCGGTAGGCACCCGATGCAACCGTGGCGGCGGTTGCCAGGACACCAACGCGCCGTTCCCTCACCATCGCTGATGCCGCCCCAATCAGACCGATCACTGGAACTCCCGCCTGACCTTCAGCGACATCCCGAGCCAGGGCGTTGGTGGTGTTGCATGCCATCACCACTGTCGTCACCCCTTGCTGTCGCAGCCAGCGCACCACTTCCACCGCGATCGAACGGATCTCCTCCGGGGATCTGCAGCCATAGGGGACCCTGGCCGTATCTCCTAAATAAATGCATCGCACGGCTCCATGACGCTCCAAAATGCGGCGCAGAACGGTGAGTCCACCCACCCCACTGTCAAACAGACCGAGTACAGAGGTCACTTCACTTCGAATATGAGGTAGTTGAGAATGCCGGCGGCGATGGCGAGGGCAAGACGTCGACGATGATCCGCGCGTGCCAGACGAGGAGCATCGATCTGTCCAGTCACAAAACCCATCTCCACAAGCGCCGACGGCATGGTGGAGCGCCGGATCACAAAAAACCTTCCACGCCTGACGCCGCGGTTGGGTGTACCCGGCGAGACCGCCATCAGCTGCTGCTGCAGATAAGAGGCCAGACGACCGGAACGCGGATCCGAGAAAAAGAAGGTCTCGATGCCGTTCACATCGGGCCGGCTCATGCTCAGGGCATTGGCATGAATGCTCACCAAGGCCGTGGCAGCAGAGCGGTTGGCCAAGCTGACCCGGGGTGGAAGATCCACATCGATCTCTGATGTACGCGTCATCCGTACATCCACTCCGCGAGCTCGCAGCAGTGCGGCCACCTGCAATGAAACGTCGAGCACCACATCGGTTTCACGAAGACCGCCGATACCGACGGCTCCGGGATCAGGGCCTCCATGGCCGGGATCAATCACAACGCGATAACGACCTTGCTTGACCGTGGGCAGACCCGCTGGATTCACAGGAACCCGGCTGGGAACAATGCGGCTGGGGGGTCTCCAGGCGGTGCTTCTTCCGGTGAGATCACCCTCTCCCAAATCGTCGAGACCGCGGGTGGGCAACCCCTGGAATCTCAACTCCCAACGATCCGGTGAGGTACCGCGCAGTTTCAGCTCGGAGGGCTGCAGCTCAACCCCCGGCTGGAACTCCACCACCAGACGCGTGGAACCTGGCCTTGGTTTGCCAAGGCGAATCTCCTTGATCGCGCCACGGCCCACCAACTTGCGCGGAAACCTCAGCTCCCCAGGGAAATCAATCCAAACGCGGGTTCCGCGTCCGTCGCTGGGCTGCTGATAAAAAGCCTCAAGACGGGCATTACGACTGGTGCGCAGCTGCAGAACACCCTGCTCGGTGAACGCCCAGGCAGCCAGAGCACTGGCGGCACGCGCTGGAAGCGTGACAGCGAGCATCTGGACCTGCAGGGCCGCTGCCGCAACCAGCGTCCATCGACGGGACCATGGGGCCAGCATCCCGATCAGAACAAGGCCGGTTGCCGGTGCCTCAGGCTCGGCATCTGCTCCCGGACATGACCGACATGGGAGACATTCACCGGCGCAATAGCAGCTCCAGGTTGGACGCCTGCATCGGCAAGAACGGTGCCCCATGGGTCGATGACCATGGCGTGGCCATGGCTCTGGCGCCTGCCGTAGTGAAGGCCGGTTTGCGCAGGGGCCAGCACGTAGGCCGTGTTCTCAATGGCACGGGCTTGAAGCAGCACTTGCCAATGGTCCTTACCCGTGAAGGCTGTGAACGCGGCGGGAATCATCAACAGATCGGCCCCTGAACCAACGAGATGTCGATAGAGCTCAGGGAAGCGCACGTCGTAACAGATGGACACCCCCAGTCGACACAAACCCGGAACGTCCACCACGGGCGGAAGAGTGGTTCCAGGGGTCACCGTTGCCGATTCCTGATAAGTGTTTCCGTCCGGCAGGTCAACGTCAAAGAGGTGGATCTTGTCGTAGCGGGCCAGGATCTGGCCGTCCCGGTCCACAAGTTCGGCGCGATTGAGGGTTCGCGATCCATCACCGACGGGAACAGGGAAGCCACCTCCCAGAAGCACCACCTGGTAGCGGCGGGCCATGGTCACCAGAAAACGACTGCACTGCTCAGCCAGGCTTGGAGCCAGCTCCAAACGGCGTGAATCGTCACCCATGAAGGAGAAGTTCTCAGGCAGTCCGACCAGTTCTGCTCCTCGCCTGGCAGCAAGGTCGATCTGTTCCTCAGCCGCTGTGAAATTCCTGTCCGGATCCTGACCGCTGGTGAGCTGAATGGCAGCCGCGAGGAAATCAGTCACGACATCAATTCGCTGGGGCGGACTGTAAATCTGCTCACGCTGCCTTCAGGACACCGGGCTCCACCTGAGTCGGCACCACACTGAGCTGATCGAGACCGGCACAGCAGCGGAAGTCTGCGTCGTGATCACCGAGACGAATCAGGCGCTGACCATGGCTGGCCGCACGCAAACAACCCTCTGGATTTTCCTTCCACTGATCCCAGAGGGCGATTGCAGCCGTGAGCTCATCGTTGGCGATGACAACCCCCTCTGGATCGAGGTCCTTGAGCCTGGCGCCAAGGGCTCCGGCTGCGAGGGAATCTTCCAGGGAATAGGCCCCCTCCCATCCACTACCAACGATGGCCACTGTTTCCGGTTGCTTGCTCTGCAAGCGCTGAGCAACCGCCTCCCGATTGGGCAGGGCAGCCGTCAACAGCAGTGGAACGTCCCGCACGCGATCCAGGGCGCGGGTGCCGTTGGTGGTGCTCATGAACAAGCGTTTTCCGCCGACGGTTTCTGGAACCACGGCCACGGGCGAATTCCCGAGGTCAAAGCCGGCCAACATCTGGCCACCTCGTTCGCCCAAGAGCAACCGGGGGCTGGCAGTCCAGGCCTCAGCCGCAGCGTTGAGATGCTGTAAATCCGCAAACGCCTCCACCGCTTCAGCGCCGTTGTGAAGGGCCCAGGCAATGGTGGTCGTCGCCCGCAGGACATCGATCACCACAGCCCCCTCGGGCTGGCAATCCGCTGGCATCTCAGCGGGTACATGGAAATAAAGGACCTGCATGGCCACGCTCCGGATCAGCGTGCGACACAGTACCGAGGCCAACCGTCAGACCTTCGTCGTCGCCATGGCCCTGTTCGGATCGGGATCGGCCACCCGCGACCTCCGCGGCTTCCTGAATCTCCTTGATCAAAAAGGTCAGCTGCGACGAATCACGGCACCGGTTGACCCTGATCTGGAACTGGCTGCCATCGCTGATCGCGTGCTGGCCATGGGGGGGCCTGCCCTGCTGTTCGAGAACGTGATCGGCTCCTCCATGCCGGTGGCCGTCAACACCCTCGGAACGGTGGAACGGGTGGTGTGGAGCATGGGATTGGAGCGGGCCGAGCAACTCGAAGAACTCGGCAGCCGTCTGGCCTTGCTGCAGCAGCCAAGGCCGCCCAAGGGATTACAGGAAACGAAGCAGTTCGCACGCGTGTTCTGGGATCTGATCAAGGCCAGGCCGGATCGAGATCTCACGCCCCCCTGCCGCCAGGAGGTGTTTCGCGGCGACGAGGTGGATCTCAACAACATTCCCTTGATCCGTCCCTGGCCGGGCGACGCCGGCGGTGTGATCACGCTCGGGCTGGTGATCACCAAGGATCCGGAAACGGGCGTCCCAAACGTGGGTGTCTACCGGCTGCAACGTCAGTCGGTGAACACGATGACCGTGCATTGGCTGAGTGTGCGGGGCGGAGCCCGCCACCTCCGTAAGGCGGCGGCTCTTGGTCGCAAACTTGAGGTCGCCGTCGCCATCGGCGTGCATCCGCTGCTGGTGATGGCTGCGGCCACACCCATTCCGGTTCAGCTGAGCGAATGGTTGTTTGCGGGGATCTATGCCGGCGAAGGCGTGCGGCTCACGCCATGCAAAACGCTTGATCTGCAAGTGCCGAGCCACAGCGAGGTGGTTCTTGAAGGGACGATCACGCCCGGAGAGGTGCTTCCGGACGGGCCATTTGGTGATCACATGGGCTTCTACGGCGGCGTTGAAGACTCACCATTGGTGCGCTTCCATTGCATGACGCAGCGCCGCGACCCTGTGTTTCTGACCACGTTCAGCGGTCGCCCTCCAAAAGAAGAGGCGATGTTGGCCATCGCCCTGAACCGGATCTACACACCGATCCTGCGCCAGCAGATCCCCGAAATCACCGATTTCTTCCTGCCCATGGAGGCCCTCAGTTACAAGCTCGCGGTGATCTCGATCGACAAGGCCTATCCCGGACAGGCCAAGCGGGCCGCCATGGCCTTCTGGAGTGCCCTTCCACAGTTCACTTACACAAAGTTTGTTGTGGTGGTCGATAACCACATCAACGTCCGCGATCCCCGCCAGGTTGTCTGGGCGATCGCAGCCCAGGTGGATCCACAGAGGGATCTCTTCACCCTGGCGGATACGCCTTTCGACAGCCTCGATTTCGCCAGCGAACAACTTGGCCTTGGCGGACGTCTCGCCATCGATGCCACCACGAAAGTGGGGCCCGAGAAGAACCATGACTGGGGCGAACCTCTGAGTCGACCAGCGGAGCTAGAGCAGCGCATCAGCCAACGATGGAGCGAACTCGGCCTTGATGACCTCGGCAGCGACGAACCGGATCCGAGCTTGTTCGGCTACGCCCTGGATCGCTTGATCCAGACAATCAACACCGCCCCATAGGATCGAGCGTTGACGAGCTCCCGGCTTTGAGCGCGACCGCAGGCACCACTTCACCTCGCGAGCTGAAGGCCGGCGGCAGCCTCGGCGGGCGTGTCAAAGTCCCCGGAGACAAATCGATCTCCCATCGCTCGCTTCTGTTCGGAGCGATTGCCGAGGGCAGAACAACCATCGAAGGCCTGCTGCCTGCCGAGGACCCATTGAGTACGGCAGCATGTCTGAGGGCGATGGGCGTCACCATCAGCCCGATTCAGAACGACAGCATCGTCACCGTTGAAGGGGTTGGTCTCGATGGCTTGCAGGAACCGACAGAGATTCTCAATTGCGGCAATTCCGGCACCACAATGCGGTTGATGCTGGGGCTGCTGGCGGGACGTGCGGGCCGCCATTTCGTCCTGGACGGCGATGCCTCGCTGCGACGACGGCCGATGGGCAGGGTTAGCCAGCCACTGGCCTCGATGGGTGCCGATGTACGCGGGCGTCAGGGTGGCAGCCTGGCCCCCCTGGCCGTAATGGGATGTCGGCTCAAGGGAACGGTGATCGGAACACCGGTGGCCAGCGCCCAGGTGAAATCAGCGCTGCTGCTGGCAGCTCTGACCGCTGAAGGTGCAACCAACGTGATCGAACCGGCGCGCTCCCGTGATCACAGCGAGCGGATGTTGCGCGCTTTCGGCGCCGATCTTGAGGTGGATGGTGAGATGGGACGGCACATCACCGTTCGCCCTGGAGCGACCCTGCGCGGTCAGGATGTGGTGGTCCCCGGGGACATCAGCTCCGCTGCCTTCTGGCTGGTGGCTGGCGCCCTTGTGCCCGGGGCGGATCTCACCATCGAGAATGTCGGTCTCAACCCCACCCGCACTGGAATCCTCGAGGTGCTGGAGCAGATGGAGGCCCGCATCGAGGTGCTGAACCGTCGTGATGTGGCCGGTGAACCGGTGGGCGACCTGCGCATCACACATGCGCCGCTCAAACCGTTCCACTTCGGCGAGGAGATCATGCCCCGTCTTGTGGATGAAGTCCCAATCCTCAGCGTTGCCGCCTGTTTCTGCGAGGGCGAGAGTCGGATCAGTGGAGCCTCTGAACTGCGGGTCAAGGAAACCGATCGGCTAGCGGTGATGGCCCGGCAGCTCAAGGCCATGGGGGCCGACATCGAAGAACACGACGACGGCATGACCATCCGCGGCGGACGCTCCCTCAAGGGAGCCGTGCTGGACAGCGAAACCGATCACCGGGTTGCGATGAGCCTCGGTGTTGCCGCGATGCTGGCGGATGGCAACTCCAGCCTGGCCAGAAGCGAAGCAGCAGCCGTGTCCTATCCCACCTTCTGGGACGAGCTTGACCGGCTCCGCTGCTGACCTTGGCGCTCTCCGCGTCTACCCAACAGCTGATGGCAGTTTCAGCCTGCACAGCGATCACTTCGGGGAGGCCTTTCACAACTCAGCGGGAGCCTTCAGCGAAGCGAAGGCGAAATATGCCCTGCCATCGGAACCGGATCGGTTTGCAGCCAAGCCGGTTCGCCTTCTGGATGTCTGCATTGGACTTGGCTACAACACTGGGGCGCTGCTCGAGAGCCTGCCGAAAACGACTCTGTCACTGCAGTGGTGGGGTCTGGAACTGGACCCACGACCACTGCAATTTGCTCTTTCCCAACCTGACTTCAGGATTCTCTGGAGCCAGCCAGTGCTCGAGCGGCTGGAGGCCATTCAGACCCATGACGGATGGGAGGAGAGCAAGAGCAAGGGCACCATGCTTTGGGGAGATGCCAGGCAAATGCTGCAACGTGTGGATTCAGGATCCGTCGACCTGATCCTTCACGACGCCTTCTCTCCAAGACGTTGTCCACAGTTATGGAGCGAGGAGTTTTTGCATGGCTTGGCGACCTGCCTGGCTCCGGGTGGTCGCATGCTCACTTACAGCCGTGCCGCCGCCATTCGATCCAGCCTGGAGACAGCCGGGTTGGAGCTGTACTCCCTTTTGCCGGTCCCGGGTGAACGCCCCGGTTGGAGCAGTGGCACCCTGGCCGTAAAAAAAGGAGACACAGCACTGGCCAGCAGTGGGCCTGGATGGCGATCTCTCAGCCCAATGGAACGAGAACATCTAAGAACCCGAGCCGCAGTTCCTTTTCGTGATCCATGTGGAGATTTTGAGGCCACAGAGATCCTTGCCAATCGAGATCTGGAGCAACGTTGCTGTGGCCTTGAAGCCACTAATGCCTGGCAACGGAGGTGGATGGCAAAGGGCGGCCTTGCTTCAGGCAAAAACAATAGAAGTTGAATATAAATCAACCAATCATAAAATTAATTAAACCTATATCGTTTTGCGTCACAGATACATGTTTGACATTGATTTGCTTATTCTGAACTTCAACAAGCAAGTCATCGCCTGACCCACCCTGCATGAAGAAATACGCATTATCAGACTCAAGACCATCCATTACGGCATATTGGCCAACTTCTTTTAAGTTCGCATCCAATACCTCAACTCTCTCAGCAAGGGACGTGACTGCACTAAACCTTGCAATACCCCCTGAAACGGTCAAACCATCAACGTCAATAGAATAATTCTGACTTGGCACAGCGATCGACCTGGTATCGATTTCCATCGTGGTTCCCGAAGAAGCTCCTCTCGCATTATTCCTAAAGATGTATTGGTCAGAATTAGTCGTCGTGGAATCACTAACTTGATCAAAAACAATCAAATGACCAAGCCCTGTCGATTCAGTACCTGAGAATGTGCTATCAAAGTCAATAGTATCCGAACCTTGTCCACCTTTTAAAGTATTCGTACCTTTAATTTCCGAGCGCGTAAAATCAATATAAATTGAATCGGCACCTCCTCCACCAGTAATATGTGCTGAAGCGGTCATAGTATTTAAAATCTGTATCGTGTCGCCACCAGATCCACCGCCAATTGAATTATCAGATCCATCAAAACTTGCGGAGATTACAATACTATCTCTTCCAGCATTACCAAGTATCTCATTATCTTTACCGAGCTCTGCGGAGATTAATATCGTGTCTCTGCCGCCATTTCCCTTAAATGAGCCATTATTTGCTGACAATTGCAAATCGATTAGATCATTGCCGTAAACATTCGCATCAGCAGCATCACCATTGACGACAAAATTATTCGTAGAAGTGCTATTTTTAATCTCGATTAAATCATTACCACCTCCACCATATACCGTGGCATTGTCTATGTTGCTTGCAGACCCTTCTTGATCTGCAAAAGAAAGTGTGTCTTTCCCCGCCCCCAATAGGTATTGCTTGTTGTTAGCAGAAAACTTATGTCCGGCATTGTAGGAAACATAATCAAAACCGCCACCTGCATTTACATCCCCCAAGTCTGCTCCGGATACTGTGATGGTGTCGTTTCCATCTCCAGCCTGGATTGTTATGTCTTTATTTGTCCCAGAATTGAAATTGATTAAGTCACCGCCAGCACCACCCCGTATCATCCCATTGCCCAATACGATTCCACTAAACAAGATCTGATCAGGACCACCATTTGCTTCTACCTTTACATCTTTAGCAGATACATCACCACCAAGAAATTCAACAGTATCAGCACCCTGAAGCCCGTAGATTGTAACCATATTAGAAAGCCCAGAAGGGACGACGATCAAATCCTGGTCAATCGTTCCAGAAATCTGTGAGGCAGAATTGGGAACCCTAAGAATTGCCATGAAAAAACCTTAATTTCTAATATTCTGGCAACGGGACAAGAGCTGTCAACCCCATAATATCTCATTGTCTCTTCTGGAGAAACTACAACCCCGAATCGCTCTCCTACTTGCACAAGAGAAAAGCAAACCATCAAAACAATTCAAGAATTTGGGTATCACTTAAGATTAAATATGCATTGGCATTGACCAATTAATTGCTCCACTCAGCAAGCTGAGGAGGTGGGTATGGGTTATTCCTTGACAAAATAAATGCTTACATCGAGTTTACATGCCGATATTAATCTACTTATCATTACTGAAAGTCACAATATGATGTCTAATCGATCGAAGCCATTGTTTACGACTGCCAACTCAATCAAAAACGAAAGACTATCAATGGCAAAGCCCTACTTTCCGAAAAGTAAAATTATCAAGCAGTTTCCTTAAAAGTATTTGTTCAAAACCCTTTAACATATAGATGACGTTGTGCTGTCGAAACATATTCAGGAAGGGTGAGCTATACGAGCTCTTGATTTAGTCAAGGCCCAAATTGACAAGCAATATTTATTGCCCAATACTAATCTTATTACGCCGATCGCACAGGAGCAGTTGAACTGCTCTCCCACCAAGGCATCAAAATCGACTAACAGCTGGTGTCCAAGCAGTTCATCACATACTGATCAAGAACGTACCCGGGACAGATAGAACTTGAAAGTATATTTAAGAAGGAGAAGCAAACTTGATTCCTCGCAATTGGATTAGTTTGATTTCACTGGATGCAGCAATTACCAGGCTGCACCACTAAATCAAGGTGTCCAGAGCAGGTCCGGATAGATTCCGGCCAAATCGCCTCTCCATGCCGATGCTCGCCGTTGCCGTTCTGGCCGCTGGGAAGGGAACACGGATGAAAAGCGCCCTTCCGAAGGTGCTGCAACCCCTTGCTGGCGCCACGTTGGTGGAGCGGGTTCTGGCCAGTGCACGCAACCTGCAGCCGGAGCGACGCCTGCTGATCGTGGGTCATCAGGCCGAGCGGGTGGAGCAGACATTGAGCGCCCTCGGAGGCCTGGAATTCGTTCTCCAGCAACCTCAGAACGGAACCGGACATGCCGTTCAGCAGCTGCTGCCCGTTCTCCAGGGATTTGCGGGAGAACTCTTGGTGCTTAACGGAGATGTGCCCCTGTTGCGCCCGGAAACCATCGAGGCGCTTGTCCATGGTCACCGCAGCAGCGGCGCAGACGTGACCCTGCTCACGGCGCGTCTTGCTGATCCAACTGGATACGGCAGGGTTTTTGTCGATCAGCAAGGACAGGTGACGGCGATTGTTGAACATCGCGATTGCAGTGATGAACAACGCCGCAACGACCTCACCAACGCCGGCATCTACTGCTTCAACTGGACTGCCTTAGCCAGCGTGCTGCCCAAGCTCAGCACCGACAACGACCAGGGTGAGCTGTACCTCACAGATACCGTCGCCATGCTGCCCAAAGCCATGCATGTGGAGGTAGGCGACTCGGATGAAGTGAACGGCATCAACAATCGCAACCAACTGGCCCAGTGCGAAACGCTCCTGCAGGAACGTCTGCGGGATCATTGGATGGCAGAGGGAGTCACCTTTGTTGACCCTGCCAGCTGCACACTCAGCGAGGGATGCCAGTTCGGCAGAGACGTGGTGATCGAACCGCAGACCCATCTGCGTGGGGCCTGCAGCATTGGTGACAACTGCCGCCTCGGTCCCGGCAGCCTGCTCGAGGACGCCATTCTCGGCAGTGATGTGACTGTTCTCCATTCCGTGGTGCGCGAGGCCAAAGTCGGCAATGGCGTCGCCATTGGTCCATTCGCCCACCTACGGCCCGCCGCCGAGATCGGTGACGACTGCCGCATCGGCAATTTCGTCGAAGTGAAAAAGAGTCAGATCGGCCAAGGCAGCAAGGTGAATCACCTCAGCTACATCGGAGATGCAGAGCTTGGGAGTGACGTGAACATCGGCGCAGGAACGATCACGGCCAATTACGACGGCGTGCGGAAACATCGAACGGTCATTGGCAACAGCAGCAAGACCGGTGCCAACTGCGTTCTGGTTGCACCCGTGAGCCTGGGATCTCAGGTGACGATTGCCGCTGGATCCACCATCACGAAGGACGTCACCGATGGTGCGCTGGCGATTGGACGATCCAGACAGGCGAACAAACCTGGTTGGGCAGACCGGACAGGCTGACGGATTGCTGCTAAGCAGTGGCTCAAAGCCTTCAGGGGAGTCGGTGCACCGATGAAACGACAAACCTTTTCCCTACTTGCATGCCTGGCCATCGCCACAGTTCCTGTCGGGGTCGTAAAAGCCCAGCAGACAGCTGAACTCCTGAACAGTGCCCTGCGTAGTCGAGAAAACGGTGATTACGTCAGTGCTGAACGGGATTTTCAGCAGGCCGTTCGAATCGACCCAGAGAATGCCAGTCTCTGGAATTACCTCTGCTCCACAAGACTTCTGGCGTCGAACTACAAGACCGCAATTGATGCTTGTAACGAGGCCCTGAAGCTGTCAACGAAATATGTCGTCGCCCTCGGGAACCGAGCCGATGCCTGGACCTATCTCGGGGAGTATGACAAGGCCATGAACGACATCAATCGAGCCATAGCGCTGAACCCCTCTTATCTGTTTGGCTATCAGCTGAGAGGTTGGCTGAACATCTACAAAAATGACGGCGACCGCATTCAGAGTGCCAAAGACTTTCAGCGGGTCCTCAGAACTTCGCCGGATAATTCCTCCGTCATGACGGGATTGGGGATTGTGCAGATGGACCTGAAGGATGCGTTTGGAGCCATTCGCTGGTTCGACAAGGCCATCGCCGTCTCACCCAAATACGCCTACGCCTACCGCAGCCGCGGAATCGCTCGCGAAATGATGGGTGACATGACGGGTGCCTGCAGCGACTGGCGCCAGGCCAAGAACTACGGCAACAAGCAGGTTGTGCAATGGATTCAGAAACAGTGTCGCTGAGAGTCAGAAACGCGGTAGGAGCGGCATTAAACTCTCCAAGGCAACACCACGACTCGCCTTCAGCAGAACGACATCACCTTGCTTGAGCCAATGCATCAACGGCTCAGCTGCCGCCTCCGGTTCTACAACCACTGCCAGACGCTCAATCGCTGCGGCGGCATTCGCCATCGCTGCAGCTTCGGGATCTGAGGCCACGACCACCAGGCCATCGAGTTTTATTTCAGCAGCACGGGCGGCAATGGCTGCATGAAGCTCCACGCTGCGATCACCGAGTTCAAGCATCGTTCCCAGAACAGCGAACCGGCGACCGGGTTGTGCAGCCAGGAGATCCAGGGCCGCAAGCACAGCCTCCGGTGAAGCGTTGTAGGTCTCGTCGAGAAGAATCAGGCCGTCCTTGTCCAATCGGCGATTACGTCCGCCTGGAACCTCAACCTGCAAATTGGCAAGACTGGCGAGGGGAACTCCCAGTTCACCAGCCACGGCGATAGCCAGCAGGAAATTACGGGCGTTGTGGCGACCATCGAGAGGCAGCCCGAATCGTTGACCATCCACAACGATCTGATCGCCGTCGATGCAGCCGATCAGATCGGCATCGGCTGCCTGATCATCGTCAAGACGGACGCGAATCACTCTGCCGGACCAAACCCTGGCCAGGGACGTGTCCAGCAAAGAATCTCCGGCTGGGATCACAACAGCACCATGGGGGCTGAGATGCATCGCAATTTCACATTTGGCAGCAGCGATGGCCTCGCGACTTCCGAGCCGGCCGATGTGGGCCGTGCCGATGTTGGTGATGACGGCTAGATCCGGTTCACTGCACCGTGAAAGCCGGGCGATTTCACCGGGTCCTCGCATCCCCATTTCGACGACAAGGGCGCGATGACTGTTGTCTGCCTGCAACAACGTCAAAGGAACACCTACGTCGTTGTTGTTGTTTCCAGTGCTGGCCTGAATCGGTCCCAGCGGCATCAGAACGGATCGAATCAATTCGCGCGTTGTTGTTTTGCCAGCAGACCCGGTGATCGCAACAACAGGTTGCTGCAAGGCACGACGATGGAACAGACCTAACTGCTGGTAGGCCTCAAGGGTGTCGTCAACCCGCCAATGCAGGAGATCCGGCGGAACCGGATGATGCCAGGCATGCGACACCACGGCTGCCTGGGCTGCAAGCTTGGGCAGTTCCCCCAGAAAGGTGTGACCGTCAAAGCGTTCACCAACCAGAGGCACAAAAAAATCCCCACTGCCCAGCTTCCTGCTGTCAGTACAAATCGGACCAACTGCTGCATCGGGCCGGACCTCACCAGCGACCGGTGGTCCCCAGAGATCAATCAACTGCTGGATCACCAGGCTCATCCGGACACCTCGATTTCGAACAGGATCATGCCGTCACCCACCCGTGCCGAGCGAGCCAGGGAACGATCCTCGTCATCAACCAGCATGAGGGCTCCATAACCAAGGTCCTCGGCGATGGACTGCCAGGTTTCAGCCTGCTGCTGACGACTGTCTGCGGAGAGAGCACGCCAGCCGGATGGCGACACACGCAACACCAGCCGATTGGCGCGCAGATCTGGCTCCGCAGAGTCCAGGAGATTGTTAGGCGTATCGCCATTGATCATCAGATCCAGCAAGGGATCGATCTGCAGTGTCGGCGGAGCTGGCGGAGCGGTTCGAGACGGAATGGGTTGTTCCGACGAAGAGCCAATATCTGAAAACGGCTCGGCAACATCGCGATCGCTCTCGAGAGTGGCTTCTGGAAGGCCAGATATCGCAGGTTCGTCGGCGACGTTGTCCTGAAGGCTCAGGCTGAGTGATGCAGAAGGGTCTGGACTGATCTGTTCCGCAGGGGCTGGAACGGAACGGGACAGGCTCAGCCAGCGCAGGCCCACTACCGGAAACGCCAGCACCAGAACAAGCAGCAGAGGCCAAAACAACGGAGCCCAAGAACGGGGCCAGAACGCTGGAACAGAAAGATCACCCTCACGATTACGCCGCGACAGTTCCCTGATACGCAGACCGATATCGGCCACCAAAGCCCTGAGATTGCGGCCGAATTCCCGCCAGGGGCTGGTGTATGGCGCCGGCAGGTTGGGCAAGGTCAGCCGCTAAGTCGTCCGAACAGTCTGTTGAGCGGATTGCGACGGCTGGCACTGGCCGGGGCAGGGATGGGCTTAGGAGCTGTTTCGGCCTGGACATCGTCGGGCCGGGAAGGATCGGCGTCCTGTCCCCGTGAAAACTGTTCCACCGCGGCGGCATCGGGGGTTGGCTCCTTCAGTCCGCAGACATCCCGATACATCAGGTCGTAGTCCACAGCGGACCGGTTCCAGCTGTAGTCCTGAGTCATGCCACGTTTCTGCAAGGCCATCCAGCTGGTCGGATGGCGATAGGCCTCCCAGGCCCTCACAAGAGAGGTGTAGAAGTCGACCGGTTCAAAGCGGTCGAAGCAGAATCCGGTTCCACTCTCGTCCGCAGGAACGTGGGGGGGCACCGTGTCCACAAGGCCACCGACCTTGCGCACCACGGGAACAGAGCCGTAACGCATGGCATACAGCTGACTGATCCCGCAGGGCTCAAACCGACTAGGCATAAGGAAAGCGTCGCTGCCGGCGTAGATCAACCGCGACAGTTCGTCGTCGTAGGTGAGGAACACAGCGCAGCGCCCTGGATGGCGGGACGCCAGCTGCCACAGGCCCGATTCCAGTCCGCGATCTCCTGTTCCGAGCACAACGATCTGGGTGTCGGTGTAGGCAAACAGACGATCGGCAACTTGAAGCAGCAGATCGACACCCTTCTGATCCACGAGCCGGCTCACCATGCCCAGTACGAAGGCATCCTCACGAACAGCCAATCCCATCCGCTCCTGCAGCACCCGCTTGCAGACGGTTTTGCCGGTGAGATCCTCCACGCTGAAGCGGGCTGGCAGTGAGGCATCTGTTGAGGGATCCCAGGCCTCGAGATCGATCCCGTTGAGGATGCCGCGCAGTTTTCCTGAAACGAAATTGAGCAGACCCTCCAGCTTTTCGCCGTATTCGGTCGTTCGGATTTCCTGGGCATAGGTGGGAGACACGGCATTGACCGTGTCGGCGTAAAGCAGGGCAGCCGCCATCGTGTGATCCCCCTGCATATACCAGGGGCACCAGGTGATGCGGTCAAGCTTCCAGCGCCAGGGTCCCTGGTACTTGAGGTTGTGAATCGTGAAAACCGTGCTGATGTCAGGGTCCTGATGCATCCACACCGGAATCATTCCGGTGTGCCAGTCATGGCAGTGCAGAACCTGAGGCTTCCAGACGTTCCAGGCGAATTCAGCAGCAGCCAGGGCGAAGAAGGTAAAGCGCCAGTCCTCGTCTTCCCCCCCGTAGATCCGCTCGGGATCAAACACAGGATGACCCACCAGATAAATCGTTAGTCCTGAGGTGGGATGGCTGGTTTCGAAAACGGCGAATTCGGTGCCCATGGCCTGGGCACGCCAGATCGGCTCCTCTGGTATCTCCAGCTGGCTCCAGAGCTTGCCGTAACCCGGCATGATCAGCCGCACATCATGTCCGCGCTGGGCGAGCGCTGGTTGCAGTGAGCCCACCACATCCCCCATGCCGCCGACCTTGATCATCGGGGCGCATTCGGCAGCAGCGAACAGGATGCGCATCGAATGATCTCTGAATCGGCGCGACTTTAAAGGCAATTCAGCTGGCCACTCACTGAAGAGTGACTCACGGCAGAACGGTCACACCCATGCCGAGACTGACCTGCCGGTACAGCGATTTCACATCCTCGTTGTAGAGGCGAACACAGCCATGGGAAATCGCCCGTCCAACAGTCCAGCGATGGGGCGTGCCGTGAAAACCCGTCGTGGTGCACCCCTTGATCGTGACCCAGGTCTCACCGTCGTGGGCATCACGCCCGAGGCAGTCGCGATGGAAAGCAATCCAGTGACTACCCAGGGGATTGTCGGGTCCCTGTTCCTCCACCCGTTCACCGGTCACGGGATGCACCCAGATCGGCTGGTCGATCTTTTCGATCACACGGAATGTCCCCGTTGGAGTCTCCCAACCCGGCATGCCGACGGCTACTGGGAAGGCGCTTCTAAGGCTGCCGCCCTCCAGCAACAGCAACCGGCGGCGCCCACGAAGCATCACGACGTGGCGCTCCGGCTTCTGACGCAGCTCCTCAGGAACCGAAGCGAGCGCCATCATCAGGGAATCGACGGATCCAGCCTGAATCAGCGGAGCTGGATCTGGAAGGGTGAGAGGGAGCATGGATTCAAGGTAACCAGCCCGTTGAGGAGAAGTCAGGGGGGCGTTTCTCCAGGAAAGCGTCACGGCCTTCCTGGGCCTCATCGGTTCGATAGAAGAGATGGGTGGCCTGGCCGGCCAGCTCCTGCAGACCAGCCAACCCATCGGTTTCAGCGTTGAAGCTGGCCTTGAGGCAGCGAATGGCAGTTGGGCTGTGCTGCAGAACGTCCCTGGCCCAGCGCACCCCCTCTGATTCGAGATCATCGAGAGGGAGCACCGCATTCACAAGTCCCATCCGGAGAGCCTCCTCGGCCCCGTAGCGACGGCAGAGGAACCAGATCTCTCGCGCTTTTCGCTGGCCCACCACCCGGGCGAGAAATCCGGCCCCGAAGCCGCCATCGAAGCTGCCAACCTTCGGCCCCGTCTGACCGAACACGGCATTGTCTGCAGCCAGGCTGAGATCACAGAGCAGGTGCAACACCTGGCCACCCCCGATGGCGTAGCCAGCCACCAGGGCGATCACCACCTTGGGAAGGCTGCGGATGATGCGCTGCAGATCCAGCACATTCAGCCGCGGCAGACCGTCCTCCCCCACGTAACCGCCGTCGCCACGCACGCTCTGGTCTCCCCCTGAGCAGAAGGCGTAGCCGCCATCGTCAGCGGGCCCCACTCCGGTGAACAACACAACGCCGATCCGCTGGTCATCGCGGATGCGGGTGAAGGCATCGCAGAGTTCAACGACGGTCTGTGGCCGGAAGGCATTGCGTTTGGACGGGCGGTTGATCGCCACCCGCGCGATGCCCTCCTGGCAGCGGTCCAAAAGAATGTCTGAGTAGTCGCCCCAGGGCTGCCAGGCCACGGCGACTGGACCGGGAAGAACCTGCCGTGGCTGAGACATCGGCTTTCAGCGCGTCAACAACTCATTCTGAGCAGCGGCGCGCAGATGCCGTCGCAACGCAACATCCAGGCGACGGCTGGTGCTGACGCGCAACAGGGCCGGACCCTCAACCATCAACCCCCACTCCAGAGCATCCTGCAAATCATCCAGGCAGGCCAGTTGACGTGCCGGAATGCCATGGGCAGAGGCCAGGGCCAGCGGATCAACGCGCTGCGGCATCGCGAACAGACGGTCGAATTGCTCCGGCGTACCGGACTCGATCGACAGTTGTTCAAAAATGCCGCCCCCGGCGTTGTCGATCAGAACAACCAGCAAGGGAGGAGCACCATCGCGGCCATGCAGCCAACCATTGCTGTCGTGAAGGAGAGCGAGATCTCCCGTGATCAGCACCGTCCGGCCTTGCACCATCGCCAGACCCATCGCCAGCGAGAGCGTTCCATCGATCCCAGACGCGCCACGGAAGCTGAAACAGCGGTGGCGGTAGCCGCCCGAACCACTCCAGACCATCCAGTCGCGCACGGGTGAACTTGCGGCGAGCATCACCGGGATCGTCTCGGGCAGCAGCCGTGCCAAGGCGCGCGCAAGGGCCGGTTCGGTGGCCACTCCGCAACAGGGAATCTGGGCATCGAGAAGTGTCCCGAGCCTTTCATCGAGTTGCTTCAACACGCTTGAAGAGCCAAGCGAACCTTCTGGTTGCTGAGCAAGCCAGGCCTGCATGCCCCCATGCCACTGGGTTGCGAGACCAAGCGGATCGAGCGGTCGGGGATCACCTTCGGTGATCAGCAACTGAGGGCCGGAAAAACCCGAAAGCCACTTTTCAAGCTTGCGACTGGCTGGCATGGGACCGAGCCGCAGCACCTGCAGGGACTCACCGATCGGCAGAGCCTCAAGCAACAACTCCCAGTGATCAAGTCGTCCTGGCAGATCGACTGGCAAGGCGGACAACGGATCCGCCAACAAGGGCCAACCACTGCGCTGTTGCCATTCGCGCACGGCCTGCTGAAACGAGGTCAGATCAGAGGCGAGACCTCTCCATGGCCCTGCCACCACAACTCCGGGCAGGGAAGGATCCAACAGAGGGGCAGCGTTGATCGGAGGTGGATTTGCTGAAGCGATCGCGACCGGATCGGCCTGGCCGCTAATCAAGGCTGCAAGGCCATCCTCTTGCTCTGCAACGGAGGCATGCAAGGGTTCCTCGAAGGGAAGGTTGAGGTGAACCGGTCCAGCAGCGTCAGTGACGCTGCCATGAGCCCGGTGCCAGCTGTTTGCGGCGAGACGATC
This sequence comes from Synechococcus sp. CC9616, assembly GCF_000515235.1. Lineage (NCBI taxonomy): Bacteria > Bacillati > Cyanobacteriota > Cyanophyceae > Synechococcales > Synechococcaceae > Synechococcus > Synechococcus sp. CC9616. The sequence continues at coordinate 601,985 of NZ_KI911558.1, read as the reverse complement.
AAGATCCTCAACCTCAGCACAGTGCAGTCCCTGCAGCGGACCGGAATGGGCCCAACGACAGACCGGTCCCAGAAACTCCTCCTGATTGACGGTTTGATTCGCCCCGCAGTTTTTGAGCCTTAAAGGACGATCGGCAGTCAGAAGCAACAACGGCTGGCAGGAGCGATCCGCCTCCACCGCAGCAGGCAACAGATTGGCGACCGCCGTTCCGGAGCTGGTGATTACAGCCACGGCTTTGCCGGACGCCGTCGCCATCCCAAGAGCCAGAAACGCTGCTGATCGCTCATCGATGGCGGTCGTCAGCCAAAGATCGCCTTTCTTTGCCAGAAGCCCAGCGGCGGTTGCCAAAGCCCCGGACCGGCTGCCAGGACACAGGACCAGTCGCTCAAGACCAAAACGTCGGAAAGACAGGAGCAGGCCGAGAGCAACTCTGAAATTCGCGGCAGCAACCGAAAGCAACAGCCAAATGCTTTTTGGAATTTTGCTGCAACAGCTGTTTCGGAGCGATTTGTTGCCAAAAGGAGTTGAGGTTTCTCAAACTGGCCGACCATCACGAATGATCGACCAACCATTTCGAAGCAGCAGTGAGCTCAAGCAGTTCTGCAGAACCATCGGGTACAGATGCCGCATTACTCAGTTCACCCCAGGTCCTCTGCAGGGTCGTCTGCGTGCGTCAAAGACCCTTGGATTTCCAGTCGTCAGGATTGATTCCAGCCAGGGATTGATTTTTCAGGGTGATCGCAATTCAGCCGTGACGCAGATCGCTGTTGAACTGAATCAGGACCTGGAGCCTCACCTGGTCAAGTGCAAGCGGTGTTGAACCAAGCGGAGTCGGGGATGTGGCACTTCGCTATGGCTTTCCAAGCCGTGGAGATGTCAGCCGCTACTACAGAGAATTGTTCGGAGAATTACCCCGTGACACGCTCATGAAACGCTGAGGACTCCAAAAACTGTTGACATCACCCTCAACTCCTTCCGACGACAAGAAACCCGATCGTTTTTGGCGCAACCTGATCCTCTGGGGTCTGCTGGCTTTGTTGGTGCGCTGGATCGTGATCGAACCCCGCTGGATTCCATCCGGATCAATGCTGCCCACCCTGCAGCTGCAGGACAGGATCCTTGTTGAGAAGATCCGTCCGCGGCTCAGCCGGCGGCAAGGGTCCCCGCTGCCACTGGACAGCATTGTTGTGTTCGCAGCCCCGCCGCAACTGGTCGAAGCCGGCTACGACCCGTCAGCCGCTCTGATCAAACGGGTTGTGGGACAACCGGGAGATCAATTGGAAGTGCGTGACGGAGTCTTGATTCGCAATGGAGAGATTCTGGAGGAACCCTGGCTGGCCGAATCGATCGATTACGCGATGGAGCCGGTAACCATTGCGCCGAATCAGCTCTGGGTGATGGGAGACAACCGCAATACAAGCCTCGATTCCCACCTTTGGGGACCACTTCCCCAGGCCAATGTGATCGGAACCGCCGTCTGGCGCTACTGGCCGCCGGTGCGATTTGGTCCGATACGGATCTCCGCCAACAATGAGGACGGGCTGAATCCGGAGGCTGCGTTAGTGTCGGGTCCGTGATGCTGATCACACAGGATGTTCAATCCCGAGTTTTTGACCACGGATCACAGCGACGGTCAAGCGGGGAACAGCCTGATCCAGTACCTACAGGAGCAGTCCCCTGACACTCTCCAGCGTGTCGCACGTTCTGCATCCGGCGAAATCCAGGACATCATTCGCCACAACGTTCAGGGGCTGCTGGGCATGCTTCCAGGCGAGCACTTCGAAGTGAAAGTCACTGCTAACAGGGACAACCTGGCCAACATGCTCGCCTCAGCCATGATGACGGGCTACTTCCTTCGCCAGATGGAGCAGCGCAAGGAGTTGGAGGAAAATCTTTTTGCTGACGACGAAATGGCGGTCGAATCTGACGATCAGCTCAATCTCTGATTTAGGGATTCTTCGGCACAACACCGAGCTTCAGCAAACGTTGATCGATAGAACTCAAAAAGGCCCAATTGTGATCATCTGGGGCCCAGGTCCTTTTTGTGAGCTCGTTCCGTAAGGCCAGAACCTCCTCAGATCCAAAATTCAGAGGAGCGCAGTAATGAGCAGGAACAAGCCAGCGCAGATCGCTGAAGCGTGACACGTCTCCCAGCCAGGTGATCAGGCTGGTGAGCGCTCGGGGCAGGACAAGGCGCTCAAGGACAGGAGCCACCTGCAGCTTGGGCGCTGCGCTGCCCATCAAGCCATCGGCAGACTCCTGCCAGCCAGGCTTCCAGCGGAAGGGATACAGGCCAAAATGAGCCCGCAAGGATCTGAGCCCCGGACGAAAAGCATGGCGCAGCAGTTCTGGAACAGCTGGAACCTCCAACGGTTCAGGTCTTAGGTAAGAGGCAAAAAGCACCAGTCGTGCCCAACCGCGACAACGTGCCTCGGGTGAATCCGCAAGTGGCTCATCTCCGCATTCACGAGCATGGAACAACAGGGGAGTTGGGTCCAAGTCGAACAACGCTGGCGGTTCGGCACTGATGCCCACCAGGGCATCGGTCACTAGCAGAGCCCCTGAGGGGCGATGAAAACAGGACACCTCTTGAAAACGACCCAAGCCAAGATCGAGCGGTCCCAGGGAGATCCACTCACAAACATCGCCATGGGGGACGCCATCGTCGAGCAACACTCTTGTTCGATGTGACGGAATACCAAGCCAGGAGGACGGCAAGGGAATCGGGAAACTCCACTGTCCTGGACAGACCCAGAGATCTGCGTTAGGGAAAGCCCGCGCCAGGGGGGGCAAGGGCAACTTGTGCTCCAGTCCCGAGGCGGTGGGCAACACGATCGAGCGCACGGGTCCGTGCTGTTGCTCCAGCGCAGCAATCTCCTGGCGCAGCTCGCGGGTCGGCGGCAGCGGGTTCACCAACATCAAGCCACCCGGCACCTTGGCCACGGTGAGCCGCACGGGCACCGCCACGTAATACACCCCCTGCAGCTGCTCGAGGCTCCAGAGCTGCCCGGGGATTAACTCACTGAACACCGTGCGGCGGCGACCATACGGATAGAGCGGGAGCAGCGGCCACCAGGGCCAGCTTTGGTCAGCAGGAATCACACCAGCTCCAGCCACCAAGCCCCCCATCAATGCAGTGATTCTGCAGAGGAACGGATCAGACCAGGGGCAAACCACCACCGAGGCGCAAAACAGCACCACCCGCCACGCCGGTGCCGCCAACTCACCAACAGCAGAAATGCAACCAACGCCTGGATGAACTCAGCGCCGCAGCGGATTCCCGTGTGCCAGACGGACTGAAACAAGGACGCCAAGAACGGCTGGATCTGGCGTGAATTTTCAGAGAAGCACGGGTTAAAGGATGTTCGAGAATTCATGGGCTACGCACGCGTCGGTACAACGCTGCGGTAACTGCTGGAGGTGAAACAGCTCGACCTTCACCAGATTGCAGGACTACTCTCAACCTCTGCAGACATGCTCCGGAATTCCTAATTGGACCATTACCGTTTCCGCTCGAACGAGATCATTCGAGAAGTCTTCGGGTGCAGGTATGGAGTCTCAGGCTTTTTGGATGGGTCGCCAACAGGTCAAGATGGTAATTTGTGCTGACATTTGTCACTTGGTCAAACAAGATCTTGGTTGGTGACTTCTTGACTAATTTTTACGTAGAAGCTGGTTCACAACATCAGAAACATCGGAGATTCCACCGCAAATAAGTGCTACGGGTGCGATAGGGACCACTTCCATACCAGGAAGTGGCACAGCTGGAATACGCCTCTGCTATTGGGATGATTTCAATCGAGACACCACCGAGAGCGAACAGGGAAACAAGAATCTTTTTCATGGGTGGAGTTGGTTGAGGTGGATGTGGAGTTCAACCCTCCGAAGCCAACCACTCGTTCCATGGCCTGAGGGGTGATTCCAAAACCAGGTCTCTGGTAGGCAAACCTGTTCGGGACGATGACTTCGGGATTAAAGACCCTCCACCGGTCTCCAATCTCCACTCAGCTGGAATGCTGCCCATACATACGGTTCACGCCACATCGGAATGGGGTGATTGCGGAACTCCTTTTGCGTTTCAGCCAAGGCATCAGCTTTGCCTTTTCCTTGCTTTAAGCGCTGATAGAAGCTCTCCATAAAGGCTGCTGTTGCTGCATCATCCACCTTCCACAGACTCAGCAAACTGCTCCTTGCGCCGGCTACGGCAATTGCACGTTTCAAACCATAAACCCCTTCACCAGCACGAATATCGCCTCGCCCTGACTCACAGGCTGAAATCACAACAAGCTCTGTTCCATCCCAATCGAGTTGAGCCACCTCTAAAGCTGTTAAGTAACCATCGTCATTTGGATTTGCATTCGGCTGATTGGCCCCTGCCAAAGCAATCCCACTTCTCAATAGCGGACTTTCACCTTGTAAAAGCGATGTGCTCAAGCCTTCACCACTGCTGCGCTGCGTTTTTGACGCTACGCGTGGGGTCGCCCCCTTATTTGTTTGATCAGGCAGGTAAAAAGCATGCGTCGCTAGATGAAGAATTTGTGGGGCACGAATTTGCTTGACAGTGGTCGCAGTGGCTTTTAAATCCATCAATAGTTCGCCGCCCACTAACCCTTGAATTTTTGTGCCTTCATATGCTGTTGCCTTCAAGCGCTGCCATTTCAATTGAGTAGGCAAAGCAGCTGAACGTTTCACACTTGTATCATCATGGTTGTAACTAGTAACAACCTGCCTCTGAGACACAACTCCATCGTAGTTTGGGTCTGCAATGATCAACACATCACCTTTGGCTAAATAAATTGGTTTCTGTAGATCTAAGAGCTCACGGCCGGTAGTCAACAGTCTCAGCTCAACTTGATCACTCAAATAGCCATTGTCAGCTGTAGGTAGAGCTGCAAAAGGCAGACGATTCAGCTCACCATCTGGCGAGATGAACCAAGTTTTAGTACTTTTAACAACATTCAGTAGTGGATAAACAATTATTTCGCTAATTCTTTTGATTAATGCTGGCGATTCATTTGACTGACTTTCAATTGCTTCTACAGCTTTGCTAATATTTTTATCAATTAATTCAGCAGATCCTAAATCTACCACCTCAATTGTCCCATTCGAATTGAGCACCATTGCTAAATAGCGTTCATCATCCCAACGCTTGTCAACAGGACGGTTTGCAGTAAAGGGACGATATCGTTGAAATTCAATCAATACACTATCTGCTGGAAGAGCTTTGGCAATCTCTTCTACCTCAACAATCCTAGGTTTCAATTGCGGCAACAATCGGTATAATTGTTTTTCTATGAACTCTTGCCGCTCGGACAGGGCTTTACGTTGATCAGGTGTGATTGCTAAAGAAGCTATTTGTTTCATAACTTCCTTGAGTTCATTTGCTAATTTAACTTGTTCACCTGAAAACATTGATATAAGTGCTTGTCTTTTTTCAATTTCTGTCAATAAGCCTTGGCGATTCAAGCGAGCGAAGAGAGATACCTCAGCACCACTTGTCCCAGATGACGCCAATGAGAAACTTGCTTCATGAGTAAACCCAAGGCTTTTGATAAATGAAAGTCGATCATTTCGCGCTAGAAAAGGTACTTCTCTTTGAATCAAATCTGCTTCAATAATCAAACCTCTCTTAAGCATTTGTGCTGATTTTTTACTTGATCCTTGGCTCTCATATAAAAAGGCTAAATTATTTATAATATCAGCTGTAGATGGATGATTTGGACCGTAGATCTTCTCAAAGTTGCTGAGCACCTCCAGCAATAGCGGCTCTGCTTTATGGGCTTGATCTTCTTTCATATACCACATCGCAAGATTATTCATACTTACTAACGTCGCAGGGTGGTTTTCGCCGTGTGAAATTAAATAGATATCTAAAGATTGTCGAAACAGCGTCTCGGCCTTATTACTTAAGCCTTGCTCTGAATATGCCCATGCTAGGTGATTAAGTGTCAAAGCAGTCTCTGGATGATTTTCTGGCAGTATTTTTGTGTAAATAGAGAGAACGTCAAGGTAAAGCGGTGTGGCTTTTGCGTATAATCTTTCTTTTTTGTAAACATCAGCCAGATGTCGAAGAGTAATGGCTGCTTGAAAATTAGCAATTCCTAGTTTATTCTCAAAAATCTTAATTGCTCTTTGGAACAATCTTTCTGCTTTGCGGTAGAAGCCTTGCTTTGAATATAGCTCACCCAAGCTTCTATAAAGTACAGCTGTGTAGACGTGACTCTCTCCTGATATCTCTTCGGAAATTGAAATTGCTTTTTGAAACAGTGGTTCCGCTTCACTATATAAAGATTGAGTTTGATACACCACGGCTAGGTAACTGAGTGTAGAGATCATCTCCAAAGGATCGGCACTTGATTGCTTTTCCTGTATCGCCAGCGCTCTCTGAAGATAAGTCTCTGCCTCGTTGTAAAAGCCTTGATCAAAATATATACGTCCTAACCTATTGTAGCCATAGGAGGCAGCAAGACTTTCCGATCCATATTTTGATTTCCTGATCTCAACAAGAGTCTTCCATATCTTGGCAGCTTCAGCGTAATTACCTGTCTTTTGTAAATCAATCGCTCTATTAACTGTTTCCTGATTGTCAGTTAAAGTGGTGACTTGTGCAATGTTTTCCGCGGCGAAGACTGGAGTAGCAATCGTTGAGTTAAAACAGATTCCTAAAGGCAGCCATAGGCACCCGATAGAAAGAAAGTTGATAATTCTCATTTCTCTATACTAGTACAATTTGGTTTCCCGTTACAACTTTGCATTAAGTATTGCGCTGAAGTTTTTTTGTGAGTTTTGTTCAACATCTTATCTAGGTTGATAATATTCATAAATTCCCCTTCCCCTTTTAAAGACGTTCCAATCGATTATCGGTGACTTTGAGTTCGCAGGCAAGCCTTGCGACAGGGTCTCCTTGGCAGGTTTCAACCATTACTTGCCGGACGCGTCCTGTGCGCCATCCATGTCGCTTACTGATACGGCGATGCCGTCGTAGACCGTGATAAGCGGTTTTGCCCAGTCTTGGAATGCAGTCTTTAAAAGTCATGTATCGAAACCATGAACAAACTTTAGCGTAAATCCCGGCTTCAGTATCCAACTTCTTCCACAAAGGATCATCAGGTAAATAGTGCGTTATCATGCGTTATTATACTTGCTTATTCTACGCAATCAGATTGTAATCGACAAACCAGCCTGCCTGCACAGGCAGCTGAATCAAAGGTAGAGCCGGCAAAGATATCGAAACTAATGATGACGCAACACGCATTGCCCAAACAAGCTCTTCACCAAATTAGCCACTTCAAGAACTAGAGGCATTGATTCATCATTGAGCATGGCTGCTGCCAAACAGTTGTTTGATCGCTAAATTGAAGCTGTATGCAATCACCACATTGCTCATGAGCTTGGCCCAAAAAGCTTTCGGTGCCATTTCTGCACTGGGCTTACTTACTGCAACAGCCCAATATCCAGTAAAATCAGCCAGTCTCAACCAGAGCGTTGAAGCCTTTGGCAACTACGTGATTTACCACTGGCAAAAAGATCCGAAGCTCAAGAATTTCAACCCACCGCAGATCATCACCAACGTTAAATCAGACACCAAGGTCCTTGGTGGTTGCGTTTCCAACCACGGAGGAAGGATCGCGACTGATGTGGGTGGAACCTCCTATTGCCCACGGGTCAACACAATTTATGTCGTCCAAGAGCAGCTTGAACCTTTCTTCAAACACTTTGGACCTGCAGCAATTGCTTATGTGATTGCCCATGAATATGCGCACTATCTTCAGACAGCTTTTGAAATGGAATATGTTCAGCCAGTCTCTGAATTACAAGCCGATTGCCTTTCTGGAGCAATCCTTGGGCAAGGTGCTAATGAACTTGAAATCACGAAGAGAGATATCATCAGTATGGCTCAAGCTGCATACACAATCGGTAGTAAATCTCATGGCACGGGAGCCCAACGGGCTTATGCTGTTTACGCAGGATTTGGCCTTTCTGAAGAAATTTCGTGTTCAACAGCAGACATGAATAAATTGTCTGCGAACCAGATCAATGATCCCGTTTTTAAGGAACTAGCTTCCCAGAGATCGGCTAATAGTGTGGACTTGAACAAGCCGCAAACTCATTTGAAGTCGATCTCTGGAAGCCTGCTGGGAGGTGTCTAGTACTTCAATACGTTTCAGGGGGAACGCAATTTTGATTTTTCAAGGTCAATTATTTTGTTTTCGGAGACAAACTCGCCCTCACTCATAATTGCTTGAACTGAATCAGAAATAGAGGTTGTATTTGGTAATTCTATCAGGCTAAATTTGATTGAATTATTAAGAACGGCAAGCAATCGCGTTTAAAGAAAGATTTTAATAAGTATACCCAAAATAATCATAATTTACTGGCAATTTTTTTCGATTAAAATACATCACCAATCCTTTATTGGCTCGTGGTCCATACACGCTTTCAATGCATGAAAAATTTCCAAAAAGATCTGTCATTCAGCATTCAGCTGCTGCATTTGCAGGAGCAAAACGCCAATAGAACAGCGAAAGCAACTGCTGCAGCATCAACACCGCACGCAAAGCCATCACACAAGGATCACCTTCTGATCCATCAACCTGAACGATTGATGGATGGCTCAGTTGAACTCCATCAAGCCCAGTTGCACAAAAAACCTGGGACAACGCAGGGACAAGCCTCTTACAACAATTCCAACAACTAACGTCTCAGTGGCAGTAGCGACTACCAGCCCCAGCGCTGATCAGCAGGATTCACACCAGCTCCAGCCACCACGCTCCCCATCAATGAAGTGATTCTGCAGAGGAATCGATCAGGCCAGGGGCAAACATCCACCCCGGAGCAAAACAGCACCACCCGCCACGCCGGTTGACGCCAACCCACCAACAGCACAAACGCCACCAAGGCCAGGCTGAACTCAGCTTCGCAGCGGATTCCCGTGTGCCAGACGGGCTGAAACATGGACGCCAGGAAGGCTGGGTTCGTCGCGGGTCAGACCCGGCCGAACAGCGTCGCGTAGTGCCGATACCAGTCGCTCTGAAACCGGCATTCGGGGTCGTGCATCAGCTTCGCGTCGAGGAACTCCGCAAATCGTGGATAGCACGTCTCGACCTGTTCCCTCGTCGCCCACGGGTGATAAGTGAGATAGAACCGCCCCCCATGCTCGATCACCCGGTCGATGATCCGGCGAAAATCGGCCTGCGCCTTCTGGATGCCTCCCGGCGTGTGCATGACATGCAGATTGCAGACGATGCAAACGCTTCTCCGAGTAGCCCATGGGAGAAAACTCTCCTCGTCGGGCTCGATGAACCGGATGGTTCCATAGGTCATGTCGACTCCATGGCGAATGAAGTCCCCACGCACCTCGGTCAGAAATGGGATCAGTGAGTCGCGGTCGACGTAGACCTCCGTAATCATCTCGGTCCCCTGATCGGTGGAAACCTCAGCTGCATAGCCTTCGAACACGTTCGAAAGCTGGTGGGCATCCGACCAGTAGACCTGACCCGAAGTACCGAGATAGAACTGCTTGTACGTCGCAAAGGCCTTTCCCTTATTGGTTCGCGCGAGTCGATAGAGATCGGCCCAGTCGGACGACGCCATGTGGCGGGTCTCTTCGGGAACGGGAGTGTGGTCGGGTACCGGCCGGTAGCACGAGAAGACTCCGGGATGGAACTCCTCGCCGCTATGCAGGTCGATTGAGTACTGACAGTCGCCGAAGAGGAAACCTTCCTCGATCGCCGCATCGATCAGAGGCATGAGATTCCTCACCGCGATGACCTCCACCATTCGCTTCACCTTGAACCGAGGCACCAGTCGAATCGTGACCCGGGTCACCACGCCGAAGAGACCGTACCCGCCGATCGCGAGGGCGAAGAGCTCACGATTCTCGGTTCGGCTGCACACCTTCAAGCGTCCATCGGCGTCGATGATCCGGAAGGACTCGATGTCCGAAACAAACGGCGGAAATCGAAGGCCCCGGCCGTGGATGTTGGAGGAGAGCGAGCCCGCAATGGAGACCTGATCGATTCCGGTCTGCTTCTGTCGCACCGCCCAGACCGTTTCGCTCCCGTCCTGATCGGCGTGGAGGTAACCGATCAATTCCGGCCACATGATTCCACCCTCAACGTCGATCAGACCGTTTCGACGATCGAAGTCAATGATTCGATCCATCCCACGAAGATCGAGATGCACTGTTCCGGTCCCGAACTGCTGACCCCCCATCGAATGCCGGCCGCCGGCCATGGAGATCGCATCGCCCGCTTCGGCCGCGGTCAGGATCGCCTTGCGGACCTCCTCCTCCGAACGTGGCGAGAGGATGGCCTTCACATCGGTGGGATTCAGACGGGATTGAGCATCATTGACTTCAGGCATGAAAAAAGGCTCCTTCGATGGACATGGTTATGGAGGAGGCAGTCATTCATTCGGAACCATCCAGCATGATGTTCTCGGTGACAGCTTCACCATCCCAGGGTCTGACGGCGAGATAAAGGCGACATATACAAAACCACTACTCAGGCAGTGAATCATCAATAACCAACAATCACACCCAGTTGAACAAAAATTTCAGGGACAACTCAGGTACAAGCTCTCCAGACAGGCCCCTGAAACTAGGAGCTAGGTGGCAGCAGCCCTTTTCAAAACAGGCCAGCAACCAATGACATCGACCGAGGTTCTGTCGCCTCAGGATGATGGCTGAGCTGAGCTGAGCTGAGCTGTTACGTCGATCCTTCCTAACGAGCAAGATTGAACAGAGCAACCTCGGCGCTCAATCCGGGGCCGAAAGCAAGAGCGAGGCAAGGCCCTGCAGACGACCGCCGACGTAGGCGCTCAAGGATGAACAGGATCGTCGCCGACGACATGTTGCCATGCTCTTCAAGAACGCCTCTGGATTCGATCAGAAGCTTCGGATCCAGCGACAAAACATCTGAACAGGTCGAGAGAATTCTCGGACCACCGGGATGCACGGCCCAGCTGGTCACCGCCTCCAGTTCAATGGCCTGGTCCTTGAGCCAGCCACGTAACCAAGGCAACAAGGCAGCCCCAACTGCGTCGGGAACCCGTGGAGACAGACCCATCGCAAATCCGTGATCTCCGATCTCCCAGTGCATGAGATCGGAACTGTCAGGAATCACCGTCGAGCCACTGCCTCGCAACACCAGGGTCGGATCGGAGCAGGAAGGTTTAGCGGAGGCGACGACGGCAGCAGCACCATCGGCAAACAAACCATTGGCGACAACCTTCTCCGGGTGCCATCCATATGCCATATGAAGACTGCAGAGCTCGACGGCGCAGAGCAGGACCACCGCTTTGGGATCCATCTCCGCAAAGGCATGGGCAACACGCAAACCATTCAGTGCGCCGTGACACCCCATGAAGCCGATATGTGTCCGCTGAACACTCGGAGCCAGCTCAAGCTTGTCGATCAGGAACAGATCAACACCGGGTGATTGAAACCCGGTGCAACTGACCGTCACCAGGTGGGTGATCGCCCCTGGGGAAATCTTGCTGTCGCTGAGCGCTTTCGACGCGGCCTGAAGTGCCAGCGGACCGGCATGGGCCTCAAAAGCCTGCATCCGTTCTGCCGTTCCAGGACTTTCAGGGCCGTAGAAGCTGAGCTGTTCCTGGCTCGTGCCGCGTTCGGCATCCTTGTCGAGCAGGACACTCCCTCGGCTCAGAACCTTGGTTTTCTGATAAATCCGAGACATCAACCTTTTCTGCTCAGGGCTCTCGGCATTGATCCGATGCGCCACTTGCACCGCCTCTTCCTGGCTCAGTCGCTGAGTTGGAACCGCCGTGCCAATGCCGTGAAGTGTGAGGGGCATGGATCAGAGACTCGCCATCAGGGGGGACACCTGATTGAGGCTGCTGATGATGCGTTGCGGTATGGCAGGCCATTGGCTCCCCAGCTTGAACAAAGCATCTGTCGCGACAGGATGTCGCAACAACGTCGACAGCAGAGTGCAGAGACGCTGCCGACGGATCGTCAGCGTCTCCAGCCTCCTCTGCCAGCGCTGCTCGAGATCTGTCGTCCATTCGCCCTGGGCTTCCTGCACGAAAGGAGCCACAGCGGCCCCAGCGGCAAGAGCCCAGGCCATTCCCTCACCGGTGAACGGCTCCACGTAACCGGTGGAGTCGCCAAGCAGCAGGAAACGGTCGCCTGAGAAGACATCAGCACGACGGGTCAACGCAGGAGTCAACTGCCAGCGGGATGTCTCCATTTCATGAGGCAAGGGGAAGCCGGCTTGTCTGAGAACCAGCTCTGCCGCATGAGAGACACCACTGGAAGATTGAACAACCGCGCGGTCGAACGCGGCCGCCAGGTTGAGAGCACCATCCTCCCGGCGAACCAAACCGACGTATCCACTCCGGCCGATGGCCATGTGAATGGCTCCGGACTCGAAAAGGACTTCGTCATCACTGATCAGACAACCAGCCCCAAGCCTCGAGCCTGACGTGCTGCTGGAGCTGGCAGGGTCCGACGATGCCAGCACCTGGTGCTGCAGGCCGGCCGCGATGAGCACCACACGGGCCTGAATCCGCTCAACTGGAGCGCCGCCAGACGGTCGTAACCGCACCATGCGCCCCGCTGAAGACATCTCCTCCAAGACAGCACCGGTTTGGAATCGCACGGTCGCGCCAGCTGCGATGGCCGCGTTGACCAGAGCCTGATCAAAGCGCTCCCGCGAGAGTGCCCAACCGCCTGGCAACGGCAGGTTCATCGTCCTGCCACTCCAGCCAAGACGAAGGTGATCGAGGGGCACAGCACCTTGATCACAAAACAGATCCGGAAGCCCTGCGGCTGTCACTGCAGCCATGGCATTGGCATTGAAGCAACAGCCACAGACCTTCCAGCGTGGGAACGAGCGTTTCTCCACAAGCAGAACCCGTAGACCACGACGTGCGCAATCAAAGGCCGCCAGACCACCGGCAACCCCTGCGCCGATCACGATCACATCCCAACTGTTCTGCATCTCAGCGAGGTCTCCAGCTCAACAGAAAACGCTCGGGCCAGGTTTGCTCCAGGAGAGGAGCCCTCAAACCAGCCTGAGACGCAAGTTGAAGGATCTCCGTGGGAGTGAAGGCTGCCTGGACAGACAAGGGGCCGTCGTGGTGGACCACCCAGGAACGGCTAAGTAGACGTGTGCCCATCCAAGCCAAGGAGTAACCAAGACGACTTCTGATCAGATCGTCAACGAGGACGAGACGTCGTGCCCTGGCGGCCATCCCTGTCAGAAGTCGGACCACATCCGGAGGATCCAGATGATGGACGAACAGCGTGCAGTACACCACATCGAATTGCTCGGATCCAGCCGGATCAAGAGCATCCGCGACAAACACATCAACATCGCTCTCAGATCGGGCCACATTGCGCCGTGCGATCCGTACCGCTTCGGGATTGAGGTCGCAGGCATGAATCGACACTCCGACATCGTGTCTTCGGGCAAGCGCAGCAAGCTCAATCGCCGTATCACCTCCTCCACAAGCCAGTTCAAGCACGCTCAGCTGAGCGGATGAACTCTCACGTGCAAGCGTCTCAATGTGACGAAACAGACCCGGCACGCAACGACTGATGGCATTGATCCGTCGCAAACCCTGGAGGGCTTGTTCATGAGCGACAGGATCGAGACCAGGTTGATCCATCACCTCGGGCTGCCGATCACGTTGCATTGGGGCCCAGCCCAAAAACATCCTCAAACACATTTGGAGGATCACCCTAGGCAGGACGCATCAGGATCCACTTGTGTTCAGCGACGTGTTGCGCACCCAAATCGCTGACGTGACTGACGCCGCCGTTGCCATCAAGCCCGTCGGCGTCAAACCCTTCAGCGCCTCGCGTATTGCAAGAGTGCATTGCCGTCTGCCATCCCAACGACGATTGCATTAGAAGTTTTGAATTCTATGAGCGTTGCCATGAAGCTCATATTGGATTCACTTTCTACAAGTTTCGGTGGTCTAAGGCTCAGCCACTGTTCTATCTTTGCAACGAAATAATGATTCCTCGTCTGACCTATTCACTCAAAAACGAAAAGTCATTATAAAAACCTCAGTTGAACGCAATCCGGCCCGCACCCGGGGTCCACGATTACCAACGACTGAAGACAACACAGCCTGCTGGATGAGAAACCAGGTGATTCAATTCTCAGCGGGGCGCTCTAGGCGCCGCGCAAGGCTGACAAAGCCGGTGATGTAGTCGAAGGACGCGTCTGCCTGACGCATGCCCAAATGAATCTGCTTGGCAATACCGCTCTGACCCAGCCGGAGCACCGTGAGTCTCATCGAGGCGACATAGCGTTCAGCCAGCCAACGGGGCAATGCCGTGACGCCGCGACCGCTAGACACCATCTGCAAAATCATGTCAGTGGTTTCAATCCGCTTGTGCAGAGCTGGCGACAGACCGGCTGGCGTCAAGAAGCTCCTGTAGATATCCAAGCGCTCTAAGGGAACTGGGTAAGAAATCAGAACCTCAGACCTCAGATCGTCGGGAATCACCCAATCTTTGGCAGACAATGGATGTTGATCTGACACCACCAAAACCTGCTCGTAGTCGAACACTGGCTCAAACTCGAGCCCTGGCTTGAAAAAAGGATCAGGAGTAACGAGCATATCGATTTCATGATTCAGCAAAGCCCCGAGGCCACCAAACTGAAATTTCTGAATCACATCAATATCAATATCTGGATAAGCCTTCAGATATGGATTCGTCACATTTAGCATCCACTGATAACAAGGATGGCACTCCATACCAACCCGCAATGTACCCCGGACACCCGCAGAAAATTGATCAAGATGATCCTCTGCTAGCGAGAGTTGAGGTAAAACTCTTTCGGCCAAAGAAAGAAGATAACGACCCGCCTGAGTAAGATACAACTGTCGACCGTCACGCATCCAAATCGTCACTCCTAGCTGCTTTTCAAGTTTCTTGATGGAATGGCTCAGGGCTGACTGCGTTAGTGACAGCGCATCAGCAGCAGCAGTTAAAGAACCACGACCCTCTACTTCAAAAATGATCTGCAGATGCAACCTCTGAAGAACATGCTCATGAGCTGCGTTCATGAATCAATGAAGAATGAACATTTTACTTTCAATTGGTCACGGCCGACAATTTGCATACTTCGCCAAACTGCATTGCCAGCTGAACGCCTTTGAACACAACAAACACCTGTCCAGAGCTTCGGAGTCTCCAACCGCCAACAGAGGAGGCCAAGGCAACGTGGTTGAAGGAGAACAGCATCCTGGTGGGTGCTTGGGCCTGGCAAGGGTTCCAGGAACATGGCAGAGGAATGGTCTGGATCCGTGCTCTCACGATGACAGCAGAAGCAGGACCGTGGCCATGGAGTACTGAAGCGCGTCTTCTGGCACCGATTTACCTCACCAACGCAGATGCTGAAAACGTCATTGGCAGCTTGTCTTGCGAGCAAAGCAGACTAGAAATCAATAGAGCTCTTCAGACCTATAACCCGTCAACAGATGCCATGGCCTGGTTGGGATGTGCCGAGGAGTCGTTGGTGCTGCACTTCCAAGCTTTAAAGGTCCCCCCGGAGGTAGCCCTGAGTCAACTGGTACGCCGCCGCGACGAATTTGAACTCACCTAAACGACGTCCAATGAAATCACCTACCTATCAAGACTTCAGCCTGAAGCCTTTTACAACACGCAGCAATCGAAAGGCTCTCACTCAGATAAGCAACACGCTGATTCCCTATGGACTGTTGTGGTGGCTGATGCTTCAAGCCACTGAGGTGTCCCTTTGGCTCACTCCACCTTTTCTGATCGTTCTCAGCTTATTTTCGCTGAGAAGTTTTTCATTGATGCACGATTGCGGCCATGGATCGTTGTTTGAAACCCCAAAGCTGAATCGGGTCTTTGGATTCCTCTTGGGCGTCGTCAATGCGGTCCCGCAACTGTCCTGGTCCATTGACCACGCTTATCACCACAAAACCAATGGAGACTGGGAACGGTATCGAGGGGTCGCTGATTTTCTCAGCCTGGAAGAATTTCAAAACCTCAGCCATAAAGAGCAACGGATCTACACCGCGATCCACCACCCGCTCATGGCTATACCTGGTGGCTTCTATTACCTGGCAATCAAACCCAGGCTTGATCTCTTGATTGGCCTTATCAGGCCGGAGAATCGCATGTGGGGGTCAAGGGAGGAATTCAACGATCTTTGCCTAAGCAACTTCTTTAGCTTGATTGCTGTGACCTGCCTTGGATGGTGTATTGGTTTCGGATTATTTCTAAGCTTGTACAGTATTATTCTATGCCTAACAGCTAGCAGCCTAATTTACGTATTCTACATACAGCATATATTCGAAAATAGCTATGCGCATCCGAGCCACGGTTGGAGCCCGATGCGAGGGGCATTAGAAGGCTCGAGCCTACTCATCCTCCCACCAATGCTGCAATGGTTCACAGCAAATATTGGCTTCCATAACATTCACCATCTTTGCGAAAGGATTCCCAATTACAATCTTGAAGCATGTCATCAATGCAATCAACATCTTCTGGAAAACGTACCAATATTGCGACTTGGAACAATGCTGCGAAGTTCAAAATTTCTTTTGTGGGATCCCGACAATGCAAGTTTGATCACAATTCCTTCAACGAATTTAGTCAGGCCATAGCTTTGAACCTACTGCCAACAATATTCGCATTAAAAGTCTCAAATTATGATGATATGATGTGAGCAAAGTTAGAGTAAGACCTCTCACCGTTGACTTGAACGCCATATTGATAGAAACTCTGAAGCGTGCTTTAAGTTTCAAACATATTTATTCAAGCTAATCGTTGCGTCCGGCCAGCGTCATGTTTTAGCCAAACGGCTGCTTTGTTCACTGAATGAGAATTACACAGGGCTATCTGATGCATCGAAACGATGCGGCTTGCAGACTTGGAAGGAATAGACATCGCCATAGGATCCGGCATCGGAACGACCCTGCCATGGTTCATAGGGATGAGGTGTCCAATTTGAAGGTATACGAGCAGGTTGTCTTGGACCAT
Source organism: Synechococcus sp. CC9616 (assembly GCF_000515235.1). Taxonomy (NCBI): domain Bacteria; kingdom Bacillati; phylum Cyanobacteriota; class Cyanophyceae; order Synechococcales; family Synechococcaceae; genus Synechococcus; species Synechococcus sp. CC9616. The sequence continues at coordinate 584,992 of NZ_KI911558.1, read as the reverse complement.
CTCCTGTAATGCTTTCCCCAAGCAAAATAAGCCCACTGTCTGCCCAGAAATGGTGCAATGCAGTAAAGATCAGGCCGTTGGGGTCTGTATTGCTCATCTGTAGATAGCATTGTGTCTATGAGTTGGCGAATTACTTTATTTAGCCCATGATAGCTATAGATGACATCTACAACTGGGTAGAGAGAGATTGCCAGTCATTGGAGATGGGTAAGCGATCTTCTAATCAGAGTCAAAAGATCCAGTCAAGGAGACGCGATCTCAAAATAAATACCCCTCATGAGTCATGGAAGTTGATCTTCTACTTAAACCTATTCAAGCGGTTTTCGAAAACGCATCAAACCCCAACTCAGCCGACCCTTTTGACCACCATCAATCCAATGACCCAAACCGGCGGCCATTCGCTGAAGATAGTCGGGACTGATTTTGGCCTGTAGTTCTTGCTCCCGACGCTGAAGCTCTTCGAGAACGCGACTGTAATGACGAATCAACATGTCCGTCTTCTCCTGCCAAACGTCTCGTGAAAGCCCAGCCTGGATGGCCCAGGCACGATATCGATCAGGAGATCCCATATCGGGAAGGTGAATACGTTCCAAGATTGCTCTCAAAGAAGCGGTATCGATCCCATCCGCGGCCATCGGGTCGGTCAGCACGAAGACACCACCAGGCTTCAGTAAGCGTGAGGCCTCTTGCAAAACCTGTTGACGATTTCCTGAGTGCAGAATCGCGTCCTGACTCCACACCACATCAGCAAAGGATGCTGCGAGGGGCACATCTTCAAAGGACGCATCATGAACACGGATCTGGTCCTGTAGTTTTGCGCTCTGATTCAGCTGACGATGACGGGAATTTTCAACAGCAGAGATATTGATCGCTTCTACACGCACCCCAAGCTCCTTGGCCAAACGCCGCGCTGCTCCGCCATAACCTGAGCCGAAGTCGACGACGGTTGCCCCTGGGGAAAGTGCGCCCATCAAGTCCATCAAAGCACTGACAGTGCGTTGACTTGCCTGAGCGATCGCCTCTGTTTCCGAAGCGTATAGACCGATATGAATGTCCTCCCCCCCCCAGACCTCCTCATAGAAGCGATCAGCATCAGTGCTGTCGTAATACTCCGAAGCAATGCGCTCAGCGACAGAGCGTTGAGGATTTGACATATCTAAATAACCGTGGAATCACCATCCATTTCATAAGCTTTATGAGCTACATGAATATAAAAATCGGGGTCATCCTTACTACGCTCGTAGTCTCCATAACTGGCCACTTTTTGAAATCCAACTTCACGCATGAGACGACGCACATAGCCATGCCGAAGTGGGAACATGTTCAAATGGAATGTGCTTCCATCACTGAATGCGTAGCGGAAGCGAGCAAGCCCTTCATCCACATGATCAGGCCTGACCGAGACATCTTCACCGCAGTAGACATTACCCTTTCCTTGCTTCACTGCAGCCCCACCTTCAAGCAAGCGATCATAGTTTCGATGATCCAAGATCAAGAGGCCATTATGCTTGAGTACGGCGTAATACTCAGCCAATGACTTACGTCGATCACGCTCACGAAAAAGATGCGTAAAGGAATTACCTAAACAAATAACTGCATCAAAAGTTCCATGGATATCTCGGTTCAAAAATCGCCAATCGGCCTGAGCAGTGCGAAGCAACTGATTGCGATCCCGTGCATTACGGAATGCTCTGGCAAGCATATTGGGACTGCCGTCGGCACTCACCACATCAAAACCTTCCTGAAGCAGGCGAATCGAGTGAAACCCCGTTCCGGTGGCAACATCGAGCACCGACTTGACGCCGTGCTCTCGCAGGATTCGTATAAAAAAGTCTCCTTCAGCCTTAGCCCTAGCTTCCCAATCAATCAGGCGATCCCAGCGATCGGCGAATTGTTCGATGTACTCCTGTTGATAGTGATCTGTTTCACGAACACTCGCTGGTGCAGCGCCAAAGCTCTGCTCGTCCATCCGCGCAGTTGTTGTCATCGGCCTATGTTTTTGAGAAGTACTGGAATGGCTAGATGTTTTCATTCAGGACAAAAAATTCACCTTTCAAGAAAAAAGTAAGGGACTCCATCAAAGGCAGAGTGGACACATCAAAATGGATCTCAGAACAAATTCCGAGCGTGAGAGCAATCCATGACAGCAACCTATCTGTGAGCACTTCAACTGTCAGTGTCGAGACCAGCCAGCGACATCCGAATAGCAAAGAGCATTCGCTGATACCAAGGTGATGTAAAGCGTTTTGAGCAAATATTGGGAATTGTTGAAGACCTGGAACACAACGTTCTTTGTAGCGCTTTGACTCTCCATCGATAGAGTTGAAAGGTATCTCTTGAGAGCCGTTTGTTAGCTGAGATCACTCTCAAAAACCTCTCAAAGCAGTTCCCAGGGCAGAAGCGTGCTGCTGTACAAGACGTTTCCCTCACGATTGAGCCAGGAGAAATTTTTGTTGTGATGGGCCTCTCTGGCTCAGGCAAGTCGACATTGCTGCGCATGATGAATGGTCTGATCAAACCCAGCGCAGGCTCAGTCGAGGTCCGCGGGCAACTCCTCACAGACCTCTCAACAAATGAACTCAACACCCTGCGACGCCAGTGCATGGCGATGGTGTTTCAGTCCTTTGCCCTTTTCCCCCAGCGCAGTGTTCTCGATAACGCCGCGTTTGGCCTTGAAGTCTCAGGACTCCCAAAGGCGAAGCGTTACGCGCAGGCCCAACGCGCCCTTGAACGCGTTGGGCTCGGCAACCAGCTGAATCGAAAACCTGCGCAGCTTTCAGGAGGGATGCAACAACGCGTCGGTTTGGCCCGTGCTCTTGCGCTCGATCCACCCATCCTGTTGATGGACGAAGCCTTCTCAGCACTGGATCCGCTGATCCGCAAGGACATGCAAGACCTGTTGTTGGAATTGCAAACCGAGCAACGACGGACCGTCGTGTTCATTTCTCACGACCGTGACGAGGCCATTCGCATCGGCGATCGCATTGCGCTGATGCAGGCGGGCGCGCTGTTGCAATGCAGTACTGCGCAAGAACTTGTGAGTGCACCTGCAAATGCTGAAGTCGAAGCGTTCTTTGAAACCGTGGACCGAGGCTCAGTGTTAACGCTCGGGCAGATTGTCGAACCCTTCCCTGAAACCGTTGTTCTTGGTCCAGGGGACGTGCCCCAGAACAGTGAGGAACAACCAATTCAACTCGTCGTTGATCAGAACGGACGATTCCTTGGCCTGATCACTCATGACCACGGCAGGATCCAGTCAGACAAAGCTGGCCCCCTCGACTCTCGGCTACTTGTCAACGAGGCGATTGATCCAATCTCCCGAACTCGATGGCCCGTAGCGGTTTTGGATGCCCATCACCGACCACTCGGAATGATCACACCTCGGCGAATCCTCGAGGTCCTAAGGCACAGTCATCACTGATGAGCGCATATCCCTCATTCGCGAATGTGAATCAGGCCGGCCCGATGGGACAGGCCGTTGATACGGCTGTGGCTTGGTTGCTGGATAACGGGGAAGACTTTTTCTCTGTGGTCCAGCAGAGCATTCAGTGGCTGACCAGCGGACTGGAAACAGCGCTGAATTGGCCAGTCCCCTGGACGGTCGCACTGTTGGTTGCCATGGCAGGGTGGCGATTGGTGGGGGGAAGCTTTGCCCTCTTCAGCCTGCTGGGTTTGAACCTCGTCTTAGCCCTTGGTCTGTGGGAGCCAATGATTGCAACCTTGGCCCTGGTCTTGGTCTCATCGTTTCTAGCGTTGATGATTGGCTTTCCGTTAGGCGTCCTGGGGACTCGTCAGCAATGGATTTGGCGGTTGCTCAGGCCAGGACTGGACCTGATGCAAACAATGCCCGCCTTTGTCTATTTGATTCCTGCCGTGATGCTGTTCAGCACTGGCGCCGTCCCGGCCATCATGGCGACACTGATCTTCGCCATGCCACCAATTGTTCGGTTGACGGTCTTAGGAATCAACCAAGTTTCGGACGACCTTGTTGAGGCTGGTCGCTCTTTCGGCTGCAATGATCTCCAGTTGCTGTGGATGGTGCAGCTCCCCAGCGCCTTCCCCACTGTGATGAGCGGTGTCAACCAAACCATCATGTTGTCGCTGTCCATGGTGGTCATCACCTCGATGATTGGCGGAGGCGGGCTTGGCGATGTCGTGCTCAGAGGGATTCAGCAGCTCGATGTCGGACTCGGCTTCGAGGGAGGCATTGCGGTAGTGATCTTGGCTGTGATTCTCGACCGTTTAAGTCAGGGCCTTTCACCAGGTCGACCCCAACGGACTCCATGAGCGAAACCACAGGCTGGACTCGACGTGCCGCACTGATCGGTGGATTGGGCCTCGCCGGCGCATCATTGGCCAGCATGATCCAGCTGAGTCAACAGCAACAGAACTCCGATTCGGCAGTCGCCAATCCAGAAGGAACTGGCGTGCCCGAACAGAATTTCAGCTCAACACGGCAACCCATACGACTGGGATGGTCCCCCTGGGCAGATGCCGAAGTCATCAGCCTGATGGCCCAACGACTCATCGAAGAGCACCTCAATTGGCCCGTCGAGAGGGTCCTTGCCGACATCGGAATCCAATATGCCTCCGTTGCCAGAGGTGACCTGGATCTGATGTTGATGGCTTGGCTGCCCCTTACCCACAAGGACTATTGGACACGGGTAAGGGATCGAGTTCTAGACCTTGGACCGATGTATTCAGGACTGCTGGGATGGGTTGTCCCCGACTACGTGGATCGCCAAACAATCAACAGCATTGAAGATTTTCAGACGTTGTCGGTTAGCGAACGTTTCAATGGACAGATCCAAGGGATTGATCCGGGATCCGGACTGAATCAACTCTCCCAGATCGCTCTAAAGGACTACAACCTGTCAGAGATGAGCTTGGTACCTTCCAGCAGTGCGGCAATGACCGCAGTCCTGGATCAAGCGATCCGCGACCAACGCTGGGTCGTCGTGACGAGTTGGACGCCTCACTGGATGTTTGCCCGCTACAAATTGCGCTTTCTACAAGACCCCAAAGGAGCTTTCGGTTCAACGGAATGGATTCACGCAATCGGACGAAAGGATCTCAGCACCATGGCACCGGAGGTCGCTGAAGTCCTGACAAGGTTCAGAATCACCGATTCAGAGATGGCAGATCTACTTCTGAATGCCCATCAAGAGACTGCGCAAGCAGCTGTAGATCACTACCTTCAGCGCAATCCCGAACGTGTGAGGTACTGGATCACAGGAGAAATTGGGGCGACTTAGCAGCAGGAGAAACTGTTGCTAGCCACCCAGTCAAATCGCTGTGGAGGAGCATGCTAAGCATCAACACGTCATGCGGGCCAAGCAAAAGAAACGCACCACACCCTAAAAACTAAAATACAAGATTCGATCAATAAAGCCTATTTGACAACAACAACTCACTTTGGATTCAAGGAGACACAATCCGGCAAGCAGATTGATACAGTCGGCGAGGAAAGAAAAGCTAAAATCAACTAAGTCATCCCATTAATCTCGAGTCCTACGCCGATCCAGCATTCAAACAATCCAAAAGAAGTGATCAAGGCATCCTTCTATACAACCGCCAGGAACAACATGATGACAGCAACAAGCGAGAATTTAAACATCAACCTGGCCGGCAGGACGGTGCGCATTGCCCTAGAACGATGGGGCACTGCGGCAAGCGAAGCCTGGCTTCTCCTACCAGCTTTAAGCACGGTATCCAGCCAAAGCGAATGGCATGATTTTGCCAAAAACGTCAACAAAGACGTTCAATTGATCAGTTTTGATTGGCCTGGCTTCGGCGACAGTGATCGACCGGCAATCACCTACAACCAAGAAACACTTCAAACAGCCTTAACCGCTGTTCTCAATCATCTGGAAAGTACCGGGCTTAACAAAATCAAATTGATCGCAGCTGGGCACAGTGCATCCATCGCCCTGAGCCTTGCAGAAGAACGCTCACAACAATGGACAGAACTTACCCTGGTTGCGCCAACCTGGCGTGGTCCTCTGCCAACAATGACAGGCTGGAAACCGGAACGTTTTGATTGGCTCCGACAGTTGGTGTCCCTGCCATTGATCGGTTCGATTCTCTACAGACTGAACACCAGCCGTGCCGTTCTCAGGCTGATGCTGCGGCGACATGTCTGGGTCAACCCCGAGATGCTCAGCCCGAAACAGATCAAAGACCAACAACGTCTCAGTCGCAGGAGGGGTGCACGCTTCGCCAGCGTGTCTTTTGTCAGTGGAGGGTTCGACCCTGCAACGCACAGCGATTGGTGGCTGGATAAAGCCGAACAATTGCACTGTCCACTGCACGTTGTTTTGGCTGAAGAGGCCCCGCCACGATCAAAGTCAGAGATGAAAGAACTGGCCTGCAAGGCAGATCGAGTTTCAGTGATCAAAGGTCGCGTGGGTCTCCACCAGGAATTTGGGGCAGAGCTTGCTGCCTTGATCTCCCACGAAAAAACCTTGAACTAAAGATCAGCGCCAAGACAAACCCCACAAATTGAACCATTACCACAGAAGGACCGGATGGGAGATTGGTCAATCCGGAAACAAGCAAACCGATGAGTGCGCAACTTCCACCCAAGGCAGCAGAGGCGAAGATGTAATAAGAAAAACGCCGACAAAGCAGACGTCCTGCGCAAGCCGGAATAACAACAAAAGCACTGATCAACAGAACGCCGACTGCCTTGATCGAAACAGCAACCACAACCGCCAACAACACAATGAAAGCGAGCCGGTGCCAGCCCGTACGCACCCCAACTGCTCCAGCAAGTTCCTCATTCAATGTAAGAAGAACCTGGGCACGCAAACTGAGGCCGAGATAGATAACTGCAGCTGTAAGCAGAACACCGATAACAACAAGATCAAAATTACTGACTCCCAGAATATCCCCAAAAAGCAACTGACGGATGTTGCCGCGATAATGTTGAACCAGGCTGAGAGCAAGAATCGCAGCAGCCAGTGAGCTTGAATAAACAATATTGAGTAAAGCGTCTGTAGGCAGTGAACTTCGTTCAACAAGCCCGTTAACAAGAATCGCAAAAATAACCGCAAAAGGAATCAGAATCAATGTTGGATTGACTCCAATCAAAATTCCGAACGTAATGCCCAGCAGGGCGGAATGACCAAGGGCGTCACTGAAAAACGACAGCTGACGCAACACGGCAACACTGCCAAGCACTCCCCCCAGAGCTCCCGTCAATAAACCACCCAGTAGTGCACGCTGCATGAACGGCTCAGCGAGAACCAGCATCAAGGAGTGGGTGTCAACCATGGCAGTGGTGCCGATAGGGAACGACGTTGGGGCCATACAGCTCACTCAACCGTTCGGGAGTGAGCGTGTTGTCCGGTGTCCCGCTACAGCAGAGACGGCGATTCAAACCGAGAACCTGATCACTGCTGCGACGCACCATGTCCAGATCATGAGAGACATGCAACACAGTCCATCCCTCTTCACGGCGCAACTCGAGCAACAATTGCTGGAAGCGTTCATTGGACGGCACATCGAGCCCCGCCTGAGCCTCATCCAGCACCAGTAACTGACGGGGACGAACAACGCAGAACGACAGCATCACCCGTTTCAGTTGTCCCCCAGACAACTCACTAAGCAAACGATGTTGGAGATCATTGCAACCAGTGCGCTCAAGAGCGGTTTCAACAGCTTGGAGACGTCGGCGCAAATCGTGCCAGGGCCAACGAGGGCCCGGAGAATCGAAACCAAAGCCAACAAACTCAGCAACCGTCAGGGGGAAACGACCCTGCAGAGAAAGACTCTGGGGCACGTAAGCAATCTGAGATCTAATCGAACCGGGGAGGTAGCCGTTAGGGGCCAGATGACGACCAAGGATTTGAACGTCACCTGCAGACCGTGGCAGAAGGCCTAACAAGGCCGCAATCAACGTGCTTTTTCCAGCACCGTTCGGGCCGACGACAGCGGTCTCGCTCTTACTCGCAAGTTCGAACGAGACGTTCTCAACAGCAAGACGACCTGCACGCACGACTGAGAGGTCACTCACAACAAGAACTGGGCTGTGCATCAAAGATTAGTTACCGATGGCCTTGACAAGGTTGTTGACGTTGGAGCGCATCACATCCAGGTAAGTGTTTGGAAGTTTCGCAGATTCTGCAGAACCGGTTTCGAGCGGATTGAATTCAACGATATTCACTCCTAGGTCCTTCGCCAACGAATTGAATGAACGATTACCAGCCTGCGGTTCGCTCAGCAGAGCCTGAAGGCCTGAAGCTTTTACTTGTGCACCCACACGCTGAAGATCTGCAGGGCTTGGGTTCATTTCAGGAAGATCGACCAAAAACTCAGCTTTTAATGAATAGCGTTCAGCAAAATACGTGGCAAAATCATGAAATGCAACAAACGTTTTCCCTTCATAAGGCTTTAACAAGGATGCCAGTTCAGTATTCAAGTCTTTTAACTTGGTGCTGAACACATCAGCATTCTTCTCATAGCCTTCAGTACAACCAGGGTCAACTGCGATCAAACCGTCTCTGATGTTTTCAACCTGTTGAACAGCGCGCAAGGGATCCAGCCAGATATGAGGGTCAAATTCGCCATGGTTGTGTCCATGCCCTTCACTGTCACTGGCTTTGACTGACTCCTCATGATCATCATCATGGTGGTCATCCTCATGATGATTGTCAGTGCTGTGTTCATCTGAATGCTCATCATCTGAGTGGTCGTCATGGCCGCCACCAACCGCTTTAATTGTGGCTACACCGCGGCTTGAATCAATCACAACAAGCTCCTCATTTTCAGCAGAACGCACCAGATCGTCTAGAAACTCCTCGATACCCAAACCATTTTGAACAAGAACCGATGCCTGGCCAAGAGCGGCAAGATCTGAAGGCGAAGCCTGGAAGTCGTGAGGACCAAGACTAGGTGGAATCAAGGCTTTCACATCTGCACATTCACCTGCAACTGCTTCAGTGAATAAAGTGATCGGCAAAAAGGTCGTCACAACCTTCAGCCCTTCCCCTCCTGTCGTGGCACGGTCTGCTGAACGAGGAGATCCGCAAGCAAACAAGCCAAGAAGAACTGAAACCGCGCTTAAGCGAGAAAGTAAAGATGCCATACGACCGCCAAAAAGGCGAAGAAAAAAGGAAGGGAGTACGCAAAGGCCAAAAGGCCCGTCATTGAAGAATGATAATCATTCTCGCGTGATCAGCACAGCATCGATAGAATGGCGGAAATTAGTTGGCTTCTTGCAATGTATCAAAAAGTACCCGTCACAATACTGACAGGATATCTAGGCTCAGGCAAAACTACACTGTTAAATAAAATACTTGGCGAAGAGCATGGCAAACGAATAGCAGTCATCGAAAATGAATATGGAGAAGTTGGTATCGACCAGGGACTCGTGATAGACGCGGACGAGGAAGTGTTTGAAATGTCAAATGGGTGCATCTGCTGCACCGTTAGGGGCGACTTGATCAGAGTCCTGGGCAACCTGATGAAGCGGAGAGATAAGTTCGACTATGTCCTTGTTGAAACAACAGGGCTGGCAGATCCAGGCCCGGTGGCACAAACATTTTTTATGGATGACGATATTCGCGAAGAGTTTTCATTGGATGGAATTGTAACGCTCATTGATGCTGCTCATATTGATCAGCAGCTCGAACACAGCAAAGAAAGCTCTGAGCAAGTTGCCTTTGCAGATGTGCTGGTTCTCAACAAATCGGATCTCGTCAACGAAGCCTCACTGGTCAAACTGGAATCAAGACTGCAGGATATGAACTCAATGGCACGAATTGTTCGAAGTACTCAGGCTGATGTTTCTGTGGAAACAGTCTTGAACCTTAGTGCATTCGATCTTGATCAAATATTGGAACGTCGACCTACATTCCTTGAACCTGAATATCCGTTCGAGTGGACAGGTGTTTATCAGATGGATCCCGGGCATTACAAGATGATCCTTGAAGATGGTCCTGATCCGGAAATGTCCCTTGTAGCCATTCCAGGGCAGAAAGAAGACGAAGAATCATTAAAAGTGAGTGCAGAGCAATGCGTTCGCCTTTATTCACTTCCCGCAAAAGAGATCAATCCTGGTGATGACATCCCAATGAATCAACATCTAAATCTTCAACTCAAATCGAATGGATCAAAGACATTCCATTTTGAATTAAAGGCGAAATCATCCATCGGTTTTTACGCTCAGCACACTGCGGAAGAATTTGATCTTAAAATCGTTAAAGATAGACCATCAAGCTCGGCGGAATCGGCCAATAAAGATTCGTCCAGCCAAATCAATCCCAGTAAGGAACGCGTCTGGGTAGCAGAGCACGAGCACGATGATGAAGTGGGTTCAATGGCAATAGAACGCGTAGGTGATGTGGATCCAGACAAAATAAATCAATGGATTGGACAACTCCTGGCCGAAAAGGGAGTTGACATATTCAGGACCAAAGGTTTTATCAGTTATCCAAATGAATCAAGGAGAGTTGTTTTCCAAGGTGTACATATGCTGTTCACTGCCCAACCCGGCCAAGAGTGGGGGGACGAACCACGATGTAACCAACTTGTCTTCATCGGTCGCAATCTTGACGAAGATCAAATTCGTAGGGACTTCGATCAATGCCTGATTTAAGTGCCTTTCCCCCTCAGGGCATGCTTCATGAAGGTTGGAGCGCTCAAGCAGATGACTATGCCCTTAGCTGTGGATGGGGTGCAAACGGCCAAACACTTATTGTTGGAGATGTCGCTGGAGGGCTTTATGCCTTCCAAGCTGATTCGGGAGAAGTAATTTGGTCCAAAAAAGATATCCACCAAGGTGGCTTACTCGCATTATCGGTTCATCCAAAAGGAGATCGTTTTGCAACATCTGGTCAAGATGGATCTGTCTTGATCTGGGAGTTAGGTACGGGGCTAATACTTTACTCAATTAAGCCTAGCAAAAATTGGGTGGAACATCTTTCCTGGTCAAACAACGGACAACAAATTGCTGTCGCCTCGGGACGATACGTTTACATCTACACAAGCGATGGCAACGAACAATGGAAATCAGACGAACACCCAAGTACTGTCAGCGCAATCTTTTGGTCGAAACCTGATGAACTTGCCAGCGCATGTTATGGGCAGGTTGTTTTTTACGACATTAAGAAAAAACAAGAAAATCAAAAACTAGAATGGCAGGGATCACTCATATCAATGGTTTTAAATCCCGAGGGGGACATTGTGGCTTGCGGAAGTCAGGACAATTCTGTTCATTTCTGGCGGCGCGACACTGGTAAAGACGCAGAGATGACAGGTTATCCAGGCAAACCCGTTCAACTGGCCTTTGATCAAAGTGGCCAATTTTTGGCAACAGGCGGAAGTGATCAAATCATTGTTTGGAATTTTCAAGGGGACGGCCCTGAAGGGTCTTTACCGGGACAACTTGTGCTGCATCCAGAACCCATTACAAGTCTTACTTTTGCCAATCAAGGGATGGTTCTCGCGTCAGGATCAAAAGATGGCTCTGTATTCGTCTGGCTTCTTGACAAAAATGGAGATGGAAGCCCCTTGGGAGGAGCATTCGTCGGAGAACGGATTAGTGGTCTGCAGTGGCAACCAAACGACAGTTCCTTGGCGGCGATCGATGCAAACGGTGGCATTCATGTCTGGACATTTAAAGTGAGATAATCCATCGATGGACAACGAAATAACAGGCAAGCCTGAAAACCGCTGACCAAGAATCCACTCCCATCAACGCATTTATCGAGATCAGAAAACCTTAAAGAGTAGTTGTCAATACACAATTGGTGAAGGAGCGCAAACAATCCGAAGGGATTCCAAAGAAAATCCTATAGTGGAGAAGTCTGATTTCCTCAGCCGCAAACGTCGTAACCACTCATCAAGCCATGGCTTCCTTCACCTGGGACGAGTCCACCCTCTCCGCAGACTGTTCAACGCTTGCATGCATGGCTCAACGGTTTGAAGACGCCGCCGCATTGATGCGGCAGCTCGACCAAAGCGGCTTTGAATTAGAACAGCATCAAGGCAACCGGATCATCAAACATCAGAACGAACAAGTCTTTTCCAGCTTTGGTTTTATACTCGAGAGCAATAAAGTTGTCTGATTGAGCGAGGGCAAAGCCTCCTCTATTGAATTTTAAAGCAATCCGCAAATAGAACTTCAATATCAAAAACGTCTTATAATTTACATCAAAACTATTGTGCTAATTCTGCCTTCTCATTTTCGATCGCTTAGTGTATTTCAACAACAAACACAAGACCTATCACGCCTAAAATAGGAGTAGAGGCAAGACCTGCAAAACCGAACAGCAGAAGAGGAGACAATTGAGAATCTGATTCTTTGTTCGACTGATCAGGATGAAGATTTTGCATATCATGCATTCTGGGATTATCTGTTGAATCCCCAGCACTATCCAGACCTTCCAAAAGCTTACTGGTCTCTTCTGACAAATCAGAGGGCCTATCAGTTGGACGATTGGGAGAGTACTTATTCACCTTGACTGTATCCTATTAAAATATTCGAAACTCTAGTGCAAACCCAACGCTTTACTGAAGTGATACAAGGCAACACTCAGCTCACAAAACCGTAGTGCACTAGTTGATCATGCAGAACATCGCGATAAAAAGACCATTTGATCAATACGGCCTAAACATTCACGGCGACGTAACCAGAAGCCACCAGTCAATGTCCATTGGAAGATTGATCGAACCCATCTGCTGGAGAAGCTAGCTTTTCGGGCCTGAAATGGCTAAGAAAGAAACAACTACAGCCAACCTGATGCAAGATCGTTATGACGTCGTTGTGATCGGTGGAGGCACAACAGGGGCAGCAGCTGCATATCACCTCAGCAAAGCCGGTGTGAATAACATGCTTTGCCTGGAAATGGGACGACCGGGCGAAGGCCGGACGCAACCTGAGCACGTACGACAGGACTCTCCTCTCACAGCTGAGGACGAATCATTCTATGTACCTAACTTCAGCGGCTCAAGGGTCTTTGAAGGTGGCTCGAAAGGGCCAAGAACAATCAAGATGATTGTGACTCTGCCTCCATATGAAATGCTGGATGGCTTCGCAGATTTATTTGGATGGGATGGCGTCAAAACATATCTCGATCTTGCTGAGAGCGGCCTGAAACAACAACTTGACTTGGCCAATCAATACCTTCCTGACCCGAAACAACAGATTAAGCAAGATGGATCATTGATGGTATGTGAGCCTGATCGAGCCGATCGTTTGAAACAGGAATATGAGTTTTTACAGAAGTTGGAATGTCCCTGCGAGTGGTGGGAGGAAGAGCATGTCGTCGATGCCCATGGTTCCGCCGCTGGCTATGTGGCAGGAATCTGGTTCCCTCAGCATGCACGAATTGATTCCGTCACCTATGCCAAGGTTCTGTTGGATGCCGCGGTGCAGTCTGGTTCACTCACACTCAAGCAGGAATGCTCCCCAGTCGTTGATGTAAAAGATTCAGAGGCAGGCGATCATGTTGTGATCCAATTGGCTGATGGCGAATTGATTCAAGCCAGCCAGGCAATCATCGCGACAGGCGGAATGTATATGGATAAATATCTAGCCGGAATATTAACACCTCGATACAGCTATCTCGCTGCACTTCCGCACAGAGATCCAGGACCGATGGGTGGAATGCAGGCACCCAATTCAGCGAACTTTTTCACACTCGGTTTTTCGCATGACTGGTGCGTCACAGACAACTTTGTTCGCATCAGCGGAGAAGACCACTACAGCGGCTTGAAGAGTCCTCGCGCCAAACAGCGTTGTGGACGCCTCGCACAATGGGGTTGGGAGAAATATCCCTATCTCGAATTCGGGGCCGACTATCCAGCCACCTACGGCATCTACTCAGAAACTCCTGATTTCATGCCCCTTGTGGGCAAAACGACTCAAAACAGCGGTATCTGCTACATGGTTGGCTGCAACGCCTGGGGGCAAGCGTCCCTCTCTGCTGCTGCATCTCTTGCCCCTGCTCTACTTGGCTACCGGGACCTGTCTGAAGCCGAAAAACAAACCGCCGATCTGCTGTCAATCCGTCGTTTCTCGGCCCGATCCACAACTCCAAGCAGTTAGAAACTGACCATCCACCTAGCGAATCATTTGGGCAATGCGTTCGCACAAAGTCATCGCTGAATCATGCGGACAATTGTGGCTGAGATTCCTCAAGACTTCTCCAAAGCCCTGCACCAACGACGCTGCAGAAGGTCCTGATCGCCATCTTCTCGGATTGAGGAGTTATTGCTCAGTCATCAACGCTCTGTTGCTGGTTCTGAGTGTCTGGGGTGCCGCCATGGCTGCAGCTGCTCCGATCAGCCGTGACGACCCTGAATCCGCCGAGCTCAGCCGCAAGAGAATCTCCACAGCCGCTGGCTCTGCCGTTGTGGTCACCGCCAATCCACTGGCCAGTGCTGCGGCCTTGAATATTCTCAGAGAGGGCGGCACAGCAGCTGATGCGCTTGTCACAGCCCAGAGCGTGCTGGCGGTCGTTGAACCGCAGAGTTCCGGGCTAGCTGGCGGCAGCTTTCTTCTGTTCTGGGACGCGCAGCAACAGGCACTGAACGTGCTCGATGGCCGTGAAGTGGCACCCCAGAGCAGCCGCCCAGACGATCTGCTCAGCCAAACAGGAGACCCCCTGCCCTGGCGCGAGGCCACAGCCAGGCTCGAGGCGATCGGCATTCCTGGAACGGTTGCGCTGCTCTGGGAGGTCCATCAGCACCATGGCCGCCTGCGCTGGGAAAGAACCTTGCAATCGGCAATCCGGTTGGCCAGGGATGGCTTCAGGCCCAGCCCGCGACTGCTGCGATCGATCGGGCTGGCCCGGCGTATCGGAGTGCAACACAGCCAGGCGTTCCAGGCGCTTTATCTACCAAGCGGTCAACCACCGCCGGCCGATCAGCTCTTTCAAAATGCCTCCCTGGCGCGCACGCTGGCGGCTCTGGCGCAAGACGGTGGCCCGTCGTTTTACCGGGGAGCCCTTGCCAGGCAGATCTTGCGGGAGATGGGCGTCCTGCAGGAGAGCGAGCCTGAATTCCGCGGCTGGCGCCCATCAGACCTCTCCGCTTATGCGGTGTTACACCGTCAACCCCTCTGCAGCGAGCGGTTCAGCCACCGAATCTGCACAATGCCCCCACCCAGCAGCGGCGGACTGGCGTTGCTGCAAACCCTGGCGTTACTGAACACGTCCACGGATCTTGCCCTTTCCGGATCTGCGGATCCGCAGACCTGGCAACATCTGGCCAGCGCCCTGACCTGGGCCGATGCAGACCGTCTCTACTGGGTGCATGACCCGATCGATGGAGATGTTCCCACTGCGGCCTTGCTTGATCCCTCTTACATTGCGAGCCGCGCTGAAGAGATGCAGGCCACACCCGCAGCCCAACCCTCACCAGGGCTGCCGCCTGGAATCGATCACTATCCCTTTGGCAGAGCCCAGCAGGGGCGCGAACAGGGCACCACGCATGTGACCATCGTGGACGGGTACGGCAACATCGCCAGTTACACCTCCTCGGTGGAGACGGTTTTCGGCAGTCGGCACCTGGTGGCCGGCATGGTGATGAACAATCAGCTCACCGACTTCGCCTTTGAACCCATCATTGGAGGCCAAGCGGTAGCCAATCGCCGTCTGCCCGGTCGCCGGCCGGTGTCCTCGATGGCACCCACGTTGGTGTTCCAAAACGACCAGCCGGTGCTGGCGCTCGGAAGTCCAGGCGGACGCAGCATCCCCCATCTGCTCAGCCGGGTGTTACTAGCCTCACTGGTCTGGAACGAACCACCGAAACGAGCCGTCGCCCTTCCACACCTCTCCAGCCGCAGACTCACGCTCGTGCTGGAAAAGGATCCACCTCTGCCGTGGCCCATGCCAATCGAGGATCTGAAGACAGACCGTCAAACCATTCGGTCACAGCGGATCGGCAGCGGTACGGCACTGGTGCAGCGGATCAACGGCCGCTGGCATGGCGCAGCGGACCCTCGTCGGGAGGGAACGGCGGTGGCCCTGCCCTGAAAAGACTTAACAGAGGGGAAAGCCTTTTGACTTGGACTATTGCACGCCACGGCTAATGCAGCCCCGGGCATCGCTGGCGTTGAATCCCCGCGTGGATGAAGACTTGCTGGCCTTGCGGATGGCGCCATTGATGCAGCGTTTAACGTGGATGCTGTCGGGATTGGCTTCCAGGGCCGCCTTCACTGCTGGATAGCGATCTTCCTTCGTACTCTCGCGGCAATACATGCGGGTGCTGTAGTCGTCGGCGTCATCGTGGAGCGTGTCGCAAAACCGCAAGGCCTCAGAGAGCGGCGGTAAACCCGCCAATTGAATTGAATCAGTTGAATCCGATGCTCCAGCGATTTCATCAGCTGGTGCAGATAAAACCACTGCGCTGGCAGATCGACCAACGCAAACCGTGCTGTCGCCAACTGTGATGTATCCGGCCATTTTCATGCAGCGGCCAGGGTCAGTATGTGGATCCCATTGAGCCTGGGCCGGAAGAATCGAAGCCGCCGCCAGAGCAGCCAACAGGTAAATAGCCATTCACAACACAGCAGATGACTTTTTCATCTCCGCATCACTGCATCAGTGCTGTCAATGACTTTCAGCAAAGCCTCAGCACGATTTCATCGACTCTTCAAAAGCGTTCTGTCTTGGCATCTGAAAGCCTCACGGCAAATTTTGCTTGGTCATCAGCTGCCGCAAACTGCTTCAGCCGGCTAGCCAAGGCCAGTCGATACCGAGGGTCTCGAGAGGATCCATGACCAATTTGTTGAGGGCGCGACCCAGCAGCACCTGTGGTTCATCAGCCCGGATCGGAATCACGGGATGCTGCGCCCTACTAGGCATGCCTTCACCGCGCACGATGCCTCGCCGCAGCAGCGAGTTGCCCGCTTCCAGACCACACACGTAGGCACGTTCCTGGCACAACCCCTTGGCGCCGTGTTCCCTCTCGCCCATCCTCACCCAGTCGCCAGCGCAGACAACGGAAGCGAGAGACGTCTCCAGCGGTGGTCGCTTGCTGAAGCTGCCAGGGGAGAACAGGGACACCGAACCTGGATAACGGCGCACCTCCTGATCCACCACTCGGGCATCGCCGAAGCCGGGCTGCGCCTTCGGCAACAGATCCTGCATCAGGCAGTCGACGATCTGCTGATCACTGAGTTCAGCGATCGCTGTGGCGTTGTAGAAGTCGCTCGCAATCACCGAACCCTGCACCGGCTGATCACCCCAAAGGTCTGGCTCGCTCTCCTTCTGCAGTTGATCGAGCATGAAAAAAGTGGCCCCCGCGCCGCGCAGCGCACTGAAGCGCGAGAAAACATTGGCTGGATCGGCAACGGGCACGTAGCGATCCAGCCACAAACGCAGCGACACCACATCGATCGAACCAAGCGTGCCGGCCTGCACCAGTTCCGGTGCCAGCGCGCCGCATTCCGGCGACTGCGCCATCAAGGCGCCCATACCCCTGGCACCCACCGCTAGCACCACCGCGTCCACGTCGTAGAGCACAGCGGTGCTGCCCGTCTTCAGATTGCGGGTCTCAAGCGAAGCGATGGTCCTGCCATCGGATGACACGATCAGTTTTGTCGCCAGGGTGCCGCCCATCAGTTCAAGCTGATGGCGTTCACACAAACGCTCACTGAGCGGTGCGATCAGCTGTTCGGCGATGCTCTTCGAGCGAATCCAACGAACATCAAAGGAATCCTGGTGAGCCAGGGCGTAGTAATAAAGCAACTCCATGGTCACCGCCGCTGAGAGCTCCTCAGGCGGCTTGAACAGTCCCACCAGCAGCGTGGGCCGCAGGAAATCATCGATCATGCGATCACTGATGCGGAGCTGTTTAAACAGCGTCAACGCATCGATCGCGTCGTAGTGCCTGTACACCGCATCGCTGCGGTTGAGATCGAGCATCGCGTAGAGCAGGCCGGCAATGCTGAGCCTGTCCGGCACCGGCAGACGCTTGAAGTTCTTCACCGTGGCCAGAACCTGACCCACAGGACTGGGCAGCTGCGGGGCATCCCCGAATACCGGTGCGGTGGCCTCCAGCCCATCCGGCGACCAGAAGGCACTGGTGGTGAACTCGGTGTAAATCGCGCCAAGTCCCAGCTCATCGCTGAGCGCATTGATGTTGGGGTAGTCCTTCCAGAAGCCTCGGGTACCAGCTTCAAATGGCTTGCCGCTGCGGGTGGTGATCGGCTTACGGCCACTGGGATCAGCCATCCCATCGATCAGGGTCACGCGCACCCCGGCTTCGCAGAGCGCCTTGGCGGCCCCCCATCCCCCCCAGCCGGCGCCCACCACAACCACGTGCGAAGGCTGCTGATCTGACCCAACCGTCCCGTCCATGGCGCTGTTCCTCATCCCAACAAGCTAAGGAGAGGAATGATTCACCATGACCAGACCTCACCCAAACGCATCGCAATGATTTCAGGAGATCTTCATCTCAATCAGGCCAATCAGATCTGAGCAAAACCGAATTTTTTCAGTGAAAGAGATGCGATGTCTCATCAACAGTTCAGTTTGTTGAGAAGACTGAATTTCCTGGAATGTTGAAGCCCATCATGTTCGCTGTTGCGACTACAGGATCACTGGCAACACTCGTTTCCGGTGCCATCGCCGCCGATGCGAAACCCGCCGTGATGGCAGACAACATCACCGTCACGGAAGTGAAAGCGGCTCAGAACGGATGGTGTGATGCCCTCCTGGCCATCAGCAAAGCCCACAATGACGGCGGAATCTCGAAATCCAAGCCGCTAGCAGGGGAGATCATCGACGCGGCCTACGGCTACCAGTTTGGTCCTGTGGCCTTCAAGCCAACCTGGGCAAACGGCGACACAACGTTTCGTGAGACGCGCAGTGGCGCCTTGTCCTATTTCGTAGGAGGAGACCCGGCCTTCAATGATTCCGGGTTCGGCATTGGCACCCCCGGCGACAATCGCAGCCCCTGGGTGAAATGTGTTCCCGAGATTTTTGTCGTCCAGAGCTTCGGCGATACCGCCAATGCCATGGGCTGGGTGCATTTCGAAGCCGCTGATGGAACGAAGAGCAAGGTGGACAAAACCTTTGGCTATCTGCGTGACGACAACGGAGCACTGCGCATCGTTGTTCATCACTCCTCCACACCCTTCAAGGGCTACTGAGTCAAGAGGTGGGCCAAGGTTCACGCCTCGGTCGGGCCGCTTCTGCCAACGACGAAAAGACAGTCCTGTCCCTCCAAACCCCGTAGGTGAGGCGAGGGAGTGGACAGGCAAGATCTAAAGCCATCGAATGAGAATCATTCCCACTTGTGGGGGCATGATTCTCTTGTCTCCAGCAAGCAGCCATGGGCACAACCTGGTTGATCGCGGGAGCGGCATACACGCTCTACGACCCAGGCAATGATCATCTTGAATTTCACAATGTCACCGAGAAACTTGGTGTGCGAGGGTTTGGCTCGCTCCGGTAAACGCATATTGGGTCGTCATTCAACCAATCAAACGTCCAACACAAATAGAATCAAAGAGGTATGGGATGCGTCATCAAGCTCAATCATTAGAGCCGTTGATCAACCACTTTGAACAATCAAACAATCGATGAATGACCCGGCGACATTAATCAGAGCCAATGTCCTCAAAGCATTAAGCAGTCTGAGCCTATTGGCAATTGCCATTTTGCTGATCCCTCAGGCTGTAAAAAACCACCGCTACAACCGCTGCATCGATCGACAGATCGCCATGCGTGCTGATATCAATCCGCAGGGCGGACGCTCTCCTGGGATGCTCAATTATCTCAAGGCTGTTGAACACTGCGAGGGCTCGTAGGCGTGAGGGACATCACGTAGAGCACCACTTGAGCTTTTCAAATTACAGGGTGGTGCACTCGATGCCGTTACTAAGCCATAAAAAAAACCTGGTCATTGCGACCAGGTTTGAGCAAATTTTTATGGTAAAATCTATTCCCAGATAATCATCTTGCTGGTCAACTCTGTGACTCCATCAAGCTGGTCGACGAGTTCATCATCAAGACGGATCTCCATATTCCCGTCGACGACCTTTTTCTTGAAGTCTTCAAGAAACTCATAATCATCATCAATTTCGAGCTTATCTTTTTTACCGTTGAAATCGGTGATTGTCACAAACCCATCATCATCATCGATGACAAAAACATCCTTGCCTTTCCCACCCGTGAAGACATTCTTGCCATCGTCACCATCGAGCTTGTCATTGCCTTTACCACCGTCGAGTTGATCATTTCCGTCATGCCCCTGCAAGCTTGTCGTATTTGTTGGCGCCGTCCAAGGTATCGTTTCCGCCCCAGCCAACAAGCAGGGCTGTTTTGTTGCTCTTGGCCGAATGCTTTTCAGCTTTAAATGTCCCTTCCCAGAAATAGTCGTAGCGTTTGGCAGCGTTTGAAAGGCTCATTCATGAAAAAGTGAACACTTCAATTTTTAAAACCCAGCGATACTCCACGGGCGCGATAGCCAAAAAAAAGCGAACGATCCGCATCAACAGCCGCTGATAGCGAACAATCCGTATCAACAGCCGCTCAGAGCGACCCAGTCCTCAGCTAACCAAAAGTATTTGGTTGTGGCTTGCTGGTCCTTCAATCAATCATCCACCCAGGGCCAGGACACTCGTCAACGCCGTATCTACACTCAAGATTCTAGAACCCAGATGGACGGGTTCGGCGATAACACGCTGCACAAGTTCAATCTCAAAAGGAACAAAACCACCTTCTGGGCCGATCATCACGACGGCAGGCGCTGATGCAGCGTTGCTCAGAGCCTTCCTGGCACCGATTGCCGCTATCCAGCAAGGGCGTCCAGCACACAACGTCTTGAGCTGGTCCTCAACGAACGGACGAAATAAGGCGTGTTGATGCACCACAGGTGCCACGGTGTCGCGCGAACGTTCCATCCCAGCCAGTAGCGCCTCAGAAATCTTGTCGGGCCTCAGCAATGGGCTTTGCCAATAACTTTTTTCAACCCGGGCACTATTAATGAGATGCAGATTCGCTACGCCGAATTCAGCAACTGTGCGAAAAATCCGGCGCAACATTTTTGGTCGCGGCAGCGCCAGCACAATGTCGAAGCGGTGACGCTGGGGTGGGGATTGATCCAACTCAACATGCAGCCGAATTGCGTTGGTGTCGACGTGTTCAATCCGTCCTCCCCCTAGGTCCCCTCCGAGCAAGCCAACACGAACGGTGTCGCCAACAGAAGCTTTCAGAACCTCACGAATGTGCTGAAAACGTCGATCTCCGATCAACACGGTGTTGTGATCCAGCCAGAGATCATCCCGATGCAAATGAATGATGTTCATGGCCACATGATGTTCATGGCCAAATGGTGTTCATCGCCTGCAGTGTCACGCCCCTTCCAGAACGCCACAGGGAAGCCCATGGGCTATCTGTTGAAGGTTGTCTGTCGAGAGAATTCGGGTGAGTGACATGCTTTGGGCCTCCGTCATCTTTGCCATCGGTGCAGTGGTGACCTTGGCCACCGCCGCGATGATCCTGAATGGACATTTGAGGCAACGCCGCAACCAACGTGGCGAGGTGGGTTGATTCGATGCCTTTGCTCGCAACGACTCCGTTTCTCGCTCCCGGCATCGCCTGGTTCCTGGTGGTGGCCTTTTCCGTGCTTTGGATCGCCCTTGGCGTGGCCTGGGGTCGCCAAGGCCGTGGAGATGCCGACGACTACATGCTGGCTGGACGGAACATTGGCCTGTCGCTCAGCACAGCAACCCTGATGGCGTCCTGGGTGACGGGCAACACCACCCTGCTGGCCCCGGAGTTCGGATACAAAACAGGGCTCTGGGGCATGTTCAGCTACGCCCTGGCAGGGCTCGGCCTGATTCTGTTCGCGCCCTTGGCCCTCCGGATCAAGGAGCTGATGCCCAAGGGACGCACCAGCGGAGATTTCATCCGATTGCGCTATGGCCGCATCACCTGGGTGATTTTCATGGTGATCACGGCCATCTACACGTTGGGCTTCCTGATGACCCAGGCCATGGGAGCAGGGATTCTTCTCGAGTCCCTGTCTGGATTCGACTACCGCCTGGGAATGCTTGTGGTGATCGGAGTGTCCACGGTTTACACCCTGTATGGCGGCATGCGAGCCGTGATCGGAACCGACTTCATCCAATCGCTTCTGATCATGGGCTTACTGTTGCTCGTGGCGGTTCTGGCCTTCCGTCAGTTTCCGATTCCGGAAGTACACGCCGAACTCAGAAGCAACCACCCCGATCACCTCAATCTGCTGTTGCCGGCTGGCCTCCTGATCGCTTGGAACTCAGCTCTGTTTTCAATGGGGGAGGTGTTCCACAACAACATCTGGTGGTCGCGGGTTTTTGCAAGCCGCCGATCCGTCGTGATGCCGTCTTTCCTGCTGGGGGGATTGGCATGGATGAGCGTGCCCTTGGTTACGGGATCGATCGGGCTCGTCGCCCTGGCCCGCAACCTGGATTTGCCCCAGGTGAACATGGTGTTTCCCGTGATGGCAGCGGATCTCCTGGGTGCTGGTGGCGCCGCCTTGGTGTTTGTGGTGGTGTTCGCGTCGCTCACCTCCACGCTCGATTCCCTGCTGGCCTCGACCGCCGATTTGCTGGCTGAGGATGTCTTTCTGCACTTGTTGCGCCCCCAGGCCAGCGACGCCCAGTTGAAGCTGGCCACCCGCTGGATCATCGTCGGCCTCGCTGTGGCCACATTGGCTTTGTCCTGGCCCCGACTCGATTCCCTGGCCAGCGTCCTGTTCTTCACAGGAGCGCTTGTGGCATCAACCATCTGGCCGGTGGCCTGCGGCTTGTACTGGACAAGTGCCAACCGCCATGGAGCGATCGTCTCCATGGTCGCTGGGAGTGTGGTGGGGTTGTTGGCTTACAACCTGATTGCGCCTTACTGCGCCGCCGTCTTTTCAGCAGCTGTTTCTGCTGCTGTGATGGCAGGTTGGAGCTTGTGTCAGCCGGAATCATTCCAGTGGAGCCAACTCAGCGCAGGAGATGAGGCATGAGACCACTCATGACGACCTTGATCGCGGATGAATCGCTGTTCCAGTGGATCGTGGCGGGCAGTCAGGTGATCCTTGCCGTGTCGGTGCTGACCTTGCTGCTGATCTGGTGGATCGAATTCCGCAACGGCAGAGTGTGGTGAGCACCAATCAAACGGTTCATCACGAACGTTTTGCGTGAAAAAGTGGCTGCTTCGATACAAAATATTGGTTGATTTGGTAAAGAAGGCCACAAAAAGTGGACGTAGGTGCCCATGTCTGATTAACGGTGAATGAAGACACTTCATCCGCTTGGAACGATGAGCCTGATGCGCTGATCGTTACGACGGAATGCTTATGCGCCAAGTCGATTCCTGTGTGCTCGAGCGGGACAACTCCCCGATTCGATTCGCACCACTGGGACCTGATGTGTTCGGCCGCACCCAGCCGCAGCTTCTGCTCGGCACCATCGAAGAGCATGGCGAGGCTCTGCTCGATCTGATCGATCAACATGTCGTTTCGATCATGCCGTTCGGGCCCGAAACCCTGCTGCAGTTGTTCCGCCTGGCAGCCAAGTACGAAAGCAACCCAGACCGCTATATCCGTCACAACACGCCCCTGACGGGCAAGATCCTGATCAACGCCTTCTACGAACCGAGCACCCGAACCCGGCTGTCGTTTGACAGTGCCTGGCACCGTCTCGGTGGTAATTCGATCAACATCACCGATCGCAGCACCACGGGCATTGCCAAAGGCGAGTCGCTAGAGGACGTGGCGCACATGTTCAACAACTACGGCGATTGCGTCGTGTTGAGGGACAGCGATCCCAGCGCTATTTACAAGATGACCGGCTCTCTGCGGATACCGATCATCAATGCCGGCAATGGCATCGATGAACATCCAACCCAGGCGATGGCCGATCTCTACACCATCCTCAAGTGGCGTCCGCGTCTTGCCTTGCCGGATGTGGACCCCGCCGACAGGATTCGAATTGGCGTCGTTGGCGTTCCCTCCAAGATGCGAACGGTGCGCTCGTTGCTGAGGATCCTCTCGAAATTTCCAGGAATCTTGGCGGAGATCGTGGTCATCCATGACGATCAGGCGGATCCGGCCGACACCCTGTTTGAGCCCGGTGAACTGGAACAGCTGGAGGCCGCAGGGCTCAACATTCGGATCAGCGGAGACCTGCAAGCCGAGTTACCGCAACTCGATGTCACCTACATCAATGCCATTGCCTGGGTGGGCGATAGCTATGAAGTGCATGGCAACCGCTTCCGCCTCACCAGCGATCTGCCGTTCAAGGAGGGATCCATCGTGCTGCATCCCCTGGCACGGGGGCCTGAACTGAGCACCTGTCTGGATGACACTCCCCACAACTGGTACTTCAGTCAGGCGCGGGGTGCCGTCTTCCTACGCATGGCTCTGCTCACCTGCATGGTGGACAGGGCCGACCGCGTGATGGACGTGATCTGAGGAAGAAACCATGTGTGGAATCGGAGGCGTTCTCAGCCCACAGGCAAACCAGCGGATTGATCCACAGCTGCTGGTGAACATGGCCGCGATCCAGGCCCACCGGGGGCCGGACGGCTTCGGTGTGGAAACCCTCGACGATGCTGGGGTCGGCTTCTGCCATGCCCGCCTGTCGATCATCGATCTCGATGAGAACCGAGCTCGGCAGCCATTTCTCACCGATGACAGCCAGGTTTTGATGGCTCACAACGGTGAGTTTTACGACTTTCAACGCATTCGCGCCGATCTCACCGCCCGTGGCGTGCGCTTTCAAACCAAGAGCGATTCCGAGATCCTCCTGCGTCTGTATCAACAGCAGGGACTGGAAAAAACGCTTCCTTTGCTGCGGGGGGAGTTTGCATTCGCTCTGTTTGATCGACAAGAAGACTGCCTCTATCTCGTGCGTGATCGCTTCGGGGTCAAACCGCAGTACTGGAGCCTCACGCCGCAGGGGCTGGTGTTTGGCTCGGAGCTGAAAGTGCTGTTCGCCCATCCCGCTGTGGAGAGGCGTTTCACCTCCGACGGACTCTTCCACCAGCTCATGCAAACGATGGTGCCGGGGTCGACGGCATTTGCCGGTGTTCATCAGGTGCAACCCGGCCACGTGGTGAAGATCCAGCGTTCCGCCAGTGGGCTCGACGTTTCTGAGTGGAAGTACTGGGACATCGACTTCCCCAAACAGGAGGAGCGCGATCACAACCTTGACGAAGCCCACCACGTGGCTGCAATACGCAGCGCATTGCTTGAGGCGGTTGAGCTGCGCATGGTCGCCGACGTTCCCGTTGGCTGTTATCTCTCGGGTGGGATCGATAGTTGTTCGATCCTCGGCCTTGCATCTGCTGTCAGCCAGAACCCGGTGAAGGCGTTCACGATCGGATTTGATGACAACCGCTACGACGAGTCGCCGATTGCACAGGAGATGGCTGAGTCCACAGGTGCTCAGCAGGATGTGATGCGCCTATCGGGCAAGGAGCTCTACGGCCATATGGAGCAAACGCTCTGGCACACCGAGCGGACGATTTACAACACCCTGGCCGTGGCCAAATACCTGATGAGTCGTCATGTCAATTCGGTCGACTACAAAGTGGTGATGACCGGTGAGGGATCAGACGAACTGTTCGGCGGCTACCCAGCCTTCCGCAGGGACATGTTTCTGCATGGTCTTGATGCGCTTCCGGATCAGGAGAAAAACGCCTGGGAGGAACTCCTGCAGCAGTCCAATGCCCTCGTCCAGGGAGCGATGCTCTCGGCGGATCAGATTGATGATCCGGACATTGATTCGGTGGTGGGCTTCACCCCGAGCTGTCTGCAGCCATGGCTCGCCTGTGCTCCGCACGTACCGGCACTGCTGGCGAAACAGCACCGCGATGCCCTCACGGACTACTCGCCCGGTCGTGCCATCGCCGAGCAGCTCGATCCGGAGCAGCTCGAGGGACGCCACGCCCTCGATAAAGCCCAGTACGTCTGGATCAAAACGATGTTGGAGGGCCAAATCCTCACCTGGGGCGGCGATCGGGTCGATATGGCCAACTCCATGGAAGCCCGGCCTGCCTTTCTGGACCACCACCTCGCGGCAGCGGCGGTTCAGGTTCCACCGGAGTTGCGGATCAAAGGGAAAACTGAGAAGTACGTTCTGCGAGAGGCGATGGCTGGACTCTTGCCAGAGGTTCTCTACCGACGCGAGAAATTTGCCTTCATGGCCCCTCCAGCCCACACGGAACCAGAAAAGTGGGAACAGATGCTCAAGCTTGCGGATGAGTACCTGAGTGACGAAGCGATTGAAGCGTCCGGTGTTCTCGATGCCGATGGGGTTCGCACGCTATTTGAACGACACCAGGACCCACTCACATCGGACGCGGAACGGGTGCAGATGGATGCCCTGATCAACCATCTGCTGGGTGTGCAGATGCT
Source organism: Synechococcus sp. CC9616 (assembly GCF_000515235.1). Lineage (NCBI taxonomy): Bacteria > Bacillati > Cyanobacteriota > Cyanophyceae > Synechococcales > Synechococcaceae > Synechococcus > Synechococcus sp. CC9616. The sequence goes on along the minus strand of NZ_KI911558.1, from coordinate 558,643 downwards.
TCATCGCATGTTCGTGGCCGCTGATGTGCCGGCTCAGGCGCGTGAGATGGCCGAAGAGCTGGGATGGAAGGTTCCCGTTCCCGCTTGAATTCAGCATCAGTCTGACCTGACAGCAGTCGTCAGGAGCCTCTAAGGAAGTATTCATCTGTCGAAGCGAAAACCGTCACTCCTGCTACAGGTGAGAATTGGTTTTACAGCGAATCTTGTAAGTAATACTTATGAGTTTTTTCGTTGTCGCCACAGCTTTCTGTTTCCCGTCCAACTGATCTGCATCAGTCACTTGAAACAGAATTGTTGCGGGTTGATGGAGTTCGCCTCAATGCAGGCCTCGATCGCATGGCAGCAATCGGCACCAACCCGGATGGGAGTGTCTGCCGCAGAGGGTTCACGGAACAAGATGTTGAAGCAAGGATTCTCCTTTCAGGCTGGATGAAGGATGCCGGTCTCGAGGTTCGGATCGACACCGCCGGCAACCTGATTGGTCGCTTGGAAGGTGCCGTCCCAGGGTTGCCGGCCCTGGTAACCGGATCCCACATCGACACGGTGCCGACAGGCGGCCGTTACGACGGTGTTCTCGGCGTTTTGGCCGGGCTTGAAATTGCCCGCACCCTCCACAGAAGGGGGCGTTCACTTCAACACCCATTCGAGGTGATCGCCTTCGCTGATGAGGAGTCCACGATGGTGGGCTGCAAAGGCATGAGTGGAACTGCTTCGTGCGATCCCAGCAGCTTTGTCACCAGCAACGGCAAGCCGATCCAAGACAACCTCTCAATGATCGGAGGCGACTGGAGCAATCTCGCCTCCGCACGGCGTTCTGACGATGCGATCGCTGCTTTCGTTGAGCTCCACGTGGAGCAGGGCGGCGTCCTGGAACAGCGAGGCGATGTCATCGGCACGGTTGACGGTGTGGTTGGTCAGAAGCGGTTCACCGTTGTGATCGAAGGGCAAGCCAATCATGCGGGCACCACGCCGATGAACGATCGACTCGATGCACTCGCCGCTGCAGCCCGTGTTGTGCTGGCTGTTGAACAGATGGCCGTTGAGCATCCAGGCGATCCCGTGGCGACGGTTGGTCGACTTCAGGTTTGGCCCAACGCCGCCAATGTCGTCCCCGGTTCTGTCCAGCTCACCGTGGACCTGAGAGATCTTGATTCATCCGTACTCGACCAGCTCTCCAACACCCTGATGAACGCCTTGGAGCGAATCGGTGAAAGCAGTGGCTGTGCGATTCGTCTCGACCCCCAGTTCGACGTCGCTCCCACCCCTGCTGATCAAACCGTCAAACAGGCCATTACGGCCTCCGCCGGGGCTTTGGGACTGAAGACTTCGTCGCTCCCCAGTCGGGCCAGCCACGATGCCCAGGAAATCGGACGCCGTTGGCCAATGGGAATGATCTTCGTCCCCAGTCGTGATGGCCTGAGTCATTCCGCAGGGGAGTTCACCGAGGCGTCTCACTGCGAGGCAGGCACGCAGGTTCTGCTGGACACCCTTCTGCGGCTCGATCGAACCCTGTGACCTTTTCGATCATCGCCAGGGATCCAAGCAACGGCCGGTTCGGTGTTGCAGTCGCAAGTTTTCATCTTGCTGTTGGTTCGACTGTTCCGCACATCCGCTCCGGTATTGGCGCTGTCGCCACACAGGCGCACACAAATCCTTATCTCGGCATCTGTGGTCTTGAGCGCCTGGAGCAGGGCGTTGATGCACGCTCTGTTCTCGACAGTTTGTTGATCGACGACCCAGACCGTGATCGGCGTCAGTTTCATCTGATCGATGCCACAGGGGCCACGACGGGATGGACGGGCGAAGCATGCATGGACTCTGCTGCTCACCTTTGTGAGCAGGATCTCTCCATCGCCGGGAACTGCCTGGTGAACAACGACATCCTGCTTTGCATGAAGCAGGCATTTTTCAGTTGTGACCCAAAGTGGAAACTCGGTCGTCGCCTGATCCATGCCTTGCAGGCCGGTGAGGATGCAGGGGGCGATCACCGCTCAGAACAAGCCACCTCTGCGGCGGTTCAAGTGAGCGGAACCTCTGCTTTTCCGTTGCTCGATCTTCGTATCGACTATCAGGAGAAAGCCGTCAATGCGCTTCAAAATCTCTACAAACGCAGCCAGGACCAATGGGTGCAGGAGTGGCGTGATGAGCTTGCCGATCTGAAGGAACTGAAGCGGTTCGCAGCCTGACCAGCAACGTCACCACAGCGTCAGCCTGCCGATCGGGCTAGCTAGAAGATGGACAGGTGCGAGATGTCTGTGATCCGATTTTTTCTAACGGCCTGTCTCGGAATTCTTGTTGTGGCATCCAACGCTTGGTCCCACGGCGGAAGCCATGGTGGTTCAGCAACGCTCGATCCCCACCCGAAGGGTTCTGGCCCAGACCTACACCTCTACAGAGAAGCAAGTTGCCTCTGTTGCACCAAATGGGGCAACGCCATGGCATCCAGTGGATTCAACGTGATTGATCATGTGAAGGACAATCTGGACACCCTCAAACAGGCCGAAGGAGTGCCCCCAGAGCTGGCGTCCTGTCATACAGCCTTTGTTGAGGGATATGTCCTGGAGGGCCACGTGCCGGTTCAATCCGTGCAACGTCTCCTGCGTGAGATGCCAGAGATCACGGGTCTTGCCGTACCCGGCATGCCTCTGGGATCTCCAGGGATGGAAGCCCCCAACGTGGCTGGCGATCGGTATGAGGTGATCGCGCTGCAAACCAATGGAACGCCAACGATCTACGACTCGTATCAGGGGTTGACGCTGCGATGAGTCCTCGGCAGCGCAAGCACCAGGTTTCTAAAGTTGGGTAAGAACTATGCCGGCCATGGGATTCGTCCTTCGCTTCTTTGTTCTTGCAATGTTGTGCCTGACCCCAGACCGCGTCGAAGCCCACGGCAAAGGCATGTTTGCAACTCAGTCGGAAGCTGATGCCCGTGCCAAAGAACTCAATTGCAAGGGAAGCCACGAAAACAACGGCAAGTGGATGCCCTGTCAGGACGAAGCCGATCTCCATCGCGCTCTGAGACGTCAGTGAAGGCACGCCAACTTCACAGGCTGATCGTGCCTATCGCGGCTGCACCCCTGCTGATCACGGCCCTAACTGGGTCGCTTTACAGCCTGCTTCTAGAACTGGGGATCGATGCCTTCTGGCTGCTGAAGATTCACTCCGGTCGCTTTGGTCCGATCAACTTGCAGCCCATCTATTCCATTGTTCTTGGCGTTCTATCCATTGTCTTGATCACTTCGGGGCTTGCTCTGTGGAGACCGAGACGTCGCCCCACTTAGGAGCAACGCCCAGGCCATCAATAGGGTGAGCAACCACCGTTTCATGCGATAAGCCCCATGCCAGACCATCGCCCCTGACGCCATTCGATTGTTTTGAACACCGACCGACTGGCCACCGCCTGGGCCATCTTCCAGGGCTTGCTGCTGGAGTCACTTCCATTCCTGCTGCTTGGAGTGCTGATCGCAGGACTGGCTCGCTGGTTGGTGCCCCAGGGAGCCTGGATCGACCGGTTGCCGAAGAACCCTGTCTTGGCTCCAATCACCGGAGCTTTGATGGGCTTTGCTCTACCTGCCTGTGAATGCGGCAACGTTCCAGTCGCACGGCGTCTCCTGGCCAGTGGTGCACCGTTGGGAACAGCCTTCGGTTTTCTGTTCGCAGCGCCCGTTCTCAATCCGATTGTGCTGGCCAGTACCTGGGCAGCCTTTCCCGATCAGCGCTGGCTGTTGCTCGCCAGACCATTCGGTGCCTTCCTGCTCGCCGTGCTGCTGAGCCTGCTGCTGACGCAGCTTTCAGAAACTCAACTACTGGAACGAGCCTTGCTCAGTGAACGGCGGATGAGCCAGCCGCTCAGCAATCTGGGGCTGCTGGATCGATCGAGTGGCCTGATCGGAACACCTCTGGACAGCAAAGCCGCAACAACTCCCCAGCGGGTGTCGCTGGGGGGCGTTGTGGATCAGAGCAGTCGGGAATTTCTGGACCTGCTGGCCCTCCTGGTGCTCGGATGTGTCATCGCAGCCCTGGTGCAGACATGGTTGCCCCGCAGCTGGTTGCTGGCGGTGGGCAGTGCCCCAACGCTCTCAATCCTGGCGCTGATGGTGCTGGCGATCGTGGTGTCGGTGTGCTCCAGCGTGGATGCCTTTTTGGCGCTGGGGTTCGCTGCCCAGGTCACCCCGGGGGCGCTGCTGGCCTTTCTGCTGCTGGGCCCCGTTGTGGATCTGAAACTGGCCGGTCTGTTCACTGTGTTGCTTACACCGAAAGCCATCGCAATCACCGCCACCGCAGCCAGCCTGGGGGTCTTGCTGATCGGCCAGTGGGTGAATCTTTGGCAGCTATAAGCGGGGGATGGGAATGAATCGCGGAGTCCTGCTGCTGCTCTGGGGCTGGATCGTGATCTGGAGCGTTTACTCCGGCCGACTGGATCTGCTGCTGCGCGGCGTCTTTCACAGTCTCGTCGGCGCCTCCGGTGTGGCCCTGATCCTCGCTGGCATCGTGGTGTTTCACCGCAGCATCGGACGCCGGGAACGCACACCCTTTACCTGGCTGGCCGGGGCCGTGGTGGCACTGCTCGTGCTGGCCATTCCACCGAATCCATCCTTCAGCGATCTCGCTTCCACCCGTCCAGAGGGGTTGCCGGAACCACCGGATCTCGCCTTTGTGCTGCCACCGGAGCAACGCACCCTCACCGAATGGGTGCGCCTGCTGCGCGCTCAACCAGACCCGGATCTGGTGGAGGGCAATCCGGTGAACATCAGTGGTTTTGTGCTGAAACGTCAGGATGAACCACCTCAGATCGCCAGGCTCACGGTGCGCTGTTGCCTCGCCGATGCCACCCCCGCTGGCCTGCCGGTGGCATGGCCTGATGACGCCAATCCCAAAACCAACGACTGGCTTTCCATCCAGGGCCGCATGGCCGTGGAGACGCGTCAAGGCGTTCGCACGGCGGTGGTCGTGCCGGAGACGATCACCTCGATCCCCAGGCCCGAGCGACCGCTGGAGCCATGACACGTCTGCTCTGGATCCTGCTGACGTCAGCCGTCGCCATCGTTGTCGGCCAGCAACAGCTGATGTTGAGGCGCCCACCGCGTTTGATCCACCAACTGCCCCAGCCGATCCATTCCGGCAATGCTGCGCTGGACCTCAGCTTCAGCCGGCCGATGGAGCGGCAAAGCGTGCAGGTGGCCAGTCGTCTCACGCCGCCACTGAACCACCGATGGCTGGGGGAGACGAATCCGCTGCGTCTTGTGCTGGATTCAGAAACGCCGATTACCGGCCCCCTTGAATTGCAGATCGGCGGTCAGGATCGGCGCGGCCAGTCCCTACCAATTCGTCCCCTGTGGTGGGAACCAAGACCATGGCTGCTCGTCAACCGTGTTGTTGAGGGTGGGGAACAGCTGCAGTTGTTGGACCGCAATCAACGCTGGCGACCGATCAGCCCGGTATGGGAGGGGATTCAGAACATTGTTCCATTGGGGAATGGCCAGGGAATCGCCATGGTTACCAGCACCAGCGAAGGGCAGGAGCGGGTCTGGATGCAACGCCTCATCACCGCCTCGGTAGCGCAGCAGCGGGACGATCTGATCCCTCCACAGGCCGAAGAACCACAACCACTTCTGGACAAGGACCTGCTGTTCGCGCACCTCAGCAGCAATCTGATCGGCGACCTTCTCGTGCAAACAGGAGGCTTCACCCCCGGCAGCGAAGAGATTCAACTGATCCGTTCGGACGGAAGCCGCCGGGATCTCGATGTTCTGGCGTCCGGCCCCCTGCAACTTCTGCCGGCCGGGGGTGGGCTGGTGGTGCCGGCTTACAACGGCCTGGCTTTGCAACCGCTCGCGGAGACAGGGCAACCCGCTCAGATGCTGCCGGGAAGCCGCGAACTGGGAGCGTTCTGCGCCGCTTCAGGCCGCGCCGTTCTGATTCGTCACTGGCCGGACTACCGACGCTCCATCGAACTGGTGATTCCTGGCCTCGCACCACAAGAGTTGTTATTGGGTGATCAGGCGGTGCTGGCGGTGGCCTGCAACGGAAGCGGAAAGCGGATCTGGGCCGTGCTTGGACGCTGGCAGGGAAAGAAGGGAGAGCACGAAATCGTGTTGCTGGACGGCGACGGCAAGGTTCTCAAGCGCCGTCCTCTATCACCTTGGACGTTGAAGTCGGGTACACCGATGCAATTCGATCCCGTGAGTCGTCAACTTTTAATCACCCTGACCAAGCCCGAGTTGAGCGATGGGCGGGTTGGACTCATCAACGCGGAAACTCTCGATTGGAATCAGGTCTTGCCGATTGCCGTCGAAGAAGCGCAGTGGCTGATGGCGGGATGACTTTCGTCATCCCGCTGAACATTATCGATCAGAAACTGAAAGACATACCCGTACCAACGTGGTGTTGCCAGCCCACTCCCCAGCCCGGCGCATCCGTACCGGAGTAGGTGGGCTGCCAGTGCACAAACATCGTCACGTCACCGATGGGAACTGAAAGACCAACTTCAGCCGCGAAATCCGTTCGCTGATCAAGCCCTGAATAACTCCCTGGAACGTAAAAGCGTGGACCTGCGTCCATGGTCACGTTCACTGCGTTGACGTTGAATCCGAAGCCAACGCGCGGATCGGTGTAGTTGCCGATGTAGGTCCCATCTGACTCCCAGCCCTGGCGATGTCTGACGAGGACGAACAATCCATCGACGACATCCTCCAGGCCATCGCCGAGTGCAAAGTCAACATCGCCATCGCCGAGGGCCCAGAGAACCTCAGCACCCACTTCATTCTTTAAACCCTCGATGTCTTCACCCTGATCACGGGTGACGTAATAGGGCGCCCAATCAACCGTGAAGCTGAGTCGATCGTTAGGGGCATAACGAACGCTCAGGAGGCCGCGCACATCAGCTCGTTTGAATTCAGCCGGACCATGTCCATGATCGTCGTGACCTTCGTGGTCGTCGTGATCATCATGGTCGTCGTGATCATCATGATCATCGTCTACATGATCCTCGTGGTCATCATGGTCGGCATGATCATGATCATGATCATGATCCTCGTGGTCGTCATGATCCTCGTGGTCGTCGTCAGCATGATCGTCATGATCCTCATCACTATGCTCGTCATGGCCATGCTCGTCGTGGTCGCCGTGACCGTGGACCTTTCCGTAAAAATGCTCCGCCTCACCCCACACCAAAGCGGGACCAACCGCCGCCTCGATCGTGAGGCTGCCACCATTGCTGAGGCCCCACTCAAAAACACCTCCAAGCAGACCATCGAGGGCGTCATGCCTTGGATTGTCCTCAAGATTGTTATCGAATCCGGCATGCCACTCAACTGTGACGATCGGCGTGAAATCAAATTCCCCTTCTTCCACGCCGTCGGAACCACCTCCACCGTGGCTGCCGTGGGCAAAAGCAGCTGGTGTATGGACCAGAGGGAGCAAAAACAGAGCCAGAAGCAGGCTGCGGGAACGGAACATGGGACGAGACACGGAACGAAACGACAGAAGAGACATGCGCCGGATCAACGGCAATTTAAATAGCTTTCCAACGGGCGGCGAGCTTTGCGGCAGCAGCCTTGTCACAGCGCCCACCCTGTCCGGTCACCATCGTGCAGATGTTGCCGGTCGCTGTAGTGACAGCGTTGCCTCCCGGCGAGACGCCTTCTCCATAAATTGGAGATTTCGCAATCGGCAGACCCGTGCTTTTGCTGATCCGTCGGAGGGTCTTATTCGGAGGCAACGATGGTGTGAAGATGATGCGAGCACCGGACGCCTTCACGGCAATGGAGATTCGGTTGAGACTTGAAGGCCGCAGCACACCTCCAGTGGTGTAGCTGTCCAGCATGGAAATCTCCTTGAGCCCGTAGCGCTTGGCTAAATGGCTGTAGGTCTGATGATCAGTCACCAGTACACGCCGGGCCTTCGGAAGTGACGAGAACTGGACGGAACCCCAGCTGCCAAGCGCGTTCAAAACGGCCTTGGCTTTTGAGGCCCGCACCCCAAGAGCTGCTCGTTCTCCAGGGGGAAGCAAAGGGGCGAGATTGTTGGCCACCACCGTCACGATCGCTGCGGAGTTCGCGGGGTCATGCCACACGTGGGGGTCATTGCCTCGATAGGAAGGGAGGGCAATTTCACCGACGGCCACCACTTTCCCTGAGCTGGAGATTTTTTTTGCAGCCGGGGTGAGATTGAAACCGATGTGCACCACTAGAGCGGCCTTGGAGAGTGCTTTGCGATCACTGGGCTTGAGTCGATAACCGTGGGGATCACCCCCCGGGGGAATCAAGCAGGTGACTCGCGCAGATGACCCAGCCAGAGTGCGGGTGAGGTCGCAGAGGGTGCCATCCACAGCGACGACTGTGAGGGGAGCGGCGAGTACCGGCGCGGTACCCACCCCCAAAGCGATTGCGGAGGCCAGCCCAGTGAACCGGAACCATCCCGAAACAGACATCGATCATTAAGTGAGAATGATTATCAGTTTTCTCGAACAACGACGATGCAGCAACCCCAAAATGACCGCATGATGAAGTGAACCAACGACCCTTGTGACAACAATCACTTCGTCTACTAGTACGGGTCTGCAGGCGCATGATCTCTGCTTCGGTTACCAGAACCGGGCGGTGATCGACAACGTCAGTCTGGAACTCGAACCGGGAACGCTTACGGCACTGGTCGGGCCGAATGGTGCCGGCAAATCAACCCTGCTTCATCTCCTGCAGGGGCGCCTGAAAGCCAGCAGCGGCAGTGTGCAGTGCCTCGCCAGCATCGCCCTGATGCCCCAGCGTGCTGCCATCGACTGGAGCTTTCCCATCACGGTGCTCGAGATGGTCAAACTCGGCAGGGGACCCAAACGCCATGGGCCTGGGAACGAAGACGTTGATCAGATTCTTGAGCGCGTTGGCATGAGCAACCTGCGCAACCGCCGCCTCAGCCGGCTCTCCGGTGGTCAGCAGCAACGGGTGCTTTTGGCACGGGCGCTGACTCAGCAAAGTGGCGTTTTGCTGCTGGATGAGCCCTGCAGCGCAATCGATCCACCCACCCGTGAACATCTGCTGGATGTGATGCGTCAGCAGGCTGATTCAGGCCAGACGCTTCTCGTGAGCAGTCATGACTGGGGAAGCGCTCTCGACAGCTACGACCGCGTTGTCGTCCTCGACGGCAACGTGCGCGCCTGCGGCACGCCCGTTGAAGTGAGGGAACACCTCAGCGACATGACTTGCATGATGGGGAGCAGTTGTTGTGATTGAAACCGATCTCTGGTGGCTGGTTCCGCTGATCCTGGCCTTGATGATCGGCCTGATCTGTCCCGCAACTGGATCGCTGTTGATCACGCAAAGACGGATCCTGCTGGCCAATCTGATGGCGCATTCCGTCCTGCCGGGACTGGTTCTCGCCCTTGCCCTTGAGTTGGATCCCACCATCGGAGGCCTGATCAGCGGTCTGTTGGGAGCTTTGTTGGCAGAACGTCTCAATCAAGGCTTCCAGGGCCGCGAAGAAGGGGCCATGAACACTGTGCTGGCCGGATTCATGGCCCTCGGAGTTCTGCTTGTGCCCCTGCTTCAGGCCCGCGTTGATCTAGAAACTTTGCTTTTTGGCGATCCGCTGGCGGCCAGCGGTGCCGATCTGATCCGTACGGGAATCGCTGCGACTGCATTGGTTCTGCTTCTGATCAGCTCATACAGCGACCTGGTGTTCCTCGGTGTCGATCCCGATGGAGCCGTCGCCGCAAAGCGACCCGTGACCCGCATCCGCTTCATCACCATTGTCACCACGGCTCTTGTGGTGATCAGTGCGATTTCAGCCGTTGGAATCATTCTGGTAATCGGGCTTCTTTGCGCACCTGTTTTGGTGCACGTGGAACGCAGCCTCAGCCTGCGCCAGTTGATGCTGCGTTCTGCGTTCACTGGCGTACTGCTCTGCAGCAGCGGCATGGTTGTAGCGATCTGGGCTGACCTGCCACCGGGACCGATCATCGGAGTGCTCTGCATGCTGCTGCTTATCTTCAGACAACTCACCGGGATTGGATCCCGATGAACTCATCAACCTCGGTTGGCATGTCGTCTGCAATCAGTCTGAGGAGCCCAGTCTTCTGAAGTCGTTGTATCGAGTGCTCCGTGCAGCTTGAGGGACGTGTTTGCCCCATAACCCTTCCCAATAGAAAAAGATCACCCCGTGCCCCCGTTGGCGGGAGAGACGAACCTTTTCCTGAAGATCCCGCATCGAGGTTGTTCGTTTGCCGAAGCCCGCGAGGATTCCGATCTGTGTGGGGATGCCCCACTCCCGCGCTTTGCGAAGGGCTGGCTGGTCGAGGTCGCGGGCGAATCCCTTGATCGAATACGCATAGTTCTGAACCACCAGTTCATCGATCAGCTCTCCCATGGCCCAGAGTTCCCAGTCCTGCAGCCAGAGGTTGTAGGCCTGCCGGAAAGGTCCCGGAGAAAGACTGATCCTGCTTGGTAAGCCCTCCCGCTTCAAGGTGCTGCGCAGCTCCCTCAACAAGCTGGTGAGCTGTTTCCTCCGCCAGGTCATCCAGTGGCGATTTGTGTGATCCCGCGGCGGTGCTGCCCCCGTCTGCTGCTGATAGAGGGACGTCGTGAAGCGGTCGTAACCGAACAGCACAGGCCAGGCGAAATGATCGTCCAGCTGCAACCCGTGCATCGGACAGCGCCTGAGCGTTTCAACCACCAGCCCAATGAAACGCTTTCGCACCTCGGGGTGGGCTGGATTGAGCCAAGCCATGCGGTGACTGCCGTGCATGGTCATGGTGGTTTGCCCGTTCGCCTTGGCCAGCACCCACTCCGGATGGCGTTTCACCACCTCGGCGTTTGCCGGCTCCATCAACCCGTATTCAAACCAGGGCATCACCTTGATGCCGCGCTTGCGTCCCTCCTTGGCCAGGGTGCAGATCGGATCCAAAGACACGCCGGCCTTCTTCAGCGGAGGCTCCAGAGGCGCGAAGGCACTCTTGTGAAACGTCGTGCCGCGGCTCCACACATTCGGCACAACACGATCGAATCCGGCCTCCTGCAGCTGCTCCATGGCCAGGCGGATCCTCTGGCGGTCGTAGTACAGAGGGCTCGGACTGTTCGTGAGCCAAACCCCCATTGGGCGACGTGACGTCAACAAGCGATCCAGACGGGACTGAGCCTGCACTGGAGAGACCAAAACCAGAAGAGACAGCAAGCCAAGGGATGACTTCAACCAGGACGCCGTCAACACACTGGAAAACTTGCTTCCGACAGGTTCGCTCGGGTTTACCCGCCCTGTCTCACACTCCGGCCCGCTCCCTTAAGAGTCCATCCCGCTTCAGCGGAACATCGAGCTGACGGAACTTTCTTCGTGGATACGCCAGATCGACTCCCCGAGCATGTTCGCAACCGAGAGCACCTGAAGCTGAGGAAAGATGCGGTCCTTCGGAATCGGAATGCTATTGGTGACGACAACCTGCTCAAACAGTCCATCGGAGGACAGCCGTTCAGCAGCCGGTGGGGAAAACACCGCATGGGTTGCGCAGGCGATCACACGCTTGGCGCCCTGCTCGCGCAGCAATCGGGCACCGGCGCAGATGGTGCCGCCGGTATCGATCATGTCGTCGATCAGCACCGCCGTCCGACCGGACACATCTCCGATCACGGTGAGGCTTTCCGCCATGTTGTGCCCCGTCCGCCGCTTGTCGATGATCGCCAGGGGAGCATCATTCATCTGCTTGGCAAACGCCCTGGCCCTGGCGACACCGCCCACATCCGGCGACACCACCACAACGTCTCCGAGGTTTTGTGTGGAGAGATAATCCACAAGTACCGGTGAGCCATAGATGTGGTCGCAGGGGATATCGAAATAGCCCTGGATTTGCGCGGAATGGAGATCCATGGCCAGAACCCGGTCCACGCCGGACTTCACCAGCAGATTGGCAGTGAGCTTGGCGGTGATCGATTCTCGGCCTGCGGTCTTGCGATCAGCGCGGGCGTAGCCGTAGTACGGAACCACTGCGGTGACCTGCCGTGCCGAAGCTCGACGGCAGGCATCCACCATGATCAGTAGCTCCATCAGGTGATCGTTCACCGGAGCGCAGGTGGGCTGGATCAAAAAGACATCGCAGCCGCGGATCGATTCCTGGATCTGCACATAGAGCTCACCATCGGCGAAGCGCTTGCACACCCGCGGGCCGTCAGGGACTCCGAGATAGGCCGCGATCTCCCTGGCCAATCCAGGATTGGAGGTGCCACTGAACAGCCGCAGCCTGCGGCTGTCAGGGATCAGGTGCTCCTGTTCGTCGCGGACTGCGGTCAGGAAACTGGTCACGGCGCCCGCGGGACAGATTCTGCTGTAATCCGATGGTAGTGCTGTAATGGCGATTCATGACCACAGGTTGTCTGGCTTTGGTGGGCACCGGCCCTTTGCCAGCCCTGCTCATGCATCAGGCCGCCATGGCGCTCTCCCAGGAAACGGGGCGTCCGCTGATCAGCCACGGCATCGGTGAATCCCCGAATGCTGTCCTGAGCAGCTGTGCGGACTCAACTTGCCTTCTGAGACTCAATGGCGATGCCGGGCGCCTGCATCCGTCTGGAGGCAGCTGGCTCTCCGCCCTGGCGGACTGGCGTCTTCCGGTGTTGTTGCTCACACCCGGTGAATCCGATGGAGGGGTGCCGGGAGCTGCGGCCGCCTGGGTGGCCCTCTGCCATCAGCTCGGGGTCCCCCTGATCGGCATCACGCAACTGCGGGGAGCCTGGCAAACCCAGGCGAGACGTCGTGATGGACTTCCCTGGTGCGGCTGGTTACCGGATGCCCAGCACCCCCAGCATCAGGACGGTGTCACCGCGCTGGGCAGCAGGATCCTCAACCCTCAGTTCACGGCGTCGGCCAGAGCGGCAGCGGCAGCCCAGGTTTGAGCTGCCGCAGGGTCTGTTCACCCACTGCAGGGGCCAGCGGGAGCTGGCTGAACTGCACCGGCGCCGGGCTGGCGATCAACGCAGCCGCCAGGCTCAGCATTTCGCTGTAGCTGAGATTGGTTTCCAGCTGACCATTGACCTCATCCAGAAGCACGCGGATGCCGACGATTCCGCTGGGAGCCTGCAGCTGATCCACCACCGATCGCATCAGCATCTGCTGCCTGAGACGCCTGTTCTCGTAATCGCGACCGTTCTGAAGCAAGCGCGCTAACTGTTCAGCCTGAGCTCCGTTGAGACTCTGCCGACCGGCCTGAAGATCAACGCCGTAGCCAAGACTTTTGTCCGTTCGCTTATACGACTGGCTGAGGATCACATCCACTTCGCCCAGACCATCCACCAGGGTGCGCAGGGTTTGACGGGGAACGACGACGTAACGCTGCAGATCCGTGTCGGCAATGCCGACGATTTCCCGTATCGCATCAGCCATCAGTGAGACCCCGCCGGAGCGCCAGAGTCCGCCCAGGGCCATGGGCTGATCGCTGCCTGGAAGCTGCACCGCCAGCTCCGTTGGGACCTGCAACACCCTTAAAGGTTGCTTGGCATCGATGCGCACCAGGAGCAGGGCATCGGCATTGGCCGGACCCTTGGGTGCGGCCTGGTTGGTGGGATCGCTGAGGTTGTCGGTGTCGACACCAATCACCAGCAGCGTGATCGGCATCGCCGGAAACTTGGCCAGGCTCGTGGGATCGGAAACACTCGGAGGCCCCCCCCTGGCAACCCGATCCGGCTCCGGCCACACAATCGAAATCAGCCAACCGGAAACACCAACCCCAACAAGGGTTGCAGCGATGCGCAGCATGGTCCTCAGCGGGTGACGACCGAACCACCGCTTCAGCCGCTGTTGATCAGATGCTGCCATCACTCCCGAATGCAGGCGCTGATCAGTTTCGCCCAAGTCCCAGGTCCGTAGTTTTGGTGACATCGATTCACCGCCGCAATGCCCCTGCGACATGACTTCCGCAGCCGACCGCCGGAGCAGGTGCGGGTGGTGGTCTTCGGAGCGACGGGATACATCGGCCGCTTCGTGACCCGGGAGCTGATCCAGCGGGGCTATCAGGTGGTGGCCTTCAGCCGCGATCGCAGCGGAATCGGCGGTCGCAACCGCCGCAAGCAGGTTGTTGCGGATTTCGCTGGTGCCGACGTCCGCTTCGGAGACGTCACCGATGCCGCATCCATTGCTGAGAACGCCTTTGATCAACCCGCCGATGTGGTTGTTTCCTGCCTGGCCTCACGCAGCGGCGGCCGCAAGGATTCCTGGGCCATCGACCATGACGCGACCCTCAACACCTATCGGGAAGGGCGCCGGGCCGGAGCCGCTCATTTCGTGCTGCTCTCGGCCATCTGCGTCCAGAAACCACTGCTGGAGTTCCAGAAAGCCAAGCTCGCCTTTGAATCGGTGTTGCAGCAGGACAGCGAGATGACCCACTCGATCGTGCGGCCCACCGCGTTCTTCAAAAGCCTGGCCGGGCAGGTGGAGAGCTGTCGAAAAGGCGGTCCCTATGTGATGTTCGGGGGCGGCAGGCTTGCAAGCTGCAAACCGATCAGCGAGGCCGACCTCGCCAGCTTCATGGCGGATTGCCTCAGGGATGAGGACAAGATCAATCGGGTCTTGCCGATTGGCGGTCCAGGACCGGCCATGAGCGCTCGTGAGCAGGGCGAGCTGCTGTTCCGAGCCCTCAACCGCAAGCCGCGCATGCTGTCGGTGCCGATTGCCTTGATGGATGGCCCGATTGCATTGCTTGAGGGGCTTTCACAGTTGTTTCCAGGACTTCAGGACACAGCGGAATTTGGCAAGATCGGCCGTTACTACGCCAGCGAATCAATGCTGGTGTGGGATTCAGAGCAGGGGTGCTACGACGCCGAGGCCACCCCCTCCACAGGCAACGACACTCTCGAACAGTTCTTTGAGCGGGTGGTTCGGGATGGACTGGCGGGACAGGAACTGGGCGATGCGGCCTTGTTCTGAAAAAAAAGCCATCCTGAGATTGAAACGGAGTGCCCGATGGATCAGCAGACGCCGCCACGGGCACGAACAACCGGGGTTCTCCTGCACCCCACCGCCCTACCCGGCAGCCAGGTTTGCGGAAGTTTCGGGGAGCCCAGTCGCCGCTGGTTGCATCAACTGGCGTCCAGCGGAATCGGCGTCTGGCAGCTCTTACCCCTGGCACCACCGGATCCCACAGGCTCGCCTTACAGCTCACCCTCCTGCTTCGCGATCAATCCCTGGTTTCTTGATGCTGCTGATCTGAGCAGCGAGGGTTACATCAGTGCGGAAGCGATGGCGGCCCTGCCGGGAGCCGATGCACCGGTCGATGGCGTCGGTCCGCTGGATTTCGACTTGGCGACGCAACGCAGCGACGCCTTGGCGGATGCCCTGGTTGCACACTGGCCGCAGCAAGACAACAGCCGGAAAGACGCCTTCAACCACTGGTGCGCTAATCAGGCATGGCTGGCGGATCACGTTCACTTCATGGTCTTGCATCACCAGCATCACGGCCCCTGGTGGACCTGGCCGGCAGCACTGGCAAGCCACCAGTCCAAGGCATTGCAGGACTGGGCGGCAGAGCAGGGGGATGCACTGCTGCGTGAGAAGTTGCTGCAATGGCACCTGGATCGCCAGTGGCAGGCCATTCATGACCTGGCCAAGGAGCTGGGCATCCAGCTGTTCGGAGATGTGCCCTTCTACGTGAGCTCCGACAGCGCCGATGTGTGGAGTCATCGCCATCTGTTCACGATCGAGGCCGATGGACGCCTCACCACCCAGAGCGGCGTTCCGCCCGACTATTTTTCTGAAACCGGACAGCTCTGGGGTTCACCGGTGTACCGCTGGGCCCGCCATCGCCTCAGTCGCTTCCGCTGGTGGCGATTGCGCATTGGCCGGCAGCTGCAGCTGGTGGATCTGTTGCGCCTTGATCACTTCCGTGCACTGGCGGGATTCTGGGCCGTTCCCGGTGCGGACAGCACTGCCGAAAACGGGCGCTGGGAAAGCTCCCCCGGTCGATCGCTGCTCTCCAAGTTGCAGCAAGACTGCGGCGGCGTGTTGCCTCTGATTGCCGAAGACCTTGGGGTGATCACACCGGATGTGGAATCGCTCCGGGATGATTTCGAGCTACCGGGAATGAAGGTGCTGCAGTTCGCCTTCGATGGTGAGGTCAACAACCCCTACCTACCGGAAAACATCAGCGGAGAACGCTGGGTGGTTTACACAGGCACCCACGACAACGCCACCACCCTGGGGTGGTGGCAGCAACTGGACGACGGAGGCCGCCATCGGATCAGCAGACGAGCACCAGGGGCCGTTGAAGCCCCGGCATGGGCGCTGTTCGACATGGCCTTCGCCACGACGGCGCGGCTCGTGGTGGCCCCTCTTCAGGATCTGATGCATCTCGACGATCAGGCCCGCTTCAACACCCCAGGAACCAGTCAAGGCAACTGGAACTGGCGACTGCCACGGTTTGATCATGCCCTGGACGGCGCCCTCAAGGGTTACGGAGAGCGCGGTGCCGTCTGGGGACGCTCACTGGCCGGTGCATCAGCTTTGCTCACGGGAACCTCCACCCGGTAGAGCCCCTTCTGTTTGCCATCCGGCTGTTGCGGCGTGCCGTTCCAGAGCACCTTGTCCTCCTGGGAAGCAGGCGGCTCGATCAGCAGCTCCACGGGCGGTAGCAACTGCAGCGTCAGCGCCCCGGAACCAGCCTTGAGCTTGAGACGGTCACCACCACCACTGGAGATCTGCAGCTGTCGAGGTGTTGTGAGAATCACCTCGAGGACGCCGCTGGAGCGGTTGGCAGCACCTTTATCGGAATCGAGCCAGTCCAGAAGCTCGCGGCGTTGCGCTCGCTCGAGTGGACGCAGCGAGGCCACATCAGAGTCATCACGGTTGGGGCCGCCGCCCTGGGCAAGGTCCCGCAGATCCGCCCTGACCGGTTCGAACGACGGGCTGTTGCGCTGCGCGAGATCCTGCTGTTGACGGTTGAGGGCCAGCAGGCTCAAGGCGATGACGATGGTGTAAACGACGCTGCCTTGCCAGGTTGTGAACACATCGATGCTTCCCGGCGTGAAGCGCCTGAGGCCACCGGAACGCATCTGGCGCACAGCGGCACGGGGAGGCAGCACCGGCTCGAGGCAACCCGCAGGCAGATCCAGACGACGCTCCAGTTGTGGAAGCATCGACGCCAGATAGGCCCGCTCCGGCAGACGATCGTTCCAACCACGTTCGAGCGCTTCAATCACCGGCGTGGTGATCCGGGTTTCATTCGCCAGATCCCGCAGGCTGAGGCCCAGCTCCTCCCGTCGTTGCCGCAGCATCGATCCGATATCGGCCTGTGCCTGGAGGCCATCCACTGGAGCGGTTTGCGCACCGTTCTCGTCAGTGACCTTCCTCCACCAGGAGGGACGGGGGAGCTTCAGTCGCATGAGCCTGGCCGCAGCGCTTCACCTTCCAGCAGGTCACGCCATTCTCCCTCGCAGAGTTCACGCCAGCAGCCCTCCGGGAGATCCCCGAGCTGCACGTGGGCGATCGCCGTGCGTTGCAAATCAAGAACCGGGTGGCCCAAACCATCAGCCACGCGCCTGATCTGGCGGTTGCGGCCCTCCTGAAGAATCACCTCAAGAAGGGTTTGCTGCCGTTCGCGACACAACAGTCGGACCTGAGCAGAGCGGGTTGAACGTCCATCGAGGGGCACCCCACGGCACCAACGCTGCAGCGTCCGCTCACTGGGCTGTCCCTCGACCCAAACCCGATACGTCTTGCGGTGGTCGTAGCGGGGATGGGTCAACCGAAGCGTGAGTTCTCCAACATCAGAGAGCAGCAAAGCCCCACGACTGTCGGCATCGAGGCGTCCAACGGGATGCAGCCCCCCGCGCTGATCAGATGGAACCAGGTCCAGAACGGTGGGACGGCCCTGCGGATCCACGCAGCTGCTGATCACTCCGATGGGTTTGTTGACTAACAACACCCGCCGCCGCTGACGGGTCGGCAGAGGACGGCCATCCACGCAAATGAGCTGATGCTCCGGATCAGCCTGGTCGCCCAGGCCAGCCTGTTGCTGATCGACGCTGACACGCCCCTGCTGCAGCCACAGCTCCGCCTTCCGCCGTGAGCAGAGACCGGCCGCTGCAATCAGTTTCTGCAAGCGCTGCCGAGTCACGAAACCGGCAGGCTTTTGGGCAGCAGCAATTCCATGCAGGTGCCGCCAGCAGGATGGTTGCGCGCATCAACGCGCCCGCCATGATTCACGGCGATCTGTTGAACGATGGCCAGGCCTAAACCGCTGCCGCTGCCGCTTCGGGCAGAACGGGCCCTGGACGGATCTCCCCGGTAGAAGCGCTGAAACATGCTGCCCAGGTCTGATTCACTCAGGCCGGGACCGTGATCCCGGATCATCAGCATCCACCAGCCGCCACTCGAGACCACCTCCACCTCAACGCTGGAACCGTCTGGGGAGAAGCGCAAGGCGTTGTCGAGAAGATTGAGCACCGCACGATGCAGCCGCCGCTGATCGCCCATCAGTGGGCCTGGTTGGGAACGATCCAGCACCAGTTGCACCTGACGTTGCTCAGCCAAAGGTCTGACGCTGCTCCAGGCGTTGTCGACCAGATTTTCAAGCGTGATGGGGATATAGCCGTCATTGTCCTGGAGCAGGCAGTTCTCCAGCCGGGAGAGCTCCAGCAGGTCCTCCACCATCAACTGCAAACGCTGCAACTCCCGCTGGAGGCGTTGAACCAGCACGGTGTCTTCACCGTGAACCGCCATCTCAAGACGATCGCTCACCAGCATCAGAGCTGTCAGTGGGGTTTTGAGCTCATGGGCCACATCGCTCACCCAGCGTTCCTGTTGCTGCTGCTGTGCTTCCAGGGACTGTCGACTCTGGATCAGAACCAGCAGCCATTCTTCGGAGCCCGGCAGCACAAGGGCTTCTAAGGGCTCCCCCAGTTGTTCCCATTCGCTGCGTTGCGGCCGCTGCTGATGGCGTGTGCTGATGATCGCCTCCTCAAGCTGAGGGATCGAGAGAACCTCATTGAGCGGCCGTCCGCGGACCAGCAGATTGCGTGTGATGTGGAGAAACCGCTCGGCGCGGGCGTTGATGTAGGCGATCGTGAGATCGGGCGCCAGGATGACCCAACCCTGAGTGGCGGCATCGATCCAGGCCAACAACTGGGGCGTGTTGATCGTTCCGGGTGGAAATCCGGGGCAACCGTCATTTGCAACCGGATCGCGACGGCGATAACGACGACGTTGAACAGCCAGGGTGACCATCACACCGATCAGCAGGCCGCAGATGGCAGACAGCAACACGGAACGATCAGCCGAAGCGGTAACCGAAACCGCGCACGGTACGGATCAGTTCCGGTGCGGATGGATTCTTCTCGATCTTCTCCCGCAACCAACGGATATGGACGTCCACGGTTTTGGTGTCGCCAACGAAGTCCAGTCCCCAGATCTTCTCCAGCAACCGATCACGGCTCCAGACCCGCTTGGGATGCTGGATGAACAACTCGAGAATCTTGTATTCCTTCGGCGATAGGTTCAGATCCTCTCCATCACGGGTCACCCTGCACTCACTCATGTACAGGCAGAGATTGCGGTGCTGCTGAATCTCCGCGGGTGTGTTGGGCAGCTGGCGTGCGCGTCTGAGCAGAGCGCGGCAGCGAGCCACCAGCTCCCGCAATCCAAAGGGTTTCACCAGGTAGTCGTCAGCCCCCACCTCCAAACCCAGGACCCGATCGGTCTCACCGTCACGAGCGCTGATCACCAGGATCGGCGTGTTGTTGCTGACGCGACGCAGTTCGCGGCAGAGATCGAGACCACCGAGGCCTGGCAGCATCAGATCCAGAACCAGCAGGTCCACGGGTTGACGCGACTCATCGGTCAGAAGGGAGAGTGCCTCCTTGCCGTTTGAGGAGGTCATCACCTCATAGCCCTCAGCTTTGAGGGCTTCTCCAACGGTTTCTCGAATGCTGTCGTCATCTTCAACAACCAGGAGACGTCCTGTGGCGACGGCTCCAGCGGGCAAGGTTGTCACCATCGAATCTCAGACCGACATCACCAGTTTGAGACGAGAAGGCTCAACAAGCATCAAAGCCGCACCAATTGATCAGAAGAATTCGTCGAAATTATCGAAATCAACGGCCTTGAAATTGCCGCTTTCCACTTGCTGCATCAGGCGTTCAAGCTGAGCGAACAAGGCTCCTCCCGTCAGCAGCGACAGCACGAAGGCCACGAGCAAGGCAACCCCGGCGGAAAACCCGAAGATCTGCAGACAGCAACCGATGAACAGGGTGATGCCGATCAGGGTGCCGGCAAAACTGATGGTGATCTCAGTGGTACCAAGAGGCAGAAGGGGAAGACGATCCTCTTTCCAGCCATCCAGCTTGTTTTGCACCTGACGGCCGAAGGTGAGGCCGCAGAGCACGCCCATCAGCAGACCGACGCCAGCCATCAGGTAAGGCGGCTCGGGCAGCATCACCATCTGGAGCAGCTGCTCGAGCTGTTCGTCGGTCAACTCGTCGATCATCACGACCTCAGCATTGGAGCCGCGACCTTAGCGATCTCGGCTCAGGGTTCCCAGTTCTGGGAACCCAGAAAGGTCAGTTCAACGAAATCGCTGGCCTGGTGATCCTCCCGATCCATATCCAGACGGAAACCACCAAGATCTAAATCATTGATCGACTCAAGCGCCGCAACGAGATCCGGGCGGGAAGGATCCTTGCCGGCACGGTCCAGAGCCGTGGTGACCAGACGAGCTGCCAGAAAGCCCTCGAGGCTCGTGAAACCGAAATCGGGATCGTCGCTGCTGGAGCGCATCAACTTCTGGTACTGGGCCACGACGGGAATCCAGCGGTTCCAAGGGAAGGGAACCACCTGGGCGACACCGATTCCGTTCGCTTCACCCACCGGCATGGCCTGTTGCAGCGCCTTGGTGCCAACAAAAGACACGTTCATGATCTGGGCACGACTGCCCTCGTCCCTCAGCTGGGTGGCCAGGGCAGCAGAGCTCACGTAGGCGGACACCACGATGACCCCATTGGGGTTCACCGACAGCAGCTCACGAACAGCCTGACCAACCTGAGCCGAATTGCGCTGCACTGTGGCTGTGGCAACGGGTTTCAGATCGTGGCGAGCAAGAGCCTCTGTCGCAGCCGTGAGGCCGTCCTGCCCGAAGGCGTCGTCCTGATACACCACGGCGATGCGGTGATTGGCATCCCGCACCAGCTCCTCCACCATCGCCTCGATCTCGAGGCGATAACTCGCTCGCAGATTGAACACCATCTCCAGATCAGGGCGTCTCAGCAGACTGGCCCCGGTCATCGGCGCGACCAGGGGTACCGAGGCCTGCTCAATCAAGGGCAAGGCAACCTTCGTGGTGGGCGTTCCGACGTAGCCGAACAACGCCAGCAGATCCTGACGCTGCAAGAGTTGCCGGGTGTTCTCAAGTGTTTTGCTGGGTTCGTACTGGTCATCCAGGCTGACCAGGCGAATCGGACGTCCATGGATGCCGCCACGTCGATTCACCTCCTCAAACCAGGCCAGGGCTCCGCGTTGATACTCAAGGCCGAGCTGGGCCGATGGTCCAGTTAGGGGCAAGGACTGGCCCAGAACCAGCGCATCACTTCCGGCGCCGAGATCGGCTATCGGCTTGCGGGAGTCCGCGATCAAACGCTGAAAAGGGACCAGTGCCAGACCACCGAGCAGCAGTCCACAGGCCAGAGTGCGAAGAGAGGCGAGCCGCTGATGGCCCCGAGGAAACAGAAGCACTGGAACATCCTCGCTGCGATCTCAATTCTGCTTGCTGCCGTCCTGGCGGTGTCTGGAATCAGCGAGCTCGATGTCAGTCGCGTGCCGAGTCGCGATGCGCTGAGGCTGGCCTCATCATCCAGGGCCCTGACGACCGATTCCCGCCGCCTGCCGTCGGATGGCTGGACCTCGCTGCGTGGGCAGCTGCTCTCAGACCGCGAAACCACGACGGACCAACAGGCCCTGGAGGACGCCAAGTTCCACATCCAGGCGGGCGTCTATGCCACCAGCACCTACGACCTTGATCTGAGTATCCCGAGCTATTCCTCCAACGGATACGTCTGGCTGCGCTGGGACGAAGCCATGCAGCAGTACCTCAAAGACCAGGACCAGTCGATCGACGAACGAATCACGTTGGTGAATGCCCTGCTTTCGGATGCAGATCCTGTGTTGACACCACTGGTCCCAAAGCCGGTGCAGCAGGCTGATGGCAGTTACTACCAGTTGTTCACATACCTGGGGCGCTTTTACATCGACAAGGCGAGTTTCCGTCACTTCCCCTTCGTGACGGTGAGCCTGCCCCTGGTCCTGGAAATGGAGGACATCGAGGGGAGCTTCGACTACACCAATCTGCGCTTTGAAGCGGATGTTCAGAACAGTGGCATGGGACTGTTCGCCGGCATCATCGGCTGGCTCAACCGTGGCTGGTCGATCGCCGAATATCGCCACAATTACGCCACCAACTTCGGGCTGGGTGGCAGCGCCGACGATTACAGCTTAATCGTCTATGACATCTCCTTCGGGACCTCTGCCTGGTCTGCCTTCTGGCGGTTGATGCTGCCGCTGCTGGTGGTGATGGCGATGGTGCTGCTGGTATTCAAGGTGCGGGCGGATGAACAGGATGCCCGTGCCGGGATCCCCGTCACGGTGCTGCTCACCCTTGTCTTTCTGCAGCAGACCTACCGGGATGAACTCCCCGATCTGCCTTTTCTCACCTTTCTCGATCAGGTGTACGTCGTCGCCTATGTGGTGACCTTGCTGGCCTTCGTGCTGGTGATCTACATCGGTCGACGCTACGGAGAGATGGAACTGATGCCGGAGGGAGCGAAACGGGAACAGATCGAGCAGCGCCTGCACCGACTCGATGAAATCTGGCCGCTGACGGTGGTGATCTTCAGTTCGATCAGCATTGTGCTCTGCTGGCTCACGCTGCCGCCAGGGGGTTGAGCTGTTGCAACAGCCCCCCTGCGATGCGACCGGGGCCGAAGGTGCGGCCGATCAGTCCAGCCAGGGCTCGGACGTCATCGGTGTGAATTCGATCGTCACGAATCAGGTTGAGCAGCAATCGCTTCCGCAGATCAGCACCATCACGACTGAATAACAGGCGCAGACCGGCTCCAGCCACTGGAATCAACTCCTTTCCGGGTGCTGGGGCATCCTGTCCCACCACAGCCAGCAGGCTTTCGAGACGATCGATGCGAAGGCGGCCTTCCGTGTCGAAGATCACCTCCATGAGCTTGTCCCGCATCTCACTGGTGTCGCCGGCCAGAAGGCGACGGGCGACATAGGGATACGCCACCGCGATGATCCGGAACTGAGGATCGAGGCGCAGGGCCAGGCCCTCCTGGCTCACCACGGCCCGGATGATCAGGGCAAAGCGGGCCGGCACGCGGAAGGGGTAATCAAACATCAGCTCCGAAAAGCGATCCGTGATCGCCTTGAAGTTGAAGGAACCGACCGAATCACCAAGACTGCCGCCAAGCACTTCCTCCAATGCCGGAATGATCGGACGCAGGTCAGCTGTAGGGCTTAGGAAACCGAGGGTCTGGAAGTCCTTGGCAAGAGCCTCGAAATCCTTGTTGATCAGATGAACAACCGCGCCAGTGAGGGTGAGGCGGTCGCTATCACTGATCGAGTCCATCATCCCGAAATCGACGTAACCGATATGGCCCATATCACCGCTGCGGCCCTGACGGGCAAACAGATTTCCGGGGTGAGGATCAGCGTGGAAATAGCCGAACTCCAGCAACTGCTGCAGGCCGCTGATCACCCCGGTACGGATCAAGGCGGTGGGATCCAAATGGAGATCCAACAGCTCCTTGCTGTCGCGCATCTTGGCGCCATCCACCCAGACCGTGGTCAACACACGACGGGAACTGAGCATGCGCTCAACCCGTGGCACATAAACGGCTGAGTTGTTGGCGAACATTGCCGCGAAGCGCTCAGCATTGGCAGCCTCCTGTTCGTAATCGATTTCTTCGAACAAGCTGCGGCCGAATTCATCGATGATGTCGCCGAGGCCAAAACCGAGGTTGAGCGGCAACAACGGTGCCGTCATCACGCCCAGCAGACGAATCAAGACAAGATCACGGCGCAGGATGAACTGCAAGTTCGGCCTTTGAACTTTCACAGCAACCCAGGCATCGCCCTGGAGGCGAGCCTTGTAAACCTGGCCGAGGCTCGCGGCAGCGACGGGATGATCCGGAAATTCCTCGAACAACTCGTCAGCGGGAGCTCCGAGCTCCGTCTCAATCCGCTTTAAAGCGATGGCATGGGAAAAAGCCGGCAGGTCATCCTGCAGTCGTGTGAGCTCCTCCAGCCAATCGCGCCGCACCAGATCGGGGCGTGTCGACAAGGCCTGGCCAACTTTGATGAAACAGGGACCCAGGCCGGTGAGGGTGTTGAGGATGCTGCGTGCAACCCCTTGCTGAACCTTGGCGTCTGCGCTGCCTCCTCGCACAAGCAGTACGAGAATTAAACCGCTGAGCGACCACAGCACCTGGATCAGTCGCGGCACAGCCACCCAGGGCCGCAACATCAACCACACCAGATCCCGTCTGGGGTTGTAAGCCATCAAGCGAAGACGGTACAAATCACTACTTTAAAGAGAAAAACACGCACCCCAGGTGCTGATCAGGCCAGTAGCCAACTGGAGCCACTGAAATCAGGAACGGTGGAACGCTTGGATCAATCAGCTCGCAAGACAAGGGAAAACCAACTAGGGTCTCACCCCTGTCTCATGTAACTCATGTTGCAAGCGATTGTTTCACTGGTGCTTGCAGCCGTGATGTGGGTGCAGGTGCCTCAATGGCAACCCGATTGGTCTCAGTGCTCAGTCGACACCCCCGACGTTGATTGCCATTGGTATGTGGTGGCACCGGACAACACGTTTGGAGAAGGCTTCAGCTGGGAGAACGCGCCATGGTTCAGCGTTGAAGGGCTTGAGGATGTGGCCCAGCTGTCCTCCACGATGAGCAAGATTCACGATCAAGCGTCAGCCGAGGCCTGATCAACCTCTCGATGGAGCTGATCGAGGCATTGCAAACAGATAACAACTTGACGTATTCGCAGCCAGTAAGCCTCACATATTTGTTTGAAGGCACCGACAGAGCGACGTTCACAGCTTCACGAAACATCAATAGAAGCAGACGACAAACCAATTAGTTCTGTGCGGAGGATCGATTCTGAACTGAGCAAATCAACGGATGCCGCCTGCATCAGCGAAGGACACACTGAATGAGCAGGTAAAAGCGGATGCCTGCAGCGCCGGGCGTGGGTGGACTTTGAGGGAGATGGTCCACCCTTGCTCCCTATGCCACGGCGTCATCACCCCAGGCAGGGGCTGTCTGCACCCAACCGCTGGATCGCAACGCCTTCCAAAGCGCGATCGCATCCGACTGCCTCAGATAACGCCTGCTCTTGAGCAGAGCAGGCTCTCCAGCCGGCATCTCCCTGCCGTAGTCCACGAAAACCCTTGGATCACGCTGCCAGGACCTTTCGTCCTTGTGAAACCGAGCAACCCAATAACTTTCGCAGTCCGTAAGCCAGCCCTCTGCCATACCAAAACTGATAGTACAGGCGTATTATTAGCGAAATCCCAGGCGCTGCGCAAATAAAAAATCTGAACATCAGAGCAGAGCAAATGCCTCAAGAGTCGCTCACAGCCGTATGCAAAAGGAAAATTGGCCTTGATTGATGCACCGAAAACTACATCACAACCGTGAACCAATACCAATTCGGCTGCATTGAAGGACAAAGTCGAGGCAAACTTCGCGGAACCAATGCCGGCGCTCTCGCCCAAAAGATCAGACCTTGGTGCCGCCTTGATTAAAAACCGGTTGTCCCCAAAACTTGAACTACCTTGAGAGCTCAAAGCCGAAAGTCACTCCGTGCCGCCCAAAACCATGCCGTTTCTCGAGGAACAAAATTGAATTGTTCGGGATACTCACGAACTCTCTACAACGAGAATTTATCAGCACTCGCAATACTATTTATAACCAATCTGAACAAAGATTCAGAATATTAGATAGATGATATCCAGAGTAATACCATTGAGTTTCAAACATCTCTGAAGATGATCGCTGTTAAAACTAGAAGTACAAATACAGAAATATTTTCATTTCCCTAATATTTGCTAACAAAATTGTTGTGTGGTCGACGGAGGTGCACCACCGGAGCGATTCGACCACTTACTTAGGTTGACGGGCTAATCATTGATTAGCGATACACCACCTATTTTCTTAAGAGGAACGGACCTGACCGCACCCAGCGGGTGCGGTCAGGTCTTCACCCGTCGGGCATCGCTCTACCCGGCTTCCAGGCCCAACTAGCTGCCTGACGCACTGATGATGGTACGAAAAAACTTTGATTGTCGAATAAAAGCCAGCTTTTTTCGACATCCACAAAAGTCAGACAAGACGCAGGGCGAGATGGGGGGCCTAAATCGGTCCATGCGCCAGCCTCCATCAAGGGATCATTAGGGCAACTGCTCAGTGCAAGTACCCCAACGAGCCATCTGGATCAGTTCGCCCAAATCACCAGGAAAACCCAATTCGTACGACCAGGTTTGGTCGCCGAGGTTCACAAGCCTAAACAGGTTGATGACTTCACCCGGCATCGCAAGCCAACTCACCAAGGTGATGGCGCTTGAAGAAGGCTTCGTTTCATAAAAGGAAGTGAATGTCTCAGAACTCTCTATGGATTTGATGCGAAGGGTCACACTTGACTCATCACGATCGAGAGTGAAGCGATGCACCGACAATGGTAAATCCGTATCAAATTGGTCTGGATTAAGAACGCATTTGAGCTCAATGGGCTTTACCAGAACAGGGGGTGACAACGCAAGCATAAAAATTGGCAACGACCGCAGAGCGATTGACGTCATACCCATGACTTATTCAATCCATTTGCATCTGATTATTCCAAAGAATTGCCCTGTCGTCGAGGGTTCAAACCACACTCTGCACATGATGCATTTGGTTAGGTTTGGCTTGTGGGCTTTGCTGGGATTCCTTTGGCTTAACATTCAAGCCACAAAAGCGATGCCGAGAATACTTTTGATGAGGACAGACACAGATGAGGACAAAGTAAACTATAATTAAATGCTCTTGTTTATGTCCTGTATAAAGCATGAAATTGCAATCTTTGTCGCCATTGGCCTTTGGATGCAAATTCCGCCGTCCTCTGCGGCTGACATGAGCGCCAGCGAAGAACAGATTTACATGTTCGGACTTCATCTTGGCTGGGCAGCTGCAGAATGCAACCTCTACGAACAAGGAAAAATTGCCAAATCCACGGTTACGTCAACATTCACAAGAATTGGACAAGACAAAGATTTAAGAGACATCTCCAAAAGCGCTGTTTACCAAACAATTGAGCAAAGCAGCGAATTACCAAATGTCGGCAAGCACTTGAATCCTGGAAAACCAGCCAGTGATGGTTATCGCATCAATCGAGTTCTTACATGGTCAATGAATGGCATGAATTCGACAAAGCAACAACTTTAAACAGCCCAGATCCCTTCACCATTGCAGCAATAGATGCCTGTAAAAACTCGGACAAAATTCGCTGACGACTGTCCTTTAGCGTTGTTCAAGATCCACTTGAAGTGATGACGCTGCTGTCCCTGTTGCAGCGGAATGTAGGGACAGCCCTTTGTTTGCCGGCGCACTGTCGTGGCTTAGCTCTGCCGGCTTCGTTCAAGCGTCTCTTGCGCCAGCGTCCTGGCCGGTGGGATCTGCCGGAACTTCCCAGCATCGGCGGACCACTGATCAGTGATGGAGCCGTCGCCGACAGCCAGCGACATGTCGCCGCAGCCATGGGAGTTGATCGGGCCTGGTATGGCGTCAACGGCGCTACCGGAATGCTCCAGGCCGCTCTGCTGGCCGTTGCTGCACCTGGCCAGGCCGTGCTGATTCCCCGAAACAGCCATCGCAGTGTTCTGCAGGCCTGCCTGCTGGGCGATCTCGTGCCCCTGCTGTTCGATCTGCCGTTCCAGAGCGATCGCGGACAACCGGCTCCTGCCGATCAGGCCTGGATGCAGCGCGTTCTGGCCGAACTTCCACGCAATGCCCCGCCGATTGCCGCCGCTGTTCTGGTACATCCCACATATCAGGGCTATGCGAACAATCCAACCGCTGTCATCCAACTGCTGCAGAAGCAAGGTTGGCCTGTGTTGGTGGATGAAGCCCACGGCAGTCATCTCGCGCTGGCCGGCGAGACCGAACTTCCGCCATCCGCGCTTCACGGGGGAGCCGATCTGGTAGTGCATTCCCTACAGAAATCGTCCTCGGGGCTGGCTCAGACGGCCGTGCTTTGGTTGCAGGGACAACGCGTCGACCCGGACGCTGTCGAACGCAGTCTCGGCTGGCTACAAACCACCAGTCCAAGTGCCCTGCTGCTGGCCTCCTGTGAATCGGCGGTCATGGCCTGGAGCAATCGGGCAGGACGGCAACGACTGATGCGACGTCTACAGGAGGCACGACGACTGCGTGACTGTCTCAGCGGTAAGGGGGTGCCGTTGCTGGCCAACCAGGACCCACTGAGGCTGGTCTTGCATACAGGTGCAGCAGGAATCAGCGGACCCGAGGCTGATGCCTGGCTGCTATCGCGTGGGCTGGTGGCGGAGCTCCCGGAACCGGCCACACTCACCTTCTGCCTGGGCCTGGCGAAGCGCAGGGGTCTGGCGTCCCTGCTCACCCGCCGTTGGAAACAACTGCTCAAGGCTCACCCCGATCGTCAGGCGCAAACAGCCTTCAGTCGCCCACCGCTGCCGTTGGTGGCCACACTCTCAATGCCCCTGGGACAGGCCTGGCGGGCTCCTGCGCACTGTGTGCCGTTGAGCGACGCGGAAGGAGGCATCGCCGCAGAACCGATCTGCCCGTACCCACCAGGGATTCCCTTGCTGGTTCCGGGGGAACAGCTGGATGGTCCACGCTGGCGCTGGCTGCTTGAGCAACAGGGGCTATGGGGGGATCAAATCCCCCAGACAGTGCGACTGGTGAATGGGGAGCGCGATCCGGTTCGGATCGCTTCAATGCAGCCAGATCCGTCACTGCAGTGCTGATCCGTCTTTTGCTTTTGATGTTGCTGAGCACGGCACCACTGGCTGCTCAGTCCAGATTGATCCAGGTGGTGAATGGCCAAGCCAGCTGGTATGGCCCTGGCTTTTATGGGCGTCGCACTGCCAGTGGTGAGACATTGCGGCGAGGCACATTCACCGCAGCCCACCGAACCCTGCCCTTCGGGACACTCGTGAGAGTGACGAATCTGAGCAACGGCCGTTCCGTTGTTGTTCGAATCAACGATCGCGGGCCCCATCGTCGTCACCGCGTTATCGATCTCGCCCATGGAGCCGCCAGCGAACTGCGGATGATGCAGGCAGGCGAGGTTCCAGTGCGCCTGGAAGTCATCGAATGATCGATGCCGGCAGGGCGAAATGCATCAAAGAAAGGCTTTAAATCACCTCTTCAAATCGATGTGATGTCACTACGTTGACAACAGTGATCCAGATGTGATGCCATGAGCGCGACGGCAGGACTCAAACCTCTGTCGACGAGGCTGAATCGCGCCTCAGCCGGATTGAACCTCTGCCACGACAATGCCTCGACGTTGTTCAAGCAACGCCCTGAGCTGGACTGCCTGCAGATCCATCCGGAACACCTGATTCAGGAAGCGGGTGGCACCTACCGGGAGCAGCTGGATGAGCTGCGCCGGGAATACAGCGTGGTGCTTCATGGCTACGGACTGTCGCTGGGGTCATCCGGACCACTCGACAAGCAGTATCTGCTCCTTGTGCGTCAGCTGCTCAGGGAGCATCCCGAGGCTGTCTTCTCCGATTACCTCTCTTGGAGTTCCCTCTCCCAACATCATTTCCACGTTCTGCTCCCCCTGATTCAGAACGGGGAAACCGTTGAATACCTGGCGGAAAGAATCGAAGAGGCACAGGACGTGATCGGCTCTCCAATCCTCTTGGAGAACATCAGCAGCTACATGCGCTTCAGGGATTCCGACATGTCGGAGATCGAATTCATTAATGCCATCACGGAGCGTTGTGGCTGCTATGTGCGTCTGAACGTCAACAACTTCTGGATCAATTCGAAAAACTTCCATGAGGATCCATGGAAAGAGCTTTCACAGCTCAGGGGAGACAGCGTGCGGGGTTTCCACTTGGAGGGTTGCGCTACGGAAGCGATGGGGAACGGACTGATTCAGATCGACTACCGCAAAGAGGCGATCCATCAAGAGGTCTGGGACCTCTACCAACAATCGCTCACCCATTTCGGCGCCTGGCCCACCATCGTTGAATGGGACAACGATGCACCATCGCTCGAGCGGGCGATGGATCAGGTTCAGCTCGTCAACAAATTCCTGCGTCCATACACGTTCGAGAAAGCGCAATGAGATCACCACAAATCGTGCGGTTGCAGCAGCAGTTCCTGGCGAGCCTCCACAGCGAGCCAAGGTCGTGGCTTCTGGATCAGATCATTCCCGCTCCGGCCTTCAGGGACAGCCAGGAGGTCTTGAAGATCTATCTGCATCGCGCCATGGCACGCACGGTGGATCCGCTTAACCAGGTGTTCCATTCAGTTCGCTGGATGATGGGAGCTGAACACTTTGAAGAACTGCTTGAGCGCTTCTACGCCGATTCACTCGGCGAACCTCTCAACGCGGAGGCGTTATCGACGGAATTTGTCAGTTATCTGGGATCTCTGGAAGAAGAAGACTGGGTTCGCATGGCGGATCGCGTGAGCCTGAACAGTGCGTGCGGCTTCACGGCGTCGATGGCGCTGGTTGCAGCAGCATTGCTTGATTGGCGATGCCACTGGGTCTCCCTGATCGCACACCGCTCCTACGAATCCACAGAGCTTCTCCAGAAGAAGCTGCATCAGCGTTCATCGATCTGGCAGCGACCAACACTCAATCCAACCTCAAAGCAATGCGTCAGTGGTGTGGATCTCGTCAGCCTGAACGAGTGGGTTGAGCAGAACGTTGACCCCAAAGAGGTGCCGTACACCGCGAATGGCCCAGCCACGTTTCTGATCTATGCCGATCAGGACCACAAACCCAAAGTGCGCTTGCTGAATGGCGATGAAGCCCGCCTGATCAATCACTGCGATGGGACCCACACAATTGCGTCCCTTTGCCACGAAGCGGAGTACTTCGGCCGCAGCCATCAGCAAACCCGGGAGTTGATCAGCACTTTGATCAACGATGGCGTGATCCGCGGGCTCAACGATGGGTTGAACTGAGAAGGCAACAAGGATGCTTTCAGTGGTTTCAGGGCTAGCACATCAGACAACCTGGAACAAAAAAGAAAGCATCAAGACTCTCTAGATGCTATGGCTAGCTTTCTGGGATCTTGTGAATAAGGACGCTTCATGGCAACGAATTATGTGGTGGGCAGCCTTTTCCCCCGCAAGCCTGATGGAAGCCCCAATGTTGTTTATTCGTCTGACCTGAAGATCAAAGGATCAGGCAGCAATATCACCGTTAAATCAAAAAACAAGTCTGAGAAAAATCAAAAAAACCTCCTGGAAACAGATCTGGAGATCACCACCGATCCGGTTCTGATTCCAGGAGTCAACAACTTCCTCAGTAAATGGTTCATCCCACAAATCACATCGGTTTATACCGATGATCCTGATTCCGAAGTCGAAGAAGATGATGCCGCTCTCGAAGAGATCGGTGTAGAGGCTGACTATGCAACCAGCGGGCCCGACACGGAAGAAACCGTGGGCAATGTGGCGCCCGGTGGAGGCGGTGGACGCGTTCGCGGTTCCGGCGGTGGTGGTGGTGGTGGTGGCGGCGGAGGTGGTGGTGACACCAGCTCCTACGGCATCGACCCCTACATCGACATCAGCTCGATCTTCGGAGGTGTGGTGTCTCGCGCCAATACGAAGTGGACGAGCAATCAGCGAAATCAGACGATGAAATCGCTGAAGATGCTGGGTTACGGAGGCCCTGGATTCAAGAATTACGCCACAAACGACGACTATTGGAATACTGACGGCGCCAGCACAGACGACGATCTGTTGACGGCGATCAATATCCTTTCGAACTATGATCCTGAATCTGTCTGGGCAAAATATAACCCTGAGGCACCAAATGCCAATGTCATCAACTCAGACTTTGATGCTGATGCGCTGCTTCAGAACGTCAACGGAGAGGAAAATCCTAATCTTTGGTACCCATCACTTCTCTACACCTACGGCGTCAAGGGAGAGGGACCGAGTTATCCAGGACCGGTGCTGATGGTTGAACCGGGCGATCAGGTTCGCCTGAACTTCAGCAACGACATCCGGATCGCGGACCTGGATGACGAACAGACAGATAAGGCGACACTCGTCCAGAACAGCACTCCAGGAAATACAGCCAGCGACGGACTCGGAGGCACTACATCAACCAATTTCCACCTGCACGGCTCCCACACGAATCCAAGCGGATTCGGCGACAACGTCGTCTCGCGCTTCACCACAGGCCAGGACTGGACCACGATCATCGATCTGCCGGCTGATCACGGACAAGGGTCGTACTGGTATCACCCCCACTACCACCCTTCGGTAAATCAGCAGGTGTATGGAGGCCTGACTGGTTTCATGCAGATCGGGGATCCGCTGAGCAACATCCCTGCCTTCAAGGACGTCCCCAGAAATCTGGCGTTGCTGAAGACCATGGACCTCGGGGTCAACAGCGAGACCGGCGATCTATTGCTGGCGGGATTCGATGGCTATGGCGGCCCGTTCCTCGGCAACAGCATGACGATGGTGACCGTGAATGGAGAATTTCAACCCGAAGCCGAAGTCAAGGAAGGTGGCTGGCAATCACTCACCCTGAACAATCAGACGCAACAGGCTTTTTACAACGTCACCCTGATTCATACCGATGATGACGGCAACAAAACCACACTTCCGATCTACGCTTATGGAGAAGATGGACACCAATATCCGCAAATCAGGCAGGCAATCGGCGCACTGAATTCGTCTGTCCCGACAGAAGAAGATGGTGTCACTTGCAATATTGAAGGTGCACCCGATCCTTGCTACGAGACACTATACGAAACCCATGAAAATGTGGTGACGATGTCACCCGGAAAGCGGATGGACCTGATGGTTTATCTGCCGGAAGGAACAACAGAGGTGGCCACAAAGTATTTCTTTACCAATTCAGATGGAAATATAGGAATCACCGACAACATGGGTGGTTACCCCGAACTCACCAGCGAGACCGTTGATAACGGTTTGGGTGCCACTGGTGGGCAAAGTGCTGGCCCGATGGCCACATTCAAGGTTAAAAACGGAACGGCTCTGCCCAGCCAGAAGAAACTTGACAAACAGATCGAAGAGGCCAACGCAGGTATTCAGATTCAGAAGATCAAGCCGAGCACCAAGCCGGAGGATTACGAAGACGGCCAGGTGCCAAGTGTCAATCTATTTCAGAAAAAGAAGGGCGAATATAAATGGAAACCACTTCGTCACAGACGATTCAACTATTCAAAGGAAGCACTGGTTGGTCCTGAGGATGAATGGGATATTCCCACGCAGCAGCTTGTTGGTGAATACAACGCAGAAAACGCGGACGACCCCTACGAGCGTTATGAAGCCACGACTGTCTTCACAGAAGATGGCGAACGTTACTTTGGCTATGAAAAACCATTCCTGATCAACGATCACGTCTTCCCCAACGGCAATCTGACGATTGCTCAATTGGGAACAATGGAGGAGTGGGTTAACCGAAACTGGAGCGTCGCATTTGGAACATCAAATAAATATATCGGCCATCCTTTCCACATTCACATCAACGACTATCAAGTTAAAAACAGTGATACCGAGCTGTTGAACAAGCGAAGTCTCGAAGATGTAACGATGCTCAATTCTTCGGGATACAAATACTACGACACCGACGCCTCGAAGGTGATCGAGTTGGAGCCATATCAAGGCAGCCTGCACACGATCAAGGAAGCGATGGATCCCGACACGGTCGGCGATCTCAACACGCACGGCGCCAACGATCAGACCGTACGGATGCTGTTCCAGGATTACCTCGGGACGTACGTCTACCACTGCCACATCCTTCCCCATGAAGACGCGGGAATGATGCAGGTGATCACGGTGGTGGAAAACACCGATTCCAGCTGGCTTGCCCCGGCGGAGCGGGACAACTACCTCACCCAAGACGGCACCATCACCCTGCGACTCGCTCAGGACTTCAGCACCTACAGCCTCACCCCTGAAAACGACGGTGCGCCGGTGACACGGATGGTGGCTGGAGACATCACCAATGACTTCACCCAGGACATCGTGCTGAGTAAGCCGTCCGCCGCTACCGAGACGTCCGGCCAGGTGGAGCTGTATGACGGCGCTGCATTGCTTGCCAACACAACAGAGCTGCTGAGCAGTCTCACTCCCTACGACTCCATTCTTGCGCCTTATGCCTTTGCAGAGGACTTCGATGGCGATGGCAGTCGCGATCTGGTGACCGCTGGATTCGAGGGCGCCAGCTCTTCGGACGTGAATCTCAAGAAACTGACGATCAATGCCTGGAGCGGATCAGACGACAGCAGCACCTGGACGGAGGAATACAGCTTCCGACCGTTCAAGGACATCGACGTCATGGCGCATGGCGACGGTGTTCACGGTCACCCAGTCGACAACCTTCAGGACGACCAGGTGAGCGTTGCCATGGCCGACATGAACCTGGACAACTTCCAGGACGTAGCGATCAGCTATGCCATTGAGGGAGGCATTCGCGTCCTCGTCCTTGATGGTGCAGCCATGTCGCTGCAGCATCAGACCGGCAGCTTCGAAGGCGGATATTTCCCTGATGAGAATGTTCTGGCTGACGCATTGATCCTCGATTCGTCACTGAACGATCTATCCGAGATCGTGCTGACAGCAGGATTCAGCAGTTACGCCCAGAGCGCCCTTGAAGATCTGCTGATCACGACGAAGTCAACAGGTGACAAGCGCAAGCACGTCTTTACCACCCAGCTGCAGGCCGGCCATTTCATTGCCACTTCAGAGCCGAGTAGCGATGAAGACAGCGACAGCTCCCATGCCGGTCATGGAGCCACGGTGGTCACCGAGTACGACGACAGTGTCGTCAACCTGCGCAATAACTCGATGCCTCTGTCGATTTCCGATAAGCAGCACTACAGCAAGGAAAATGGCAAAGCTCCAACGCCCACCATTGCCGGCGTCTTCGGCAATGGGGCGATGCTTGTCGACAAACATCTGGTGATCTCTCAGGGGGCCACCCAGGGGGATTACTCCTACGGCAATACTTCAAGCAGCAACAACGTCTTCAACACCTCCCAGGAGCTCACGTTCAACCTGCACAAGATCAACAGCGTGACCAAGCAAAAGAACAAAGGTGTTCTCGGCGAAAGTCTGGACACCACCTTCAAGGGCAAGCAGGTCACGGCGAGGGCAAACACGGTGACGTTGCTGTATCAGGCCTATGCCAACACCACGGCAGATGCAGCCCATTCGGCAACAGCAGCTGGTTATGCGCTCGGCGAGGGCGTTGACATCGAAGAACTGGCCTACGACCTCCAGGGTGCTCATGCCGAGCCCATCATCGACAGCTACGGGGGTTCATTGGATGAGCTCTCGGTGAAGGACATCGTCACTGGAGCCTTCAACAATCTCTACGGCCGTGACCCCAGCAAGAGCGAGATCAATGAATGGAAGGACGCCGTCAGCGGCGGCCTCGATCAGACCCTTCTCCCAGCTCAGATTCTGCTCGACACAGATGGGGACGACATCTATCGAACCGCATTGATGTCTGCAACGAACCAATGGAATCAGGCCCAATGGGGCACGGCTGCCAATCTGCTCGGGTCCTTCGGCCAGGGACTGAAGAGTAGTGAGAAGCGCTTCGATTCGATCACAGAGCCGCTGGCCGACATCGGCGTGCTCAGCAGCTGGGAGGAAGCCCAGGAGGAATTCGACGACTACACCGCATCAGCCTTAAAGGAGCTGGTGGGAACACCGATCTCCAAATCGGGATTCTTCTGATTTCTGGTTCTGCTCCCCTACTGAGCTCTGGGCCTGATTGTCGACATCAGGCCCGATTTCATCTCCACTGGCGACGCCGACTCAGTCGCCGATCACCCTGTTCCTCCTAGATGGAAGAAGCAGGATCGGCGAGCTGACGTGACGCCATTGGTACGCTGCACCACCAAGGGTCTTTCAGCACCTCCCAAAGGAAACTTTTGATCAGCGAGGTCACCGCAGCAACACCGAACCTCACACCAAGAACCGGCTCTCTCCGCAAACGCTTAATCAGTGGCGCAGCAGCGGGTGGTTTCGGCCTCGTTGTGGTGGGCCTGGGGGGCTGGTGGTTCACGCTCGCCGTTGGGGTGATCGTGCACCTCGGCCTTCTGGAGTTCTTCCGCATGGCCCAGTTCAAGGGCATGCGACCTGCCACCAAAACCACCCTGGTGGCCTGTCAGCTTTTGCTGCTCAGCACCCAGTGGACCGTCCAGGGAGGACTGCCTGACGTGATTCCTCAGGCGGTTCTCCCCCTGTCGGGGGCGGCCATCTGCGCCTGGTTGCTGCTGCAGCCGGTCACCGGGTCGATTGCGGACATCGCCGCGTCAATCTTTGGCATGTTTTATCTGGGGTTTCTGCCGAGCCACTGGTTGCAACTACGCAACCTGAATGCACCGCAACTGGCCCCGAGCCTGGCGTCGCTGCCGGACACTTGGGGTTGGCTGAGCAGCGGCCTGGCGATCACCCTCTCGGCCTGTCTGATGATCGTCGCCAGCGACATCGGCTCCTGGGCATTCGGGATGTGCTGCGGACGCCGCCCGCTCTCATCGATCTCGCCTGGGAAAACGGTGGAGGGAGCCATCGGTGGTTTTGCCTGCGCCATGGCAGTCGGGCTGATCAGCGGGCGACTGCTGGGCTGGCCCCTGGCGGGGCTACCGGGTTTGCTGCTGGGAGCACTGGTGGCCTTGATCAGCCTGGTGGGGGATCTCACCGAATCGATGATGAAACGCGATGCCGGCCTGAAGGATTCCGGGGATGTGCTGCCTGGCCATGGCGGCATCCTGGATCGCATCGACAGCTACCTGTTCACCCCCGCTGTGATTTATTACGCAATCACCCTGGCCCTGCCGCTGCTGCCTAAGGGGTGACGCGGGCACGCCCATTCAGATGCAGGATTCCTGCCTGCAGCTCTGCCTGCTCGATCTGGATTCCTTCGTCCATCGGCAACAAGGTGGTGTGGTCGTCATCGATGGGCTGGATCGCCACGGTGCCCTGAGCAGCACGCAGTCGGAACCGACGTCGTGCCGGATCCTTGTGGGCAACCACTGGGACCCTGAGCTCCATCTGGTCGTTGTCAATCAGCAAACCACCAAGGGGCGTCAGTCCCATCAGCTGCTCAGCCAACCAGTCTCCGAGCCAGCGCCAAGGTTCCGAGAGCAACGCCTCATTGAGACCACGACCAGTGATCGTGACTTCACCTTGAACATCAAAAAACTGCTGAAGCACAACACCCCCAGGGGTGAGATGCACCTGGATCGGTCCACTGCGCAGGTCCGCGAGTTGCAATGGCAGGCCGCGGAAGCGCACCTCACGGGCAGTGAGCTTGACACCCTCCAGCTTGCCCTGCAGCAAGCCAAGGCCTGAGCCCTGCAGCTCCAGCTGCAGATCGCCGATGCTCTCGCAGGAACTGCGAATCCACAGCTTCAGTCCACTGGCGATCAGCTGCAGCACTGGCCCACTGCGAGGCGAGGGGAGCACACTCATGAAGTCAGCAGGGTGAGTGCACGATCAACCACCCGCTGCGGATGATCGAGATGCGGCAGGTGCCCACAAGCTTCGAAGGTCTCCACCGGCGCCTCCAGGAGATCCAACACAGCCTGTTTCAACGGCGGCCGCAGAATACGATCCTCAGCCCCCCAGATCACATGCAGGGGCTGACTCGGCAGCGGTGACCCACAACCGGCAAAACCGCCGCTGCGGGCGAAGGCGGCCAGGGCGTCAGCCCAGCCGGGAACCTGCAAGTGAAGCGAAGCGATCTGCTCTTCTGGCGGACCGACGGACGCCGCTGGATCGGCGAATGCCTGCTTGCACAACCCCCTGCGCACCCCTGGCCTGGACAGAAACCAGACGCCAAGGCGATCAAGCAGGGGCGGTAACGGCATCGGGCGACCGCTGAGACCGGCGGGAGCCAGGAGCAACAGCGAACCAATGCGTGCGGGATGGCGCCTGGCCAGTTCCACCGCCACCGCACCGCCCATCGAGGCACCGATCACTGCAACGGTTTGATCCGCAGCGGTTTGATCGGGGCGCGATTGATCAGCCGTCAAGCGCGACAACAGGGCATCAAGATGGCGCAACACCGATTCGGGCCCATAAACAACGCCCTTTGGACGAGGCGTGAAACCGAAGCCGAAGAGATCGGGGATGAACAGCTGCACGTGCGGTGCCAGCAAGGGCGCAATGCGACGGAATTCCAGAAAGCTGCTGTCGAAACCGTGCAACAACAACACTGGCGGGCCCTCCCCGAGCACGGCGACAGGGAAGGGGTCATCGCTCCCCAGGCCCGGTAGATCCCACCACTGCACGCCATCCACCAGAGCCCGTGCCTGGGGATCCAGCAGCTCAGGGTTGAGCTGATCCAGCAGAGTGTTCAAGAGTGAACGGGGATCGGTTCAGCCGCCCCCACCAACGCCTCGAGCAGAGCTCCAGGTGAGACGGAAAAGGGCAAATGGTGCAGATCAGAGCCCTCGCGGCAGGCAAAGTCGCAAACCGACTGGAGATCGCTGAGGCTGGCCTCCGCCAGACCGAGATCCGCCAGGCTCACCGGAAGTCCCAGCTGTTGAAGCAGAGGCAGCAGCTGGCGATGGGCCTGAGCCGCGAGGCGGTTGTCACCAAGACGATCCTCGAGCCGAAGCTGAACAAGAATTCCAAAGCCCACTTTCTCGCCATGGAGCACGGCACGGGCCGCCGCAAGCTGGGTGAGACCGTTGTGCACGGCATGGGCTGCCACCGTGCGACAACGGGCTCCGCCAAGGCCACCCATCACGCCGGCGGTGAGAGCGCAGGCTTCTGCAACACGAACCCAGGAATCTCCCGAGGGATCGCGCATTGCCTCAACGCTGTCGATCAGGAGCTGATCCCGCAGCACCCGGGCCATCTGCACGGCTTGCTGCACCAGCCCGTCCTCACTGCTGGCACTGCTCACCGCAGCCTCATACCACTTGGCAAGGGCATCGGCGATGCCACTGGCCAGCGTGTGAGGGGGAGCCTGTCGTACCAGGGCGTGATCGAACACCAGAAGATCGGGACAGCGCGGCAGTGCCACATCCCGCTGAAAGGCACCATCCGGGGAATAGAGATTGGCCAGTGCGGTCCAGCCAGCGCAGGTGGCAGCGCTGAGGGGAACCGTGATGCAGGGAAGATTGAGGCGGTTGGCCAGCAGCTTCCCCGCGTCGAGCACCTTGCCACCACCGGCGGCAATCACCGCATCACAGGGACGTTCAGGGCTGTCCGACATATCGAGAACCAACCGTTGAAGGTCCTCTTCACAGCAATCGGAGTGGAGCTGGGCTGAACGGGGTGAGAGGCCAGCGCGCTGGAGGTCTTCAAACAGCTGTCTGCGAAACAGTTCTGTTTGACTGCTGCGGCCGAGCAAAAGGGGTACCTGACTGAGAGAAGCGATCTGTGGCAGAGCCTGCACCCAGGCACCCTCTCCCCTCAGCACCGCGGCAGGCGCGATGGCGTGGGCAGAGATGGGTGCGGACATCAGACGCTGGCGCCTGCGAGCTGGGGAGTGGCCTCCGCACGACCTTTGTGGCGCACGACAACCTTCTTGTTCTCGTCTACATCCACTTCGGCGTGATCGCCATCTTTGACGCGACCGGAGAGAACCTCCTCTGCCAGGGAATCCTCAAGGAGACGCATCACGGCCCGACGCAGAGGACGAGCTCCGTAGGCGGGGTTGTACCCCTCCTCGACCAGACGCTCCTTGAAGGCACTGGACACCGTCAGGGTGATGCCCTTGTCGCCCATGCGACCGAACACCTCCTTGAGCATGATCTCAGCGATCTCCTTCACCTCATCGCGGCTGAGCTGACGGAACACGATGATTTCGTCGAGACGGTTGAGGAACTCAGGACGGAAATACTGCTTGAGCTCCTCATTCACCAGCGAGCGAATGCGGGTGTACTGAGAATCTTCGGGACTTTCTCCAGAGAATTCGAAACCAAGGCCACCACCGCCTTTCTCGATCACCTTCGAACCGATGTTCGAGGTCATGATCACCAGGGTGTTCTTGAAATCGACCGTGCGGCCTTTGGAATCGGTGAGGCGTCCGTCCTCAAGAAGCTGCAGCAGCAGGTTGAACACATCGGGATGCGCTTTCTCGATCTCGTCGAACAGCACCACGGTGTAGGGACGACGGCGAACGGCTTCGGTGAGCTGACCACCCTCGTTGAAGCCCACGTAGCCCGGAGGCGAACCGATCAACTTGCTGACCGTGTGGCGCTCCATAAATTCCGACATGTCGAGGCGGATCATCGCCTCTTCGCTGCCGAAGAAATAAGCCGCCAACGCTTTGGTGAGTTCGGTCTTACCGACACCGGTGGGGCCGGAGAAAATGAAGCTGGCGATCGGGCGATTGGGGTTCTTAAGGCCAACGCGGGCACGGCGCAGGGCCTTGGAGACTGCCTTCACTGCTTCGTCTTGACCAATCAGCCGTTGGTGCAGGGTCTCCTCCATGTTCAGCAGCTTCACCGATTCGCTTTCAGTGAGCTTCTGGACCGGCACTCCCGTCCAGGAGGCGACGATCTGGGCGATGTCTTCCTCGTTCACCAATGGCGTGGACTCACCGCCATCGGCCAGGACTGCCGGGGTCGCCTCAGTTGACGCCGGCTCTGCTTCCGCAGCCGGTTCTTCGGTGATTGTCTCGAGCGGGGTCTGGCTACGGCTGTTCTGCAGCAGAGTCCGGATCTGCTCACGCAGCTCAACCTCCTTCTCGCGGAGTTCACCGGCCTTCGTGAAATCCTGATCGCGAACAGCAGTTTCCTTCTGCTTCTGTACCGCCCGCAGTTCCTTGTCCACCTCCTTGGCAGCCGGAGGCAGCTTGGAATTGAGCAGGCGCACCCGGGAGCCGGCTTCATCGATCAAATCGATGGCTTTGTCGGGCAGGAAGCGGTCGGAAATGTAGCGATCGCCAAGGGTGGCGGCTGCAACCAAGGCGTCGTCAGTGATTTTGAGTCGGTGATGCTGCTCGTAGCGCTCCCGCAATCCCTTGAGGATTTCGATCGTGTCATCGATGGAGGGCTCGCCGACAGTCACTGGCTGGAAGCGACGTTCCAGAGCCGCATCCCGCTCGATGTGCTTTCGATATTCATCGAGAGTTGTGGCACCGATGCACTGAAGCTCGCCTCGGGCCAGGGCCGGCTTGAGGATGTTGGCGGCATCGATGGCACCTTCGGCTGCGCCGGCTCCGATCAGGGTGTGAACTTCGTCGATCACCAGGATCACGTTCCCGGCCGACTTGATCTCCTCCATGATCTTTTTGAGGCGCTCCTCAAATTCACCCCGGTATTTGGTGCCTGCAACAAGCAGTCCGATGTCGAGGGTGAGAACCCGTTTGTCTTCAAGGATGTCCGGAATTTCACCCTGTTGAATCCGCTGAGCGAGCCCCTCGGCGATGGCTGTTTTGCCCACACCAGGCTCACCGATCAGAACTGGATTGTTCTTGGTGCGGCGACCGAGGATCTGGATGACTCGATCAATCTCGTTATGACGCCCCACCACGGGGTCCAGCTTGGCCTCACTGGCCATCTGGGTGAGATTGCTGCCGAATTCATCAAGCGTGGGGGTTTTGGTGGAACCCTTGGCACCACCGCCACCGCCCCCAGCGGTGACCTCCGCTGTTTCTCCCAGCATGCGGATCACCTGGGTGCGCACTTTGGCTAGATCGACACCGAGGTTTTCGAGCACACGGGCTGCCACACCTTCGCCTTCGCGGATCAGGCCAAGCAAAAGGTGCTCTGTACCGATGTAGTTATGACCAAGCTGACGAGCCTCCTCAAGGGACAGCTCAAGGACCCGTTTGGCTCGCGGTGTGAACGGAATCTCAACCGCTACGAAGCCAGAGCCTCGACCAATAATCTTCTCAACCTCAACCCGGGCGTCCTTGAGGTTCACTCCCATGGACTTGAGAACCTTGGCGGCAACACCTGTGCCTTCACCGATCAATCCGAGCAGGATTTGCTCAGTTCCCACGAAGTTGTGACCAAGACGCCGTGCCTCTTCCTGGGCAAGCATGATCACCTTGATGGCCTTCTCGGTAAACCGTTCAAACATCGTTTAGGCCGATGTGGAGTGGCACCAAGCTATCAGGGGTTAGCGCCTCGCGCGACTGTTCGGTTGGTTCGGTCACTTTCCAGTCTCCATCTGGGCTGGAACGGCCAGTAATTAACAACGAGCGCGCCAAAATGTGACGTGATTTCTATTGACGGTAGAGGGAAAACCGAACCCCTGATCAATCACACCGCCCTGTTCCAGGCGGCAACTCCAACCATTGGATCAGGGCATCGCGACCGTCGCTGTAGTAACGGCTGCGGCAGCCAGCGGTCTTGAATCCTTCTGCGGCGTACAAAGCGCGAGCAGCTGCGTTGTCCGCTGCCACCTCCAGGGTGGCTCGACGCGCCCCCTGCTGCTGAGCACGCGTCAGCAACGCCCGCAGCAACCGTCCTCCACAACCGATCTGTCGATGGTCTGGATCCACGGCCAGAGCCGTGATCTGCAACTCATCAACCACCAGCCAGCCGCAGACGAAGCCTCGCAGCTCAGCTTCGTTCACCAAACCAAGACAGATCCGGTTTGGTTCCGCCAGCTCCCGCTGCCATTGGGCTTCGCTCCAGAAACCATCCAGGGCGCGCCGGTCCAGGGCCAAGCAGGCCGCCAACCAGGACGAATCAAGACACAGCAACCGCAAGCTTGAGCCGTTCACGACCGAGGGCAGGCACGCAGCAGCAGGATTCTTAGATTGCACCACTACCGCCGGTCCGTCTTGACCCAGACCATCACGAGCCAGAGGCCGTTCGAGTCCGGCCAGGATCCCGTCAGCCCCAATCGCAACCTGGCGCCGCTCACCACAACGCTGGACGATCAGG
Organism: Synechococcus sp. CC9616; assembly: GCF_000515235.1. Classification (NCBI taxonomy): domain Bacteria; kingdom Bacillati; phylum Cyanobacteriota; class Cyanophyceae; order Synechococcales; family Synechococcaceae; genus Synechococcus; species Synechococcus sp. CC9616. Next base: position 515,556 of record NZ_KI911558.1, on the reverse strand, counting down.
ATCGCCTGGTGGTGGGCGGGTGCCGCCTCAGCGAGCTGGCCCAGCGCTACGGAACTCCTCTGTATGTACTGGATGAGGAAACCCTGCGGGCCGCCTGTCGCGCCTACCGCGATGCGTTGGAACGCCATTACGCCGGGCCGTCACTGCCGATCTACGCCTCAAAGGCGAACAGTTCCCTGCTGATGAGCAGCCTGGTGGCCTCGGAGCAGTTCGGTCTTGATGCGGTGTCGGCCTGTGAGCTGCTCACGGCCCTCCAGGGCGGCATGCCCGGAGATCGGATGGTGTTGCACGGCAACAACAAATCCGATGAGGAGCTGCTGCTCGCATACAGGAACAACGTCACGATCGTTGTCGACAACCATCACGACCTGGATCGCCTTGGGGAACTGATCCCGGCAGATGCGGATCCGGCGCGGCTGATGCTGCGTTTCACGCCCGGCATTGAATGCCACACACACGAATACATCCGCACCGGCCACCTGGACAGCAAGTTCGGTTTCGACCCCGATCAGCTGGAGCCGGTGCTGAAACAGTTGGTCAATCAACCATGGGCCAGGGTGACCGGCCTGCATGCCCACATCGGTTCACAGATTTTTGAACTGGAGCCCCACCGCGACCTCGCAGCCGTGATGGCCGATGCACTGCAGCTGGCCCGAAACCTCGGCCACCCTGTTAACGATCTCAATGTCGGCGGCGGCCTCGGCATTCGCTACGTGGAATCGGATGATCCGCCGACGATTGATCAGTGGGTGAAGGTGGTGGCCGACGCCGTCACAGCGGCCTGCCGCGAGCGGGGCCTGGAGCTGCCAAGACTGATGTGCGAACCGGGTCGCTCGCTGGTGGCCACCGCCGGCGTCACCCTGTATTCAGTGGGATCTCGCAAAACCATCCCAGGCGTGCGCACCTATGTCGCCATTGACGGCGGCATGAGCGACAACCCGCGACCGATCACCTATCAATCGCTGTACACGGCGCGCCTGGCTGATCGCCCCTTGGCGAGCAACGACGAAACGGTGAATCTCGTTGGCAAACACTGCGAATCGGGTGACGTGTTGCTGAAGGATCTGCCAATGCCCAGCAGCCGCAGCGGAGATGTGGTGGTGGTGTTCGCCACCGGTGCTTACAACGCCTCGATGAGCTCCAACTACAACCGCATCCCAAGGCCAGCGGCGGTGCTGGTGCAGGACGGCCATTCCGAACTCGTGCAGAAGCGAGAACAGCCGGATGATCTGCTGCGCTACGACGTTTTGCCAGAGCGCTTCCAGACGGTACGTTGAAACCAGCGGTGAAGCCGACGGAGTGAACGTGCTGGCGGGCATCGACCCGCGCCTGGTTCTCGACGTTCTGTTTGCCTCCGCGATCGGCTTCCTGTTGTTCTCCAGGGTCAACGAAGCCCGAACCCTTTGGCTGCTGAGGGGCTACCTGTTCCTGGTGGCGATGGCATGGTTCGTGCAGCGCTTCGCCAACCTGCCCCTCACCAGCAAGCTGGTGGATGCACTGGTGATGGCCTGTTCCCTGTCCCTCGCCATCCTGTGGCAGGGGGAACTGCGTCGCCTGATGGAACTGCTCGGCACCGGCAGACTGGCGGTGTTGCTGGGAAACCCTCAGAACGAGTTCCGCGCCGCCGCAGGCACGGTGGCCCAGATCACCGACGCGGCTGGTCGGCTCTCACAGATGCGTCGTGGCGCCTTGATCGTGGTGGATCTCGGTAGCGATCTGCGGCCGGAGGATTTTCTCAATCCAGGCGTCTCGATCGATGCCCAGCTGAGTCGGGAACTTCTGCTCAACCTCTTTGCCGTTGACACACCACTGCACGACGGTGCTGTGCTGGTACGCGGTAACCGCATCGAAGCGGCCGGCGTGATCCTGCCCCTGTCCCGCCACAGCGTCAGCCGTTACGGCACCCGCCATCTGGCCGCCCTCGGCATTACCGAACGCTTTGACCGCTGCATCAGCATTGTGGTGTCCGAGGAAACCGGAACCCTGTCTCTGGCCAATCAGGGCCGACTTGAGCGGCCGATCACCAGCAGCCGCCTGCAGGAACTGCTGAAGGAGTTGTTCCTGCAGGCCGAACCGTCGCCACCAGGGCGACGTAGCGTGGGCAGCTCTCCGTCCGAAACGCTGTCTTGAGCCGAACCCCGGCCACCAGCACCGACACCGAACCGCGTTCCGCCTGTCCGCCGGAGCTCGATCCGTTGCGGCTGCCAGCCCACGTGGCGGTGATCATGGACGGCAACGGCCGCTGGGCCGAAGCACGCGGGCTGCCGCGAGTGATGGGTCACGGGGCTGGCGTGGAGGCGCTGAAATCCACCCTGAGGCTCTGCAACGACTGGGGAATCGAGGCCCTCACCGCCTACGCCTTCTCGACGGAGAACTGGGCCCGTCCCGGTGAAGAGGTGAATTTTCTGATGACCTTGTTCGAGAGGGTGCTGCAGAAGGAGCTGCAGTCCCTGGAAGCGGAGCAGGTGCGGATCCGGTTTCTTGGCGACCTCGAAGACCTGCCGCAGAAATTGCAGGATCTGATCGGCAATGCCATGGAGCGCACCGCCGGGAACAACGGCATCCACTTCAATGTGTGCACCAATTACGGCGGGCGCCGCGAGCTGGTGCGGGCGGCACAACGCCTGGCGATGCGGGCGGCCACGGGGGAGCTGGATCCCCAGAGCATCGATGAAAACAGCCTTGCCGCCGAGCTGTTCACCCGCGGCGAGCAGGACCCGGATCTGCTGATCCGCACCAGCGGTGAGCACCGGATCAGCAATTTTCTGCTGTGGCAGCTGGCCTACGCGGAAATCCACGTCACCGATGTGTTCTGGCCCGATTTCAACGCCGATGCCCTGAAGCGGGCCTTGCTCGATTACCAGAGCCGCCAGCGCCGCTTTGGAGGACTGGATCCAATCGCATCATGAGCCTCACCATCCGCCACGACTGGAGCATTGAGGAGATCCAGGGGCTGCTCGAACTGCCCTTGATGGAGTTGCTCTGGCAGGCCCAGACCGTGCACCGCACTGCCAACCCCGGCTATCGGGTGCAGCTGGCCTCGCTGCTGAGCGTGAAGACCGGCGGCTGTGAGGAGGACTGCGCCTATTGCTCCCAGTCGATCCACAACAGCAGCGATGTATCGGCTTTTGAAGCCCAGATGCAGGTGGAGCCCGTGCTGCAGCGCGCCAAGGCGGCCAAGAACGCCGGTGCTGATCGTTTCTGCATGGGTTGGGCCTGGCGCGAGATCCGTGATGGCGCTCCCTTTGAAGCGATGTTGGAGATGGTGCGCGGTGTGCGCGCCATGGGCATGGAGGCCTGCGTCACGGCTGGAATGCTGAGCGATCAGCAGGCTCAACGGCTCGCAGAAGCAGGGCTCACGGCCTACAACCACAACCTCGATACCAGCCCGGAGCACTACGACCGGATCATCAGCACCCGCACTTACCAGGAACGCCTGGAGACGTTGCAACGGGTGCGCCAGGCCGGCGTCACCCTCTGTTGCGGCGGCATCATCGGCATGGGGGAGACCCTGAGGGATCGCGCCTCGATGCTGCAGGTGCTGGCGGGGATGGATCCCCACCCGGAAAGCGTGCCGGTGAACGGGTTAGTGGCGGTGGAAGGCACCCCGCTTGAAGGACGGGTGCCCTTCGAGCCGCTGGAGTTGGTGCGGATGGTGGCCACCGCCAGGATCCTGATGCCCCACGCCCGCGTACGGCTCAGTGCCGGCCGTGAATCGATGAACCGCGAGGCGCAGATTCTCTGTCTGCAGGCTGGTGCGGATTCGATCTTTTATGGCGACACCCTGCTCACCACCGGCAATCCCGATGTAGAAGCGGACCGACAGCTGCTAAGGGATGCGGGGCTACAGGCCAACTGGCAGGAATGCCAAACACTGAATTAAGAGCTGAGCTAGGGCGTGGAATCGCTCGGTTGTTCTGGATCTGGCATGTCTTCCACAGACCAGGCCCTCTCAAGCGCTTTGATACTCGCCGCACGTTCGGGCGTTTCGACGATCACATTCACCTGACGCATGGCCAGGAACCGGCGATACAGGAGACGCAGCAACCAGAACGCTGTAAGGACGACGCTGCCGAAATACAGAAGCCGCAACATCGCCAGAGCACTGGTAACAAGACCATGTTCTACAAACCTGCAGCGGCCATTGCTGTGATCAGCCACGCCCAATGAGCACCACAGCGCGAGAAAGCCACGCGAACAAGATCTTGGTGGCGGCCTTCTATGCCTTTCGTCCACTGAACGACGACCAACGGGAAAGCTTGTTGGCCGAGTTACCAACCCTGGCGCATGAGGGCGAGGTGGTTGGCTCGGTGTTGATCGCCAAAGAGGGCGTGAACGGCACGATCAGCGGCCCCAAAGCCGCTGTGGAACAAGTTCTGGCACGGATTCAGGAGACGCTGAACCCAGCCAACAGGCAGGTTGAAGAGCTGGAGGTGAAGCGCAGTTGGGCCAACAAGCAGGTTTTCCGGCGCTTCAAGGCCCGGCGCAAAAAGGAAATTGTGACCATGGGGGTGGAGAGCGTTGACCCACGCACCAGCACGGGCATCTATGTGGACGCAATGGACTGGAACGCACTGGTGGATGATCCCGACACGTTGGTGATCGACACGCGCAACAGCTACGAAACCGCCATCGGGACCTTTGACGGGGCCATCGATCCAAACACCGAGAGCTTTCGGGACTTTCCCCACTGGGCCGACACCATGCTGCGAGAGGTGATGCAAGAAAAAGCCCCCAAACGCATCGCCATGTTCTGCACCGGCGGCATCCGTTGCGAAAAGGCCAGCAGCTATCTCCAAGACAACGGTTTCGGGGAGGTGCACCATCTGCGCGGCGGCGTTCTCAAGTACTTGGAGACGGTGCCGGAGACCGACAGCCGCTGGCGAGGGGAATGTTTCGTGTTCGATCAGAGAGTGGCCTTAAACCACAAACTGGAACCTGGTGAACACAGCCTCTGCCACGCCTGCGGATTGCCGCTGTCGCCGGAGCAGCGTGAACATCCGAGCACCATCAAAGGTGTGCAGTGTGTGCATTGCGTCGATCGCTTCAGCGATGCCGATCGGGAGCGGTTTGCAATGCGGCAACAGCAAATGGAGCAACAGCTCTCCAAAAGATCAGCTGGTGCAGATCGTCCAAGCATGGAGTAACGGACCTCTCAAAGGCTTGATTCAATGCATTGAAAAACAGACGAAAATTTGATGTTTATTTTGAAACAGCGGCGAGACTCCCCGTTAATTTCAATAATTGAAATGACCATAAACTTCTGCTAGCAAAAAAAGCAGCGCTAATTGCACAGTCAAAAAATAGCTAGTGCGATTGCCAATGATATTCAAAAGATCAGAGCCACGCCTGTGCCCTAAAGCAACGGACGCCGAGCACAAATCTCCAGTAAAAGTATCTTTTAATACTTTCCTGAATGGTCGTCGTTGCAACATTAGACTTGATTTCATTAGCTTTGAGTGTTATCAACAGATTCTTCCCAAGCAGCAATCGTCGACTGCGCGGATCCCATCTCTACAAGCCTGAAACGCTCCGCTAAGGAATCAGTGCTGGAGACGAACTTCCTCCCGTACCAGAATCTCATCACCAAGAAAGAAGTCCGCCAGGCTTTCAACGGCTGGACGCAAGCCTTGGTTGATATCAGCCAGACCTACAAAAACAAAGGCTTTGATGCGGCAGAAGAGTTAGCCGGAGCGGTGATCGACGGCGCCTATGGCTACCAGCTCGGTGTCGTTGCGTTCAAGCCCACCTGGGCCAGTGGAGACACCACCTTCCGCACCGATCGCGAAGGAGCGATCTCTTATTTCGTCGGCGGCAATGACGACTACGACGATCTCGGCTTCGCGATCGGCAGTGCTCCGGATCCCGTCACCGGCGAAAGAAGCCCCTGGGAGGATTCATGGTTTGATCCCTCCGTGAGGCGATTGGATGGCAACACAGCCATCGTTCAGGGGCTGCTGTACACCGAAGCGGAAGACGGCTCAGTTGGTTACGTGGATAAAACCTGGGGTTTCCAGAAGGACGATTTCGGCAATGTGCGCATCGTTCTGCACCACTCCTCCAAGCCCTACGAATCCATCGACTCACCCAAGAGTGTTAAAAACTTCGATGTCGACGCCAGGAACTTCGACGTTGACAACCTGATCACGAAAAAGGAAGTGCTGGCTGCTCAGGACGCCTGGACCGATGCCTTGGTCGCCATTAGTCAGACCAACAAAAACGAAGGGTTTGATGCTGCTGAGGAACTCGCCGGAGCGGTAATCGATGGGGCCTACGGCTACGACAGTGGTGGGGTGGCCTTCAAGCCCACCTGGGCCTATGGAGACACCACCTTCCGCACAGACCGTGAGGGCGCCATTTCCTACTTTGTAGGCGGCAATGACGACTACGACGATCTTGGCTACGCGATCGGCAATGTCCCTAATAAAAAAGGGAAGCGATCCCCCTGGGCAGATGCCTGGACTGAGAACGCCGTGATCCGTATCGATGGCGACACCGCCACCTCGATGGGCTGGATGTACACCGAGGACGAGAAGGGAAATGTCGGCTACGTCGACAAAACCTGGACCTACCAGAAAGGTGATGACGGCGTGCTGAGGATTGTGGTGCACCACTCCTCCAAGCCCTACGCCTGATCAGGAGTCGTCTTCATCGAGGTTTTCTTCAGCCCGTTGTTCATAGATCTCAGTCCATTCCGCATCTGACTTGCAATAGGCGCTGTGCTGAAACACGTGCAGCGTCTGCACCGTGCAGCCCAGCGCAACGATCACCATCGGAATCAACCAGATCGGATCACGGAAGGAGATGCGCTTCTTCGCCACTAGTCCACCTTCAATTCGCGGTCGTAGATCTCATCGTTCTGAGACGCCCAGCTGGCTTCTGTCTGGCAACCGCCCGCGTGAATCGATTGATGGACCACGAAGAGTGCCACCATCCAGGCCAGCAGTCCTAACGGGACAAGTGCGCGCATAGCAGCAAGCGGTTGAGCAGAGCCAGGATTAACCCATACCGCCCTAAACGCCTAGCTCGTGCTGCCGATCCTTTACAGCTTTCGCCGCTGCCCATATGCGATGCGGGCCCGTTGGGCTCTGTTGCAGGCAGGGCTTTTGGTGCACTGGCGCGAAATTGCCCTGAGAGCCAAACCTCAGGAGATGCTGGATACCTCTCCGAAAGGCACGGTTCCTGTTCTGGTGCTGGAGGATGGCACCGTGATGGACGAAAGCCTGGAGCTGATGCAGTGGGCACTTGCCCAGGCCAACCCCCGCCATCTGGTTCAGAACGACGCGAACAACGCCTTGATCGCAGAGAACGATGCTGCCTTCAAGCATCATCTCGATCGCTTCAAATACACCGATCGCTACCCGGGTGAGACCAAAGAGAGCCATGAGCAGGCTGGACGTTGCATCCTGCGCTCCTGGAGCGATCGCATCGCTGCTCATGGCTGGTTAACAGGGCCTCAGATAGGCATCGCCGATAGCGCCCTTTGGCCCTTCGTGCGTCAGTGGCGCATCGCTGATCCGGATGGTTTTGATGGCGATGCATCCTTAGCGCCTCTCAAACATTGGCTCCAACACTTCCTGAACAGCCCAGACTTTGAACGCTTGATGCAACGGGCCGATCCCTGGTGCCCAGGGGGCCATCAACCCGTCTTCCCGGCAGACGCCATCCCCGTGCCCCTCGACCAACCGCTGTTTCATCTGGCCATCGCCAGCGATTGGCAGGCGGCACAAGCCAATGGCAGCTACTGCATCTCCACCCGAGGCATGCATCTTGAGCAGGTGGGCTACATCCACTGCTCTTGGGAACATCAGGTGGCAGACACCCATCGGCGCTTCTACACCGATGCTGGAGAGGTGCTTTTGCTTGAGATCAACACTGCCGATGTTGCAGCACCGTTACGTGCGGACGCTTCACCCAGCGGCGAACTTTTTCCGCATCTCTATGGAGCCCTGCCGTTGCAGGCCGTTTCCGCCGCAAACCGCTACGTGCAAGAAGCAGCCTGAGAAAGGCAAGATGTCCTGGGCCAGTTCAGGGGTTGCACAACTCTGTGGAGGCCCTATGACTGGTTTGCCGCTTGAGGATGATGGTCTCGCGTCCTTCGCAGTCTCGTCAGGATTCAACGAAAACAGGGTGGTCGACCCAACAGCTGAAACAGCTGCTGGAGAAATCGCCCAACCGCGATTTGGCTTTGACCTCTGCCTTGACGGAATCGCATGACATCCGCATGTGCCGCCGGTCCTCGCCTCGATGAACTGGAACGGCAGGCTCGTGATGCAGGCCTGCTGTTGCGCCTCAAAGTTGGCCGGCCCTTGGGGTTGTGGAGCCTGCACCTGGTGGTTGCTCAGCAATCTCAGAACGGAAGCCTCCGCTGGCTAGGGAACATGAAGGCCTGGGCCTATCCAGCTGCCTCTGGCTTGCAGCTCGACACGATGCGGGTGATGCCATCAGCGCCTGCTGGTGTTGGGGATCTGATCTGGAGCGCCACGATGGCCTGGACGCTGGAAATGACGCCCTGCCGGATGGCCCGGCTGCTGGCCATCCGTGATGACGAACGGCAACACCAACGCCTGCTGCGCTACTTCCGCTGTTTTGGTTTTGAAGCTGTCCGCTCGGTGGATGCAGCGCTTTGGGATTTGCCGCTGCGCCTGGTCTGGGGCGGGGCCGGGATGCTGATGACAGGTGATTGCGCCAGGGTGCAAACGATCAGCCAGCGGCGCTGGCGTCAATCGGCTGCGTGATAGCTGCTGCGCACCAGCGGACCACTGCGCACCTGAGCGAAACCAAGTTCCCTGGCAACCACAGCCAGGGCATCAAACTCCTCTGGCGTCCAGTAGCGGGCTACTGGGATGTGAGCCAGTGATGGGCGCAGGTACTGACCCAGGGTGAGGCGTTGGCAATCAGCCGCACGCAGATCCCGCATCGCCGCAATCACTTCCTCGTGGGTTTCCCCAAGCCCAAGCATCAAGCCAGACTTGGTTGGAATCGAGGGCGCCAGCTCCCTGGCGGAAGCAAGCAAGCCCAGAGATCGTTGATACGTCGCCCCACGGCGCACCTCACCCTGAAGACGCTGGACGGTTTCCAGGTTGTGGTTGAAGCAGGCGGGCTGAGCTGACAGCACCGTTGACAAACGCTCTCGTTGTGCCCGCACCGCTCGTTGCTCATCGGCGAATCCACCCCAGAAGTCCGGCGTGAGCACCTCGATGCCAATCAGCGGATTGCGCTGGCGAATGGACGCCATCGTGGAGGTGAACAGCGCAGCGCCATGATCCGCCAGGTCATCGCGGGCAACGGCGGTGAGCACCACATAACGCAGACCGAGCGACGCCACGGCATCAGCAACCCGCTCAGCCTCTGCTTGATCCAGCGGCATCGGAGCCCTACCCTTCTCCACTTGGCAGAAGGCACAGCTACGGGTGCAAATCGAGCCGCCCAACAGGAAGGTCGCCGTGCCCGCGGCATAACACTCACCGCGATTCGGGCAGCGGCCCTCTTCGCAGATCGTGTGCAAACGGTTCTGCTTCACCTGGGCCTGAACCGCCTCAAGGTCTGAAGCCTTACCGATCGGACGTCTCAACCATTCCGGCAGACGCTCCGCTGGAGCGATGGCGCTGTATTTGCTCATGGTTCACGCCGCTTCCTGCTCCGATTCTGATCAACGGAGCAGCGGTTAGTGAGTGCCGGCAGCCTGGGAGGGTGTACCCGCCCGGAGCGATGCCGCCGGCTTGGCCATCATTGGCCATAACGCCAGCGGATGTGTCTTTCGATACAAAAACTTCGGTTTTGCGACACGTCAGCGCAACAGCCGATCAGAGCAACAGCCGATCAGCTCACCAGCTGCCTGCGAATGCCCTCCACAGCGCAGGCTGTGCGGTTCCGGGCATTCATCTTGCGAATAACCGAATGAACGTGATCGCGGGCGGTGGTTTCAGCGATGTGAAGGGACAAGCCGATTTCACGATTCGAAAGACCATCGCAGATCAAACGAAGCACGTCGTTTTCACGGTTCGTCAGCGGAGTCACGATTGTGGTGGTGGTAATTGAGGGGATCTCTCCCTCCCGTACCTTCTCGCGGTTGCAGCAGCAGCACTGAAGGACTTCTGGAGGATTCCCTGAGAGAACTCTGAGTTCGCGGCTCAGGGATCCCTCATCCCGAAAGAAACACGACCCTGTTAAGCAAAAACCCACACCGGCTTACGTCCGGCGTGGGTTTGATCGAGCCACGTCGTGTGAGCGACTGAATCGAAGCTTCAGACCAGGGCGATTTGTTCTGCGCTGAGCTCTGGAGAACCTTTCAGTGCGGCCAGAAGTCCGCCCTCACCGAAACCACGACCATCACCATTCTCGTTGTAATAGAGCCCCCCCTTGGGCTGGTAGTAAATGAAGTCGCAATCACCTCTGTTACGGAGTTGCTGAAACTCACGACGGCTGTCCGCAACACTGACAACACCATCACCCTCAAAGGCAACACTATCGAGCAGGATTCGATCACCCTGATCAGCATCAAAGTCGCGAATCACATCGGCATGACGTCGACCACATCCACCATCTGCCTGATCAAACAGAAAGTCGTCAGCACCACCACGACCAGACAGACGATCACGGCCTGAACCGGCCGCAATCAGATCATCGTCCCGCGTCCCGCGCACCGACTCGCGCCCACGGGAACGTTCACCGCTGATCACATTCTCAAACGAGACCACCGTGCGATTCACCTCAAACGTGTTGACGTTGTTGACACTATTATCGATGACAGAATTGTAGGAATCATTAACGCTATTATTTGAGTTGTCAATTGTATTGTTGACGCTATTGTCAACGTTGATCGTATTGACGCTGTTATCAGTATTGTCAATATAAGTATTCGTCGTGTTCGTTGTCTCGCTATTGATAATTGTATTGAAATACATTTCAAAGAGCTGCTGCACCTGGGACAGCGTCAACGAGTTGGAGCCGGAGGTGATATCAGAAACAGCTTCCTGATCGATGTCATTGAACACCTCAGCGACATCATCGGGATCAAGTTCAAATTCATCACCGGCATAATCGCTAACTGCTTCTGCGATCTCATCTGTTGTGTCCAAGACGTCGCCCTCATCATCCAGAGCATCAACAACCTCGAACTCTTCAACAACAGGGTCAAACTCGTCAACGACTTCATCAGTAACATCAACCTCCTCGAACACGGAATCAGGCTCTGAATAGCCATACCCCCCACCGCCATAACCGCGTCCACCATGACCGCGGCCCCGTCCACCGCGTCCGCGACCACTAAGTCCGCGACCAGCACGTCCACGCATCGGCTGAAAACCAAATCCTCCGACCATCGCCAAAACATCACCGGCAATATCAGTGGGCAGACCTTCGGCGATCAATTCGTTGGAGATTGATTCAACAATGTTCTGCTGCTCGATCGTGATGTCTGTTGTGCTGCTGGACTCTGCTTTTTCATAGCTGCTTTGTGATAGCAGATCAAAGAAAGAAGGCATGAGATGAGTAGAAGATGCGGCGTGTAAACCACCACCTGGCTTCACTAGACTCACAGCAAAGTCTCAGCTACACATCCTCCGATTGACGGGGAAGCATTGAATTACCGTCAGATGAAGGGGAGCTGCTTCACGAGACGATGAAGGGCCGGCTCAGATACTGCACCCGATAAGGATTTGCAGGTTCATTGGTACCAGTGTTTCGCTCCACTGTTTAGATCCACTTTTTCGCTTCACTGGCTTGCTTCACTGGCTTGCTTCAACACAAACAAACCCACGCCGATTTCTCAACAGCGCGGGTTCGTTCGAACAACGGGTTTCAGACCAGGGCGATCTGCTCGGCGGTGAGTTCCGGAGCACCTTTGATCGCGGCAAGCAGGCCTCCTTCACCGAAGCCGCTCTCCTCTCCATTCTCGTTGTAGTAGAGGCCTCCCCGGGGCTGGTAGTAGATGAAATCGCAATCGCCACTGTTACGGAGCTGTTGGAAGTCGCGGCGGCTCTCAGCAACACTGACGACGCCATCCCCTTCAAAGGCAGCGCTGTCTAGCAGGATGCGATCGCCTTGCTCGCTGTCGAAGTCGCTGATCACATCCGCCTGACGCCGACCACAGCCACCATCCGCTTCATCGAACAGGAAGTTGTCAGCTCCAGCACGTCCGGACAATCGATCGCGACCGCGTCCAGCACCAATCAGATCATCATCACCGGTGCCATTGACAGCCTCACGTCCACGACGACGGGCTCCGCTGATCAGATTCTCGAATGAAACATCAGCGCGACTCACCTCAAATGTGTCGGGCGTTTCGATGCTGCCATCATCGAAAGAACCGCCATCAATCATGCTCTGATCAATCAAAGATTCAGAAACATCACTGGTGATTTCGATCTCAGGATTCATCGTTAGCGACGACATGTCTGCGGTTTCGCTATCACCTGATCGATTGCAACCTCCACCAGATCCACGGCGACCGCCACGGCCCCCGCGACTCCGACCCCGACCGCGACCACCACCGCGGCGCGGCTCATAACTGAAACCAGCGAAAGAATCATCAAGCTCGCTCTCGCCCTCGTCGGAGAGCGTGGTGGCGATCAGTTCACTGGGAGTGGATTCAGCGATATCCTCTGTCCCCGAGAGCATCTCAGTGATCGAGCCGAAATAGGTTTCGAACAGATCCTGGACCTGGGACAGGGTGATGCTGTCACCGACAGAGGTGAGATCAGAGGCGACTGATTGTTCAATTTCAGCAACCGTTTCAGCGAGATCATCAGCATCAACTTCAGCAACATCGTCAGTGACCTCACTGATCACTTCAGCGATGTCTTCGATGGTTGATGGAATTGTGTCGACCACCTTTGGCATGTCACTGAGAGATGGAAGGACCTCACTGACGGATGGAAGAACCTCACTGACAGCAGCTGAGCCCGATTGTGAATCGATGGACTCAGACAGCAGATCGGAAAATGTCGTCATGGGAGTAACTGGGGTAACGACGGACATGAACCGTCGGGCCCCACAAGACTCACAGCCTCCTTCGTTCAGCACATCCTCCGATTGACGGGGGTGCCACGAGGTACCGACAAATGTAGGAACGACGCTAAATCAAAGTATGACGGCAGAATCTGCCGCAAAAAGCTCATCTGAAGCGTCAAGAATGGGATCATTCGGTGCATCAAATTCAGCAGCAATCTCTGGCCCCAAAGGTTCAACGGGTATGGCTTGATCCAGCTCTGCAGCAGGCTGAGCTTGACGATGGCGATTGGGGCGTAGGTTGCGGCGTGGACGCCTCGGACGACGCGGGCTAGGCAACGCTGATCCCTCCTCTGCCGTGAACAACTCCTGGGTTTCGCTCCACACCTGAGATGCCACCTGCTGCCCCATCTCACGGGCCCGCAGGTCGCCATCCTGAATATGAATGCCGCCATACAGCCTGGAGCGGCCGGCCTCGGCGGCAGCATCCCAAACCGTGCCCCACTGCAGGGTGATCGGGTCGCCGTCGTACTCCTCAAAGGCAAGCGCATCGGTGGTGTAGCGGCCGATCAGATCGGGCTCACCATCGCCATCGAAATCTTGAACGCCGGTGCTGACACCGTCGTACAACACATCGCTGCCAGTGAAGGCCTCCAGCACCGTGGCTGCCGCGAAGGAAAAACCGGAATGCCCGGAGGTGTATTCCGGGAAAGCAGGCGTCACAAAGGTGACGTCCTGATAGGGCTGCCAGCTGTTGCCGGGGATGGATTGAGTGCCCTGGTTGGGACCGCCCCAGGCCTCGATCTCCTCGTCTTCGAAGAGGTAGCGGATCGCCGTCTGCGGACGCACGAAATCGTGACTGTACTTGGCATCCCAGACCGCAATCCCCGTATCGAAGAGGGCGTTGTTGAGAGCAAAAAACAGCTTGACGTCCTGCTCGAGATCGTGCTCTTCCCGCAAGGCGATGTCGTGGGCGAATTCATTCCAGTGCCCCGGCGGTGTGCTGCTGTTGGGTCCATCGGCCCAGTACTCGGCAATCACCTTCTGCTCCGGCGTGAGCGCAGCACTCAGCTCAGCCACTTCCGTGAACTGCTGGCGATAGGCGGCATCGTTCGTGCTCACCACACCATTGGCGTCGGTGTAGGGCGTGAAATCGCCAAACTTGGGAGGAGCCACGGGCCGGAAGGCTTCACCGCTGTCAATCGCAAAGGGCGTCACACCGCCCCAGTGGGGAGTCAATGGGGCCTGCACGTCGTAGCTGGACGGATCGTCGGTAGCGATTGGAGTGCCGTTGTCGTCGACGGCGCTGCCATTCGGAACCTTCAGCGGCGTCCAGTAGTTGGGATCGAGATCCTCAGCGTCCGGAGCATTCTTGGCTTGGTAGCCGCTGGTGTCGGCGTAGCCACCTGAAGCGTTCGCACCGTCATTAGCGCGGGAATGCAGGACAGCACGGCTGACGCGAGCCCCCAGACGGGCTGCCGGGTGCTGGGGATCATCAAGACCAAGCTCACCGAGCAGTTGATCAAAGCTGTCGCGGTGATTGGGGAACAGCTCAGACAGGGTGCTGTGGGCAGCCATGCTGATGGCCCTTTCCAGCTTCATCCTCTCGGGAGTGCGCCGCCCCAGGCGTCGCGTCTGGCGGGGGTTGAAGTAGGCACCAGCGGCTGCATCATCAAAGGCTGCCCAGGCGTCGTACATCGCGGCGTGGGCCAGATGCAGCGAGCGCGTGATCACCGTCGGAACCGGTTTGTCCTCCCGGATGGCCTGCAAGGCCAGTTCGTTCCACTGCACCACCAGCGTGGATCCCTCAGCCAAAGGATGACTGGGCTCCTCAATCGGTTCAGGGATCAGCTCACCAACATCCGGAATCAGTTCACCAACATCCGGGATCAGATCGCCAACATCGGGAATCAGTTCACCAACATCCGGGATCAGATCGCCAACATCGGGAATCTCGTCAGCAACGTCTGGGAGACCCTCATCAACATCCGGAAGCTCATCGACGACGTCTGGAAACCCTTCTTCAACGTCTGGAAGACCTTCTTCTATGTCTGGAAGACCCTCATCAAAATCCGGGATCAATTCACCAACATCGGGAATCAGTTCAGAAACATCCGGAATGAGCTCAGAAACATCGGGAACTATTTCCCCTACATCCGGAATCAACGCCTCAACATCTTCAACAACCACATCAACTTCTGCAGCCAGCTCTTCAACAGCAGGAATCACCGCATCGATTTCAAGCGGCAGGGCCTGTGCAACAGACGCCTGTTCAAGAAGCGCCTGCTCCTCGAGCCAAAGTTGCTTTGGCCGTGGTTTCGGACGTTTCCAGCCCCAGCGCGGTTTGCGACCAGAACGAGGCCTGCGGCTTGAGTAAGACAACGCGAAGCTCATCGATCTGGTGGATTCCCTTGGAAGTCTGAATCCACCCCCAGCGATTTCACACCGTCATCTGTCGGGTTTCTCAGGCAGCTCTCAGATGAATCTCAGCAGCTGCTCAATCAATCTCTCGTTTAGGGGTCAGTCGACGGGCCTGCGCCCTTCCAGGGCACGACTCAGGGTGACTTCATCGGCGTATTCCAGTTCACTGCCCATCGGCAAGCCATAGGCGATGCGGCTCACGGAGCAGAAGGGCTTGATCAACCGGGCCAGGTAGAGGCTGGGGGTATCTCCCTCGACACTTGGTGTGAGCGCCAGGATCACCTCCGTGATCGCTTCTGGACCAAGCCGTTTCACCAGTGAGGTGATCTGGAGCAGCTCCGGGCCCACACCATCCATCGGTGAGATCAAGCCACCGAGAACGTGATAACTGCCCTGAAATTCACGGGTGCGTTCCATCGCCAGCAGATCGCGGGACTCCGCCACCACACAGATCAGTCCATTGCTGCGTTCGGGGTTGCGGCAGATCTCACAAAGGGGATCGGCGGACAGGTGAAAACAGCGCTGGCACTGGCCAACCTGACTTCTTGCGGCGAGCAGAGCATCAGCAAACTGTTGTATCTGCTCCTCGGGTTGATTGAGCAAATGCAGGGCCAGACGCTGGGCTGTGCGTGGTCCAATGCCAGGCAAACGCTCGAACTGATCGATCAGCCGAGCTAACGGTCTGGTAAAGCCGCTCAGGAGTCTGCTGCCGATGGGCCGAACTCTAGGCAGAATGCTGCGATTCACTCTGGGGTTGATGCAGCCGTTCCGTTCACTTGCCCGCCTGCTCTCCAGCCTGTCCCTGGTGTTCGTCTTGGGGGCCTGTGCAGCCGGACCAACCGCGGGCCTGCAGTCGTACCAGAGCCCTGATGGGCGCTTCGCCTTCCTCTATCCCACGGGCTGGACCCAGGTGCAGGTGAGCAACGGACCACGGGTTGTGTTTCACGACCTGATCCACAGCGATGAAACCGTGAGCCTGATGGTGAACAAGGTGGATGAGCAAAACGATCTCGTTGACCTCGGCAGTGCTGTGGCAGTGGGTGAGCGCCTGCGTCGGGAAGTGATCGCCACGGTTGGCAGCGGTCGCACGGCCGAATTGATTGAAGCCGGTGAGCGAGAGATGAATGGCCGCACCTTCTACGACCTCGAATACGCGGTGCATCTTCCCGATCGCGACCGCCACGAACTGGCAACGGTGGTGGTGGATCGCGGCCGGCTCTACACCCTCGCCACCAGCGTCAACGAAGAACGCTGGGAGAAGGTGCAGGACCTCTGCGGCCGGGTGGTGCGCTCGTTAAATCTGTTGATTTGATCAGAACAAAAATTGAGAGCGGCGGCTGCTCGCTTCACTGGCTTCCACGCCGCTGCTGTCTTTCGCTGGCCATTCCGTATCGAGATAGCTAATACCACCACGGCTGAAGGGCGTCGCTTTCAGGCGCTGTGTGTCCAGATCGGTGCTGCCGATCGCCGTGATCAATCCGCCCAGCTCCACCGGCCCAAGATCGGTCTGCAGTTCATTGCTGGCCGCTGCAATCAACGCCGGTAAACGGATCAGATTCTGCGGCTGCTTGATCCGCTCGAACAACGCCTTCAAGGCCAGTTGCTGACGCTCAAGCCGGCCGAAATCGCCGCGACCATCATTGCGCCAGCGCAAGAAGCCCTCCAGCTCCTTGCCCTTCAGCAGTTGCTTACCAGGCTGCAGATCAATCACCAATCCCTGGCTGCGGTCGACGTAATACAGGCGCTTGGGTACATCCACCTCAATGCCACCCACAAGATCAGCCAGGGTGCTGATCGCATCCAGTTTCACCACGATGTGGTGGCGGATCGGTCGATCCATCAGCCGCGTGAGTTCCCGCTCCACCGCCTCCGGTCCGCCAGCGGCCAGCAGACCGTTGATCTTCATCGCCCCAAAGCCGTCGGCATTCACATAACTGTCCCGAGGAATCTGGGTGATCTGGGTACGGCCACCCTCCACCCGCAGCGTGAAGATTGTGTCGGTGTTGCTGCCGGCGGCATCACGGCCAAGCACCACCACTTCCTGAACCCCAAAGCCTCCCCAGCTTGCAAAGGGATTGCCCAATGGCTGCAGTGCTTCCGAAGTTTGATCGCCCTGCAGTGCTTCCGAAGTTTGATCGCCCTGCAGTGCTGCCGGAGTTTGATCGCCCTGCAGGCTGCGGGTCAGCGGCACCGACAGCATCAGACCGCCGGCAAGACCCACAAGCGCAGCGATCCAAACCGCACGATCCCGGGGAGGCTGACCAGGGGATGGCGATGCCATGGCTCACCTAAGCACGGCTAAACCAACGGATCGCTGATCACCATCGCCGCGCAAGGCAACTGGCTGATCAATTTGCTGGTGCGATCACTGCCGGGAATCGGCAGTCCCGCCACCCGCCGGCGCTGCGTGCGCAGGATCACCAGATCATGTTCCCGGCTGAGCCGGTGGATCGAGCCATCGATCCCAGGCCCCCGCACGATCACCATGTGAAACCGCTCGGCTGGAATTCCCGCCGGTCGCCAACGGATCAGCTGATCTTCCATCCACTGACGGTCCTGACCGCTGAACCGCGGATCATGCACATGCAGCAGGGTGATCCGGGTGCGTTGATCCTGCGGGGCACTGTTGAGCACCCGCAAGGCCAGCTCAAACTGCTCCCGCGCACTGGCGGAGAGATCCTTGATCGGCACCAGGATCCGGTTCAGGCCCGTGTCGCGCTGACGCCCGAGATCCACCACCACCACTGGGCAATGGGCGGTGCGGCAGACCCCATCCACCACATCTCCCAGCAGCCAGGCCCGCAGCTGATCGGGGCGCCCGGCGCCGATCAACAGCAGGTCCGCCGCCTGCTCCAGTGCCGTGCGGCTCATGCCACCGGCGATGTCCTCATCCAGTCGCAACAACGTGCGGGTGGGCACCTGCAGGGCATGGCCGATTTGCTCGGCCTGGCTGAGGCGGCTGCGGGCTGAAGCCACCGCCCGATTCAGGCCGCCGCGCACCTCCTCCAGGCTCGGGTTCACCATCGCCAGCGGCAGCAGCAGGCCTTCTCCCCCCGCTGATCCTCGAACCAAACGGGAGGCGATGTTCAACAACCCCTGTTCATTTCCTGGATTGGCAACCGGCACCACGATGCGCAGCGGCCTCTGCACCACCTCGCTGATGCCATCGATCTGTCCCTGTTCCTCCCCGAAGCTCACCGGCACCATCCCCTGCTGCGACTCCGTAAGCCGGGTGACCGAGCGTTCCGTGAGGATCGGCCCCAGAGTGGCCGTCACCACCATCACCGCCAGCACGGCATTGAGCACCATCTGGTTGAGCAACCCCGCCTGAAAGCCGATGAAGGCCGTGGCCAGCGTTGCGGCCACCTTCGGCATCGTGAGCGACCACATCATCAGGATCTGCGGCCGCCGGTAGCCGAACAACGCTCCACTGATCCAGGACGCCAGACCCTTGCCGCCGATCGCCCCCGCCAGCATCAAGGCGGTGAACTGAAACTTCGAAAGGCTGCGGACGAGGCTGCCCACATCCAGCAGCAGGCCGAGATCAATGAAGAAGATCGGGATGAACAACACACCCCCCACAAAGATCACCTGCTCCTTCACCCGCCCTTCCGGCAGCACCGAATTCACTGCCAGCCCCGCCAGGAAGGCGCCCACGATCTTTTCCACCCCCGCCAGTTCCGCTCCCAACGACGCCAGAAACAGGGCCACCAGCACCGCCAGCACCATGCGGTTCTCGTCGTTGATGCCGCGCATCACCAGCCGCTTGCCCAGCCAGCGGATTCCCACCACCACAACCACGGCGAACAGGGTGATCTTGAGCAGCAACCAGGTGATGCCAAAACCACTGAGATCGCCTTTGCCCAGGCCCAGACCCACCGCCAGCAGCAGCAGGGCGACGATGTCGGTGAAGATCGTGCTGCCCACACTCACCACCACCGATTCATCCTTCTGGGCGCCGTAGCTGCGCACGATCGGATAGCCGAGTGGCGTGTGCGTGGCCATCAGGGCACCCAGCAGCAGGCAGGACACCGAAGCAAACCCCTGCATCCAGCCGATGCTGACGCCGGTTGCCACACCGATCACCAGGATCAGCAGGCCATAGATCAGAGAGCGGCGTTTAACACGGTTGAACTCCTCCAGGTCGATCTCCAACCCCATCGTGAACAGCAGATAAACGGCCCCCAGATCGGAGAGCAGCCGCACCGTTTCGCTGTCCGTTTCAACCCACTGCAGCGCATGCGGGCCGATCAACACCCCCGCCAGCAGCAAGCCCACCAGATCCGGCAGACCCACCCTCCGAACCAGGGGCGGAACCGCCGCACTGATGGCCACCAGAAGGGCGAACACCCCCAACGGGTGGTGGGTGAGATCGCTCAGAGAGGCCTCCATCGCCATAGCTGGATGGCACTGCCGCTCAAACAGCACTCAGCATGGTCAGATTGGCGATGGCAGACAACGCCTTCTTCAGGAAGCGAAAGAGCGTTGTTTCAGCGATCCGTGCAGGCGGTCTGCCAGGGGCTTTTGTTGCGATAGGCCAATGGCGGTTTTGAACGAGCAAAGCTTTTGCTGTTGGCGAACTGGATCCCCCAGTTATCTCCTCGCAACACCATGTGGTCCTGACGATGGGGCTGACGGCAGAGCTCAGCCAAAACCTTGTTGAAGCGATCGCAGCCATAGGTACTGGTGATCGTGCGGCCTGTCTTTGGAAGCACCGAGAAATCAATCCCCGCGCACTGCTCAGCCAACATCTGCACAAAACGGCAACTTGGTGAACTACTGAAAAAACCATTAAGGAGAAATGGCGCAAAGGGACGAGTAAAAAGACAGGTAACACCACGATTTAGAGCTCGCCGCAGAAAACGCCCAGCAGATGGGGTAGGGAATAAATCAACATCCAACCAAATCACAGGCATACGACTTGCGTATGCCACACGAAACACGTCTGCTTCGACTGCAAAATGAAAAGCAGAGTGAAAAGAAATAAGAAATTGCGGCGCTTCAGCTTCGATCCAGGCCAGAGCTGCGTCGCGATCGAACAAGACCCAGTCGATGATGCCCTGAGGCTTCAAAAGCGCTTTCCAGCGATGCTGAATGTAATGAAGCTCTTTTGGCAATGGGCCCTGAGCCCAGTACTGAACGATCGGCGGACTAGGGACCTCTACGAGCGCATTGTTTGCAGGGGGTAATTCAAAGCTTGTGCTCCAGGTACGGACGAGCTCCTGGGTATGGCAGGACGCTTTGATCTGTGCACGCCATCTCTGCAAGCGTTGCAGTTGACCAGTTTTTCCTGCAGCCTGCAATGTCTGAAGTGTTGCCTCTAAAAGCTCACTTGCCTGCTGAAAATCATGTCGCCGCATTACAGCAAGCAGCGTTTGAAAATCAGCGGGAGTGTCAGAGGTCTTGAGCGAAGGCCATCGAGCATCAAGAGCTGGATGATTGAGTTCGCTGAAGATTTGAAGGACGATAGAATTGGAAGCTTTCTCCGTACGGCGAAGCGCCGCCTTGGTCTTCCCAAGATGCAACAACAACTCAATCAACTGGACCCAATGCTTGTGATTATTGGGGCTACGTTTCACAAGCAAACGCGAAACCTTCAAGGCCATTTTTTCTTCACCGAGGCTTACCGCCAAGGTGCGAAAACGATTGAGCTGGTTGGAGCGATCAGAAATCCGTCTTGAAAGACGGTGCAACAAGCGTCTTGCTTTAGGCAATTGGGCATTGAGGATCAGCTTCTCGATCCGATCGAATCGCTTGGAAACTCGTCCCATCAGCGATTTTCCAGCAGGGCCATGCCCGCCTGCACCTGCCAGAGATTCGTATAAATGCCGTTGATGGCCAACAGCTCGTCGTGGCGGCCCTGCTCCACGATCCGGCCCCGCTCCATCACCACAATCCGATCGGCATGCCGCACCGTGCTCAAACGATGGGCAATCACCAGGGTGGTGCGATCGCGGGTGATCCTCTCCAGTGATCGCTGGATCGCCGCCTCCGTGTCGTTATCCACCGCTGCTGTGGCCTCATCGAGCACCAGGATCGGGGCATCTTTGAGGATGGCGCGGGCCAGGGCGATGCGCTGACGCTGACCGCCGGAGAGTCGCTGGCCCCGCTCACCCACAAGGGTGTCGTATCGGTCGGGCAGCTCGTCGATGAACCCCGCCGCCTCCGCCAGTTGGGCAGCTCGTTCAATCGCACGTTGATCGATGGAATCGCTGCCGTAGGCGATGTTCTCAGCCACCGTGCCGTGGAAGAGATACACGTCCTGACTCACCAGAGCGATGGCCCGCCGCAGCTGCTGCAGCTGCAGCGCTTCGATTGGACGGTCATCCAGCAAAATCCTGCCGCCGTCGCGCTCGTAAAGGCGCAGCAGCAACTTCACCACGGTGCTTTTGCCGGATCCAGTGGACCCCACGATGCCGATGGTGCTGCCTGCCGGGATCACCAGATCAAAGCCCTGCAGCAAGGGTGGCCGACCGTCGTAGGCGAAATCCACCGCTTCAAAACGCAGCTCACCGCGAACCATCCTCTGATCAAGGGATTGAGGGCCGCCCTTAATTCCGATCGGTGTATCGATCAGATCCAGCACGCGCCGGGTGGACGCCATCGAACGCTGATATTCATCCAGTGTTCGGCCGAGAGCCGTGAGCGGCCACAGCAGACGCTGGGTGATGAACACCAGCACGCTGTAAGTACTCACCTCCAGCTGACCGGAGAGGGTTCGAAAACCACCGATCAGGAGGATCGCCATGAAAGCGAACAGGATCGCGAAACGAATCAGAGGGATGAATGCCGCCGAAAGCTGGATCGCCCGGGCATTGCTCTCCAGATAGGCCTGGCTTTCCCCCGTGAGCCTGTCCAGTTCCAAGGCTTCGGCGGTGAAGCTCTTGATCGTGAGCATGCCGCCGAGGTTGTTGGCCAGCCGGGACGCCAGATCGCCAGCCCGGGCACGCACCTCGCGGTAGCGGGGGGCGAGGCGATTCTGAAACCGCAGCGATCCCCAGAGGATGACGGGGATCGGCAGATACGCGAACAACGCCACCTCAGGCGCCACCACAGCCATGCCGATGCCAACCACCAGAACCGTTGTGATCAGCTGCAGGATCTGATTGGCGCCCCGATCGAGAAAACGCTCAAGCTGATTGATGTCGTCATTCAGCACCGCCATCAGGCGGCCGCTGCTGTCCTGCTCAAAGAACGCCAGCTCGAGCTGCTGCAGATGGTCGTAAGCCTCAAGGCGCAGGCGGTGCTGGGTGGTCTGCGCCAGGTTGCGCCAGAGCACGTCGTAGAGATATTCGAACAGCGATTCCGCTGCCCAGATCAGAAAGGTGAGCAGAGCCAGCAACCAGAGCTGATGGAACGGGCTTGAGATCCCAAATGCCGCCAACAGGGAATCCCGTTTGCGCACCACCACATCGACAGCGAGGCCGATCAGCAGCGGCGGGGCGAGATCAAAAAGCTTGTTCAGCAACGAGCAGCCGACGGCCGCGGCCACCAGCCGACGCTGTGGAGCGAGATGCACCAGCAGACGCCGCAGGGGCGGCCTTTCTGAAGGGTTGCTGAAGCTTGATGTCATCACTGTTTCAGCCGCACCAGCAGCAGTAGAACAACAACACAACCGAAAGGAGGTGCAATGAGCCGTTCAAGGTCGTTCAACCGCTTTCACCGTTACCTGGCTCGGCAGAAACGCCGCGGGCTCAGGACTGCGCTGCCGCGATTCCGGGAGGAACTCGACGTGATTGGAGCACCGGTCAACCACAGCCGCAACATCCTGAGGCGCCTGTGGGGCCGAGAAATTCAGTTGGAGCTTCAGGAGAGCGACGCCTGAGCTCAGATCAGTTGCGATAGCCGCCGCCACCGCCACCACCGCGCGGTCCACCGGACCGTTCGCGGGGGGTTGCCTTGCTGACGCGAATCATCCGACCCATCCACTCCACATCCTGGAGATCGTCGATCGCCTTTTGTTCCTCCTCGTCGTTCACCATCTCCACAAAGGCAAAGCCGCGCTTGCGGCCGGTTTCTCGGTCGAGAGGCAGGCTGCAGTTCTTGACCTCGCCGTACTCGCTGAACAGATCGAACAGGTGCTCCTGTTCCGCCTGGAACGAGAGATTGCCGATGTAGATGGTCATGAACGTGGAGCTTTGGATGTGCTCAGTCGGGTGAGTCGGTTCCGAACTGTTCGGAATAGGTCTCTAGGCCAGACCTGAACACACCGACGTTACAGGGCAAACCCACGTTTCATCACAAAAATCCGAAGGGAAACCGAAGGACCGGACAGATTTCGCAAAGTCCCCCTCATTGTCAGGAAATTCTGACGCGAGAGGTTCCTTTGAATTCGCTCCATCTGCAGGCTCTGCACTGGGCAAAAGACGGCGACCTGATCGCCGCAGATCGCTTCACCCTGCTGAACACACTGGTGCAGCAAAGCATTCCCGAAGTGCAACTAGAACTGATCCGAAGTATTGAATGCATGGCCTGCGCCGAGCACTCGCTCACGAACCAGGTCAGCAACAGCTGACCTGGTTCATCAGATGGGGTACTTCTTCACCGCGGCCTGTTTGCAGGTCTGTTGGGCTGAATCAAGCCCGGATCCCTGTTCCACCTGCTTGATGAAGCAACGGCACGTGAAATCACCCATGCCCTGAGGCGGCGTCATGCCGGCATCAGCCATGGCGGAATCAAAGGCAGCCATGCACATCGTGCGAATCAGCTTGTTGTCTCCTGCCGCCTGGGTTGGTGGAATCACCAACACAAGCAACATCGGCAAAAGGAGACGCATTAATTGGCCTGACTAATCTGCAGCTCACGGTTCATCACACGCAGACGCCGCAGGTTGTTGAAGACATCCTCAGGCATTCCTTTCGGTAAATCGACAAGGCTGTGATTGTCGAAAATTTGGATGCGACCGATACTTCGACCCTGCAGGCCGGTTTCTCCAGCGATCGCTCCAACCAGATTGCCGGGCTTTACCCGATCACGGTGGCCGACCTCAACCCGGTAGCGCTGCATGTTGTCCTCGGGCGGCCGACTGGGCCGATCCGAACGCCGCCGGTCGCGATCCCCACGCTCGCCGCGCTCCCCACGTTCCCGCCGGCGCAGACCTCCGGACATGGCCTGCTGAATCCACTCCTCATCGCCTTGGCAGAGCAACGGCGCCTTGCCGATGGCCAACCCGAGGGCTGCCAGAGCCAGCTGATCGGGCGTCATCTCCAGCTCGGTGCCGAGGCGCTGGATCAGCTCCTTCAACAGTGCGGTTTCCTCTTCACTGGGGCGGCCATTGCGGGCCGATTCGCTGAGACGCAAACGCAAGCGATCCAGGCGGCCCTGGTTGATCGCCGAGTTCCCCGGGATCTCCATCGGCTCGATCGGCTGGCCGGTGGCCCGCTCGAGATTGCTGATGAAGCGTCGTTCCCGCGGTGTGACGAACAGCACCGCCTCACCGGTCCGGCCGGCACGGCCTGTCCGGCCGATGCGATGCACGTAGGCCTCGCTGTCGAACGGCATGTCGTAGTTGATCACCATTCCGATGCGATCCACATCCAGTCCACGGGCAGCCACGTCCGTGGCAACAAGGATGTCGACCGTTCCATTGCGCAGGCGTTCCACCGTTCGCTCGCGCTGCGATTGGGGTACATCACCATTGAGCACCGCCACCTGATGGCCGGCCACCTCAAGAGCCTCGGCCACCGTGAGGGTGATCGCCTTGGTGCGGGCAAAGATGATCACACCTTCGCTGCCGCAGGCATCGAGCACGCGGCGCAAACTTTCCAGCTTGTGGCTCATCGGCACCGTGATCGAGCGCTGCCTGATCCGTTTGCCCTCCTGATCCTTGGTGCGGATCGTCACCTCAGCAGGGTCCTTGAGGTAACGCTTGGAGAGGCGCCGGATTTCGGGCGGCATCGTCGCTGAGAACAGCACCACCTGCCGCTCCTCGGGCAGCTGCTCAAGAATCCACTCGACGTCATCGATGAATCCCATCCGCAGCATCTCGTCGGCTTCATCGAGCACGAGAGTGCGAAGGCCGCTGGTGTCCAGCGTTCCCTGACGCATGTGGTCCATCACCCGGCCGGGCGTCCCCACCACCACATCAACACCACGGCGCAGGGCCTGGATCTGGGAGCGGAAATCGGAACCGCCGTAAACAGCGAGAACCTTGAGGTGGGGATGGCCGGCGGCATAGGCCTTGAAGGAGTCGGCCACCTGCATCGCCAGCTCACGGGTTGGAGCCAACACCAGGGCCTGAGGGCCCTTTGAACCCTGCTCAAGACGCTCGAGCAGCGGCAGGGCAAACGCCGCTGTTTTGCCGGTTCCGGTCTGGGCCTGGCCGACCAGATCGCGACCCAGCATCAGCTCGGGGAAAGTAGCCCTCTGGATCGGGGACGGTTCGCTATATCCCTTGGCAGACAGGGTGTCGAGCAGGGCCTGACTGAATCCAAAACCGTCAAATCCGGATGGAACTGCTTCAGCAGTTGATGCCGGTTCGCTGTCAGTGGATTCATCCACTTTGGTAAGAGAATCGTTCGCTGTCTCCTCAGGCAGCGCCGTATCGGACAGATCAACGGCGCACGAGTTCTGCCCGTGAGGGTTCTGTGCAGTCATGGTGGTAGGCCCTGGCCTGATTAATCCTTGAAATCAGGCTCACAACCTCCCTGCGATCACAGATCGCTTCCTGGTTGTGTTGCCTACGCTTCAAAGGTTGATCCCTAACTTATCACTCTCCCGTAATCATCCTGCAGGCGCTCGATGTCGTCCTCACTCAGCAAGCTGCCGTGCTGGACCTCAAGAATCAACAGATCCTGCTGACCACCCCGGGCGCGATGCACCGCACCACACGGAATCGAGAGCATCAAACCGGGATTGGCGTCATGCCAACGGTTGTCGCAGAACAGGCCGCCATCACCGGAGACAACAGTCCAGCTTTCGCTGCGGTGATGGTGCCGCTGCAAGGAGAACTGACAGCCACGGCGCACCATCAGGCGTTTCACCTTGTAGCCGGGAGCTTCCAGAAGGTCTTCATACCAACCCCAGGGACGCTCCACCCGCATCAGGTCGGCCGGGACAAGATCAGATCTAGGCTGCCACGGGCCCGGGTGATGGCGGTGTAGAGCAAACAGCTGTCGTAGGCACTGTCCTGTGCCTCCGCCTGGGGCCACAACACACTCACGGAGTCGGCCTCACTGCCCTGAGCGCGGTGGATCGTGAGCGCCAGGGCCGGTTCCAACGCCTTCAAACGGGCCGGATGCAGCCGCCGCACCTGCTGCTGACCATCTGAACCGATCACACGGAACAGCACACGCCCCTGCTCGCCAGATCCCAGCTTCACTCCGAGATCACCATTGGCCAGCCCCAGCTCAGGCTGATTACCACCGCTGATCACCGGCACGCCCTCGCTCCAGACCATCGGATCTCTCCATCCGGCGGCTCCCAGCAAGGATCGATGCACGTCGTTGAGGCTCCAGGGACCTCTGCGGCGCGGACAGAGCAACAGCTCCCTCTCCAGCTCCTGCAAAAGAGGTTCAGCGGCTTGCTGCAGCTCCTCCTCCGGCAGATCAACCAGCCCCTCGGCCAATGCGGCCAGCCCCCGGTGGCGGGTCTGCCAGCGCTCACGCACCAGTGGCGGCAACCGCTGCAGGCTGGCCTGCACCACGGTGACGTTGGCCTCGCCTGGCAAACGATCCAGCTGCTCACGAAACACCGGCAGACCACCGTCTCGAAGCGCCGTCGCCAGGGCCGCCAGGGCGCCGCGGTTGCGATATGTGCGCTGCAAATGAATGGCGGCCGATCCGAACTCTGAGCGGATGGCCGGATCCTGCAGGCGATGCCAGACGGCACCACTACCGATCGGCGGCAACTGAGCCGGATCACCGACCAGCACCAGCCGGCAGGAGGCGGGCAGGGCCTCCAGCAACGCCGTCATCAAGGCCAGATCCACCATCGACATCTCATCGATCACCAGCAGATCCAGCTCCAGCGGGCGCTTGCGATGGCGACGGAAACCATTCACGGAGGCCTCCAACCAGCGATGCAGAGTGAAACAGGGCACTTCTTGTAAGTGTGGCCGCACCGCATCTCCCAGACGCCTTGCCGCCTTGCCGGTGGGCGCTGCCAAACCGATGCGCAGCTTGGGATGACGAGCCGTAGCACGCTGCAACAGCTCAACCACCGTGCTGGTCTTGCCCGTCCCCGGTCCACCGCTGAGCAGAACCACAGGCGCCTGATCCAATGCCATCACAGCGGCCAGCTGTTCGGCGTTGAGCGTCGAGGGAGAGGCGATCACCGGCGCAGCAGGCGGCAACACCGGTGAGGTTCTGGTCAGGAGCTGCTCCACCACGTCCTGCATCGCTTCCAGCCAGCGCCGCCAACCGATGCGTTGCCCCTGCAGCAGCAAGGGGGACGCTTCGCCATCGAGCCAACCGCTGAGGCGGGCCGCTGTCTGCCGTTCCGGCGTGAGCGGCAGATCCAGCTCGCCGCGCTCGAGGGCCTCGATCAGCTCATGGCTGAGCTTTTCCAGCTCCGCCGGTTCAGCATCAGGCGGTAAACGCCGCAGCAGGGCGGCATGCACGGCTCCTGCGAAAGCTGCAGGCCAGCTGTTGCTCATGCCTCAACCTCCTGAAGCATGCGATCGAGTGCGAGCACCCGTTGCAGGGGGGCCGGTTCAACAATGCGGCCCGGACCCGGTGCTCCCTGCTCGAACCCTTCGGCACCAGGCATCCCTCGCAGGAACACATAGACGTAGCCGCCGAGATGACGCTCCGGTGCATAGCCAGGCAGCCGCCAACGCAGGTGGCGATGCAAGGCCACCAGGTAGAGATGCGCCTGCAGCGGGTAGTGATGATCAAGCATCTGCGCCTGCATCGCAGCGTCGTGGTAGTGGCGGGGACCGCATCGGCAAACCTCGCCATCCAGTGCTCTCTCGCCGATCCAATTGCTCTTCCAGTCGGCCACCCACCAGCGTGCCTGCTGCGGATCGGCGGCATCGCTGAACACCAGGTCGATCGAGCCCGTGAGGAAGCCGCGACTGTTCACCTGCAGGGTCTGCAGCTGAGGGATGTAATCGCTGCCGAAGCGGGCCTCAGGATCACGACGGAAGGCCTCCACCAGATCCAGCGTGCGGGCCTGATGAACCGGAAGATCAAAACTGAGCTCATGCAGGCGCCGATCGGGGGAGAGGGCCTGCAGGCTGAGGTCGCCCAAAGGTCCGCCCAGGGGGGTGCTGAGCACCTGATCGAGTCCTTGCTGCACCGCCGTGCTCCAGCCCGGATCAAGGCCGGCCCGTTGCAGTTCAGCCTCGATCAGCTCTGCCTCGATCAACTCCGCTGCAGGCGGCGACGGTTGAAACGGCAGTTGTTCCAGGATCCGATGCAGACAATCACCGGCAGCGGCACCGCGTGGGAAGTCCGCCAACGGGCCCCGCTCAGGCCAGCGATCAAGACCCGATTCGATCGCGTCCTCCGGCGCCGGATCCTGATCCCGACCCTGCTCGATCACGGCATCCGCAGCTGGCGAGGCAATCCAAGCGGAATAACTCGACCGTCCCCAGCGGCGATCGATCCAGGCCGGTGCGGCTCCAAGGCCGAGTTTCTCCTGCGGCGACGGTGGACGCCAACGCTTGAAGCCAGGCTCGTCCGGCAGTGGTTGCACCGTGAGCGGCAGCTGCCGCATCACCCCTTGCTCGGGATACCCCTCAAACAACCAGTCCTGCAACACCGTCTGCTGGCCACTGCAGCGCGCCCACACCAGCAACAACTGCGACCGAGCCCGCGTCATAGCGACGTAGGCCAGCCGTTCGGCCTCCGCCACCTCCTCGGCATGGCTGTGCTGCCATACGGCAAAGCCGGCGCCCCAATCGCGGCTCAAGGCGATCCGCCAGCCGCCATCGGCACGGTCCTTCCAGAGAGGACCTGAGACGTAACGCGCCTCTTTGGCACCCCTCCAGAGGTAAGGGCAGATCACAACGGGGAATTCCAGGCCTTTGCTGCGATGGACCGTCACCACAGCGACGGCGCTTTCAGCCAAGTCGCTATGGGGCTCGCGGGCTTCCGGGACGGGTACCGGAGGATGCAGCCGCTGCCGACGGAACCATGTCGCCGCACTGGCGATGTCCAACCCCTGCCGGTGCATCTCTTCCTGCACCAGCCGTGCCGCCTGCTGGAGGTCCGCCAGAAGCCGTCCCCGTTGCGAGAGATCAGCCATCCGCTCAACCTCGAGCAACTCCGCCAGACACCCCATCAGCCCTAAGCGGGACAGCTGATCAGCCCAGAGACGCAGGCGCTGGGCCAGCTGATCGAGCTGGGCGTCGTCGCTGGACTGCCGCAGCTGTTCCGGGCGCCAACCGAGCAGTGGCGAGGCCGCTAACAACCTCAGACAACGGTCGTCCCCCGGTGCCGCCAGCGCATCCATCAGCCGCTGCAGCACCCCCGCCGCTTCGCTCTCGAACACATCACCCTGCGCCACTAGCCGGGTCGGAACGCCTCGCTCGGCCAGGGCATGGCGAAGATCCGACGCCTGGTCGTGGCGCGTCACCAAGATGCAGAGCTGGGAGGGGGTCAGGTCCGGCTGATCGCTCAACAGCTGAATCACCAGCTCCGCCAGCCGGGGAGGCAACGTCTCCTCAACGGCGGTGCGGCTGGGGGCTGTTTGGCTAGTAGGCGATTCCTGCTGATCAACCAGCAGCTTCAGAGGCCAGTCGCCGTCGGGCAGCGTTGCCGGTGTCCGGCTGCTGCAGGGGCGCACCGCCGGCACCTTCAACCCCGAGCTCGGCAGTCCCGGCTGCATCAAGGCATTGAGCCCCGCCATCAACGGCTCCGTGGTGCGGAAGTTGTCGAGCAGATCGTCGATCCGATCCACCTGAGCTCTGGCTTGGCGGTAAGTATCCAGATCGCCGCCGCGGAAGCGGTAGATCGCTTGCTTGGGATCACCCACCAACAGCAGCAGGCGGCCACGATCCGCGAAGGCCCGCTGCAGCAGACGCCACTGGGTGGGGTCGGTGTCCTGAAATTCATCCACCATCACGGCTCGGTAGCGCTGGCGCAGCGGCTCCAGCCAGGCAGCCGGCCCGTCCCCTGGATCCATCACCGCCAGCAGGCCAGCGAAGCTGATCACCCCGCTGCGGCGCCGCCGTTCCGCCAGAACCTGCATACCCCGACGCAGGGCGTAGCGCCACACCCGCTCGATCGGTCCATCCCAGAGATCAGCGATCGCCTGTTGCAACGCAGCGGCGGCCAACGATGGCTCCTGTTCACCGCATTGACGCGCCGTTCGGCACCAGATGCCGGGATGAAAGTAGTCGTAGAGGGGGTTCTTCAGGCTGCGGATCGAGGCCAGATCGGGACTGGTGTTGTCTGGACTGGCTTGTTGCTCGGCGATCCAACGATCCACCTGGCCGACGCGATCACTTTTGGGGGAGGCGCTGTAAGGCGTGGTTTTGAACTTAAGGGCCTTCCACTGGGCCGCCGCCGCACGAAAAGTCTGTTCAAGGGCTTCGCCATCGCGGCTCCACAACTGTTGAAAGCACTGCCAGCTGGTTTGGATCGAGTGCGTCAGCTGATCCACGAGCGGCAGGTCGGGATTCAGGTCGTCGGAGTCGACGAGCAGACGGGCCTGGGGATCACCATCGAGCCGGGCCAAAGCAACGCAAACGGCTTCAAATGACAACCCTGCCTGATCCAACCCCTGCAGCTGGCCCAGGGGGAGCAACAGCAATTGCTGTTGCCAGATCTCCTGCACCACCTCCTTCACCAACGCGGTGGAATCGGTTTCCAGTTGCAATTGCATCGCCGCGCCACTGCTGATCGCCTGGCGCCGCAGGCTGCGTCGACAGAAGCCATGGATCGTGGTGATATCCGCCGCATCCAGCTGCTCGAGAGCAAGCAGCAAACGACTGATCCAGTCGCGGCGTGCACTGGCATCCGGGGTTTGTTGCCACCAATCCGTCAGCACCTGATCGGCGTCGGGCAAGGGTTCATCCCTCTCGAGCGCTTCGAGCCCCAACAAGGCCTCCTGCAAGCGCCTACCGATCCTGGATTGCAACTCCGCCGCTGCCGCATCGGTGAAGGTCACCACCAGCAGGCTGTCCAGCGGCATCGCCGCTTCTGTGATCAGCCGCAGGCTGAGATGGGCAAGAGCGAAGGTCTTGCCGGTGCCGGCACTGGCCTCCAGCAGGCGGACGCCTTCGTCCAGCGGATAGGTGTTGGCATCGAAGCGCTGGGCCATGCCGGAGGGCGATGGCCCGATTCTGACCAGCCTGGCGTCAGAGACCCAGGAACATCGCGGGCAGGCGATCGAGGGCATGGATGCCCAGGATCTGGGCCGACACATTCACTAACATTCCGGCGAGATGAACCGCCCCCACGAGGGCCAGACCGCGCCAGAGCTTCTCGGCATTGGCGGGGGGCTTGCCAGCCGCCCAGCTCGAGGCCATCGCCCTGAAGCGGCTGGAGGCGGGCCTGCGAATCACCATCGGCTGGCCCGCCGCAAGGTTGTCCAGCAACACGCTGGACGCTCCAACGACGCGGTCGCTGCTCACGAAGCTGCTCTCCAGGGCAGCGGTCCGCACGAAATTCATCATCGGCATTCCCGCAGCGGAGCTGAATCCCCGCGTGTAGGGAACGGTGTGATCGCCAAACACCTCGCAGTACTCCGGGGAATCCACCAGGTGATCCACAAGGGCGTCGTAACCCGCCTGCGCCTGCAGCGCCAAGCAAGCAGCCACCTCCTGCTGGCTCAAGGGGGAACGACCGAGCAGATGCTTGAAGCTCAATTCGATGCCGCGATGGGGCGACACCGATGCGAAGAAACGGGCGCGGTAAAACTCGGTTTGAGCCAAACCACGAACAAAGTCGCGCATGCAAAGGCGACCATCCTTGAGCTGGGCCTCGAGCTCCACGGCACGGTCCTGAGCCATCACGTAGCAGTTGCCGAACACATGGCGGTAGGCGGTATGAATCGCCAGATCAAGCGCCTCGGAATCAATCGGAGCCAACCGCTCGAACGTGACGACATGGGGCCATGTGGCGTGATCGCGCGGGCCGACGGGATGGTGGATCGACTGCGAGATCTGGCGCTGGAAATCGCGGTTTGTCAGCGCCGCCGATGCCGTGCGTTCGCCAAGCGCTGAAAAGCTGACAACAGCTGTTTTGGTTTCGCCACCAAAGGCCCGCTTGGGTGATGCCTGAACAGTCATGGAAACAAATCAGCGGAACACTCGACATCAATTCAGGGTTGATGGAGCCTCAAAAAAGAGTCTTCAAACAACCAAAAAGGACGTCAGAGACAGGAAGGTAAACGCATTGACAACAATTATTTCCCTGAGCAAAGAAAATTCAGCAGCGCACACATTGATTTACATCATGAGTTTTAAGTTTTGCTCCATTGATGGCAACGAGGAGCTATCAGCCAACCCCAAAAAAACCGCGATTTCCTCACCACAGGCCGGCGGCGATTGACAGGAAAATTCAGCTGAGTCACAACATGACAGTTGAGGCTTTGTCGTATGGCTCGCCAACTCACCTCCATTGGCTTTTTTGGAGCAGCGATCGTTGCTCTGTTCGTCTACGCACTTGTGCACAGCTCGGGGGGCTGAGGGGCTTCCGTGACGCGCGTCCTGTTCCTCTGCACTGGCAACTACTTCCGCAGCCGCTTCTCGGAAGCGCTGTTCCAGCACCTCATCAGCGAAGACCAGGCGGACGGCAGACTTGAGGTGGCATCCGCCGGTTTGAAGGTAACGGCCGACAGCGGCAATGTGGGGCCGATGGCCGCAGAAGCTATTACAGCCGTTCGCGAACGGGACATCGTCATCGACCTCAACCAGCTCGCGATGCCACGTC
This sequence comes from Synechococcus sp. CC9616, assembly GCF_000515235.1. NCBI lineage: Bacteria > Bacillati > Cyanobacteriota > Cyanophyceae > Synechococcales > Synechococcaceae > Synechococcus > Synechococcus sp. CC9616. The sequence continues at coordinate 482,362 of NZ_KI911558.1, read as the reverse complement.
AAGTGGAGGACGCCGATCTCAGCGCTGCCGACGTGGTGGTGGCCGTCGATGCCGCGGCCCACCGACCGATGGTGCGCGAGCGCTATCCAGCCTGGGAAGACAGGATCCGCTTCTGGGCTGTGAAGGATCTCGGCGAAGAGGAGGGGGGAGACCCGATCAGTCAGCTCGACGCCAACGTTCGCGAGTTGTTCGAGGAACTCAACTCGGCAGTTCCTCGCTGATCGCAAGCGTGAGGTTGGAGCAATTGAGACGCGTCCTGCGTCTCACGACGTCAGCGCCGTCAGCATCGGCTGGTAAAGGGCCTTGCAGGCCTGCTGGAAGCCAGGAGAATCCAGCAGCACCTCTGCCTCGAGCTCCAAGCCAAAACAGAGCTGTTGCGTCGGCGTTTCCCGCTCCCTGTGCCAGCTCTCACGGAAGGCCTTCACGCCACTGCCAGCCTTCCTGTGTTCCTTGGCCATCAGCAACCAGCCACTCACTGGCGGTACAGGCCAACAACGGTGCTGCCCCTGCTGCGCCAGCCGCCGCAAGGCATCTAGCTCAGCCGCCGCTGGTTCGGGATCCAAGCGATCCCACTGCACCTGAACAGTGGCGCCATCCCCCCGATCCGCCCGGGTGATGACTGCAGTCCCCGCAAAATGAGACCCATCCAAACCAGCCCCCTCGGCGGATCGTTGCAAGTGCTGCAACCAGGCCGTCATCAAAGGGCGAGCACGAAACCGGCCGGGTTGCACCACCACCTGGATTGGGCCTGCGAATAGCAGGCTGCCGTCCCGTCGAATCGGCCCAAAGCGAGCCAGGATCGTCAAGAACGCGTCAAGACGCTGACGCAGGACAGCCACCTCCAGGGCGGCTCCTGACCCAGCTGGCAAGACACCCTGACCCGCCAGGACCATCGGCCAGTCCGGCCCCATGCCAGCCAGCAGGTGCTCCTCAAGATCCTGGTTCAGCAGCTGAAACTGCTGCAGAGCGCTGAGCTCTAAGGCCTCCAGATCTGCCACGGCATCAGCGCGCTCGCTCGTGTGCAAACCCAGTTGACGCAGCCAGCTGGCCTGGGGATCCACCAACCACTGCAGCAGTGCTTCATCGGACAGAGGCGTTGGCTCATCAGTGGCCTCTGGTGGCTGCCATTCCAAGGGCAGGGCCAGGCCCGAGGCGGATGCTGGCTGCTGCCGATCAATCCGGCGGCGAGCCTCCAGATGACGGCGATCACAGCTGAGCGGTGAGCCGTGATCGCAGATCTGGAAATTGCTGCGGTCCAGCGGGTTGGGATCGGGCTGAAGGCAAAGCCCCTGGCTCGCCTCATCACCCAGCTGGCGCGTCAGATCCTGGAGCCAATGCTCCACCGGAGCGGCGGGAGGACGCGGCTCACCATTGTGTTCATTGCGGCCGCACCAGCTGATCAGCAGATGGTCCCGCGCCGATATCAAGGCTTCCAGCAGCACATAACGGTCCTGATCGGCACCCCGGGGATCGCCCAACCAGCGGCGCTGCTCCAGCAAATGAAAGCCAGGCCGTTGATCAGCCCGCGGGAATGCATGGCCATCCAGCCCCATCAGCACGATCACCCTGTGGGGGATCGCCCGCATCGGCTCCAACGCACTCACGGTGAGTGAACCGCTGCGATGGCCGAAGCGTCCGCTGTCGACGGAGAGGGCTTCCATCAGCACCTCAACAGCCACGCTGACCTCCAGATCCTCAGCGAAGTCGCCCGCCCGCTGCTGCCATTCCGCCAAGGCAACACACCAGCACTGATGTTCCCAGCTCCAGTCACCACCATCGCCGAACAGATCCTCCAGCAGCTGGCGCAACAGGTCGGTCCAGGCGGCGCAGGGTCGTGCTTGACGCAGCCGCTGCATCCAGCGCAGCAGGCGATCCAGCACGGTCCACCAACGCACCAGCCGTTGCGGAGCTAGATCCTGTTGAAACGGCGCCGCACCGCTGGCAACCAGCCCATCGCGTTGGGGCAGAACCAGTCCCAGCAACCAGCGATCCAAACACCAGCGCAGGCTGTGGGTTTCATCGCCGTTCCGCTCCCTGGCATCCAACCCCCAGCGGAATCCCGTCTGCTGCAGAACCCGCGTCAGCGCACTGGCCTCCTCGCCGTCGAGATCCTGCTGGCGTTGCAGGGCTGGATTGGCCAGCAAGCGCTCAAGGCCGCTGGCGGTGAAGCGGCCGCCGGCCAACTCGAGCAGCTCCAGCATCGCCATCGTCAGGCCAGGACTGCTTTGCTGGCTGCGGTCGGTGAGGCGCCAGGGCAGCTCAACGCCGATGGCATCGCGGTCGTTGAACACCGAACTGAGCAGGGGGGCATAACGATCGATCTGGGGGGTCATCACCAGCACGTCCCGTGGTTCGAGGGTCGGATCAGCCGCCAACCACTGCAGGACGCGATCGCGCACCAGCTGCACCTCACGCCAGGGGCCCGGAGCCGCCTGAAACAGCAAGGAATCGTCGGCGGCAGATCGCTGCAAAGCCTCGGCAAGATCCGGTTCCACCAACTGCTGCTGCAGCTGCTCCAGCAACGAGGCCGAGCGGCCCGCCGATTGCGCCATGGCGACGGGATCGGCAAACAGATCTCCCTCCCGCAGCTCTCCCAACTGGCTCTCGCCACTGCCTTCAAGAAGCTGCTGAAATTCAGCCCCCATGCGGCCGAGCGTCGCTTCCAAGCGAGGTGCCTGCTGCAGCCAAAGGCCATCTGGAGGGACAGTCCAGGCATCGCCGAGCTGCTGGCGGCGGCTGCCGCAACGCTGCCAAAGATCGCGGCAGGGCGTCAGCAGATACACCTGCACATCAACGCTGCCGGAGAGGGCCTGGATCAAGCGCACCTGCACGGGGGCCAGGGCACTGATCCCAAACAGGCGCAGCACCGGCGGCAGCACGGCGGGATCCACCATGCCGTTCTGAAGACGCTCGACAGCGGCCTGCACCTGCCAGCCAAAGGGCTGACGCGCCAAAGCCTTCGCCAGCTGGCGCGCCAGCAAGGGCTGCCAATCATCGTCAGCAGCGTCAGCGTCGTTGCCCTCGACCCAGCGCTGCAGGGTCTCCGGCCGGTAAAGGGCGTAATCATCGAAGACATCGGCGATCGCCCGAGCCAGCTGCCAACGGTCACGGGTCAATCCAGACCCATCACCACTGCGCTGCTGCAGCCAATCCCTCAGCGGAGCCGCTGCGGGCTGCTCCAACAGCCTGGGTAGCAGCTCCAGCACGGTCCACACCAAGGTGGTGGCCCGCCACGGGTCCTCCTCACGATCGGGGAGATCCAGCAGTTGTCGCACCAGCTGGCGGAGACGGCTGCCGGGGAAGGGGAACCGCACCAGCGAACTGATGCCGTTGGCGACAGCCAACTGCTCCCCCAACCAACGACTGGTTGGCCAGGTGTTGACCAACACCTCCACCGTTTCGAAGGGACCCGGGCGATCCTCGAGCAGCTGACGGGCCAGCAGCGTGGCCAGAAATTCGGCTCGGTTGCTCCGGTAGAGCGTCAGCAAGTGCTTGGTTCTCCAGCCAGGACGGCCGGAATCCGCCCCTCATCCTGAGGGCGGGGAAACGACGTGGAGCAGGAAGCACCAGGGACCTGAACCACGGCATCGGTCTCCGGGCAATAAGCCGACAGCAATCCGCCGTAAACAGCGCCGGTGTCGATCAACACGATGTGGCCGTAACGCTCAACCTGCGGCCGCGGCGTGTGGCCGACCACCACCAATCCGAAACGGCCGTCATAGGACTCCCAGAAGGGATCGCGAATCGAAAGATCGGGCTCGCCGCTGCTGTTGAAACCCGCATGGGTGGCGCTCCAACCGTCAGCCCGATAAACGGACGGAAGTTGCAAAAGACGATGCAGCCACTGTTCGGCGCGCTCCACACCCAGCTGCTCGTAGGTGTCGAGCATGAGGTGGTGTTGTGACTCGTCCTGATTGGACGACTGCAACGCATCGATGAGGCTCTGTTCGTGATTGCCTCGCAACCAGGTCGCACGGCGTTGCGTCACCAGTTCCCAAACCAGGTCCATCGTGGCCACGATGGCTGCCCCACGACTGATCACATCACCGAGAAAAACAAGGTGATCCCCGCTGGGAAGCACGGCCAGAAGATCCAGCAACGAGTGGTGGCATCCGTGCACATCACCTATCACCCAGTGGCGCGTGCGGGAGGGCCTCACAACAGACGACTGACTTAATCAGATTCTGGACCGACAGGCTCAGGCCTGACAACAGACCGACAGCCTCAGAACAAACCAAGGAAGCGCTTCTTTTCCGGCGGTGCCTGCTGAGCTGATTCAGCGCCGGAATCATTGGTCTTGTCCTGGCGGTAACGCGGCATCGCATCCCCCACCGTCAGCAGCGGATCATTGTTTTTAAACCAGATCCAATCGCGGATGGGCGGCGTTTGCGTGAGATCTCGGCGCGTCAACCCCAAACCAAGCTTTGCCGAAGCCCCAAGCAGAATCTCCACCATCTCGTCCCCATCAGCACAGGTAGCCAGGGCCTTGTTGGTCTTCACAGCGCCATCAAGAGCATTCACCAGAAGCGCGATCCGCCGGCTAACTGGAAGCGTTCTTAGGTCCACGACTGATCTGAACGAGACGAATCAGATTAAGTGAGAAAAAAGTAAAAAGATGCCCCTTGCAATCAAAGTAACTGCAGGGGCTGTTGGATTGATCAGATGAAATCAGCATTTCGGATTGATTTCTCCAACACTGAATCCCGCAAGCCAAGATCAGCTGGAATTTGTGCGATCAATTCGTCGGATCGATCCAACAAACCGTTCTGATTGGAGTCGTAAACGATCCCTTGCCAACCTTGCCCGTTCTTCTGGCGGTCATCAACGAAATAATCTCCAGAATCACCATGCAATTGCATGGAATCCTGCTTGGGATTGAAGTCAGTGATTACTGCATAATCTTTTTTGCCGTTCTTCTTCTTACCGTCGTCATACAAAACACCATCCTCAGTTCCGAGAACAAACACATCTTTATCCTGACCACCGGTCATTTCATCAATCTCATTCTTGCCACCTCCTGACTCAGGGCAAGCGCCAATAATCTTATCTTTACCGCCGCCGCCGTCAAGAGTGTCGTCACCATAAGCACCGATCATGGTTTCACTTTTCTTCGAACCCTTCAACTTGTCGGAAGAGGCCGAACCCAACTCAAGATCTTTTCGCTTGTTGAACTTCTTCGCCAAGGACTTGAAGTCTTTTTTGTCCAATTCACTGAATTCGATTTTTTCAAATTCAATCTCAGCTTTTTTGTCAACGTCAGTCCACTTCACTTCACCCCAATCGATATTTTTGCAGTCAGCGTCCTCACCCGCCCAATCGAGCTCCTCCCATTCGACTGATTCCCATTGAATCTGTTTGGCATCGGATTGTTTTCCTTCCCAATCCAGGTCTTTCCAATCCACGGCGCCCCAGTCGATCGCTTCCGCATCCGCGTTCTTCCCTTCCCAATCCAGTTCGTCCCAATCCACGGCGCCCCAGTCGATCGCTTCCGCGTCCGCGTTCTTCCCCTCCCAGTCCAGGTCTCCCCAATCCACCGCGCCCCAGTCGATCGCTTCCGCATCCGCGTTCTTTCCTTCCCAATCCAGTTCTCCCCACTCCACGGCGCCCCAGTCGATCGCTTCCGCATCCGCGTTCTTCCCCTCCCATTCAAGGTCTCCCCAATCCACCGCGCCCCAGTCGATCGCTTCCGCATCCGCGTTCTTCCCCTCCCATTCAAGGTCTCCCCAATCCACCGCGCCCCAGTCGAAGTTGTCCTCGACGGCGCTGTTGTCCCAATTCACGGAGTCCCAGCTGTAATCGCCCCAGTCCTGGTCATCTGCAATCGGGGGTACATAACCATCATCAGGAGGCAGGAATGCATTGCCTGTTTCAGGGTCGATCGCCGGCGGATAACTGCCCTCTGGCAGATCCTCAATGGGGCCATAGCCCGCCTCTGGCGGCATGGGGACCATGCCGGTTTCAGGATCGATCGCTGGCGGATAACTGCCCTCTGGCAGACCATCAAAGCCCGTCATAGGGTCAATGGCGGGGACGTAAGGAGCCGGGGTCGGGTAAACCATGGGATCTGGAAAACCAGGAGCCGGCGTTGGGTAAACCATGGGATCTGGATAACCAGGATCCGGCGTTGGATCGGGAAGGCTCGGTTCCGGACTTGGTATCGGAGATGGATCTGGCGACGGGGGCGGTGCTGGAGCCGGTGTGTAGTCGTACATCCCTTCGTAAGACATGAACTCTTCTCGGCTTCTCACCAAAATTTAGTGCCTTATTGAAAATCACCAACGCACGCTGATTCGCTTCGATCGAAAGCCGAATCAATGCATCTCAGAGCTGACTGGCAAGAGGCTCAGGAATCTCAGCCGAGGGCGCTTCGAATTGCCCGGTGACCACATATTCCAGACGCAACTTCAAGAAGGTGATGAAGCTGGGATCCGATGACACCACCGCAGCAGCTGGCTGGGGAATGCGTTGATTGAGTTCCGCAAGCTGCGGAGCCGACAGAAAGGCCGGTTGGCGTACCAACCAGAAATCGATCTCTTTGCCGTTTTCGCCGTAGTTGCGTCGGCGCTCCCTGAGCACCTCATCGAGGGGCTCCTCCTCGGTAAGAAACCGCTCGCTGGCGGCGACGAAGTGATACTGCGTCATCCAGACACTTGCCCAAACAGGGGATCGAGACGGGGATTCTGAACCAGCGCCTTCATCTCTCGCACAGCTTGTTGCAGACCCACCGCGAGGGCCCGCGCCACGATCGAGTGGCCGATGTTGAGCTCTTCCATCCCCTCAATTGCCGCCACAGGTTCGACGTTCTGGTATGTGAGGCCATGGCCGGAATTGACCCGCAGTCCCAGCTGACGGGCCATGCAGCAGCCCTCGATCAGCCTGGCCAGTTCCTGCGGCTGTGCCGACCAACTGGCTTCGGCATAGGCCCCCGTGTGCAACTCCACCCAGCGCGCGCCACTGCGTTGACAGGCCTGCAGCTGGCGCTCATCGGGGTCCACAAACAGGCTCACAGGGATGCCTGCATCCTGAAGACGATGCACCGAGCTCGTCATCTTTTCAAGCTGAGAGACCACATCCAGCCCCCCCTCTGTGGTTACTTCCTCGCGCCGCTCAGGGACCAGAGTCACCATGTCCGGTCCGAGCTTCAGCGCGATCGAGAGCATCTCTTCGGTGGCGGCCATCTCAAGGTTGAGGCGACTGCGAACGGTCTCCCGCAGCAATGTCACATCCCGGTCCTGGATGTGACGGCGGTCTTCACGCAGGTGAACCGTGATGCCATCAGCCCCACCCAGCTCAGCGAGCATCGCGAACGGGACAGGGTCAGGTTCCACTGTGCGCCTGGCCTGACGCACGTTGGCAATGTGATCGATGTTGACGCCCAGACTGGCCATGGGGACGGCTGTTCAATCGGGATCCTATGCAGTGCCGCCTGAGCGCCGTAGGTTCTCAACGCCAAAAACCGCAACTCGGTGACTGCGGCCCTCGCCAACCGCGAATCAGCCCTTCAGGTGGGCATCAACCCATTCTGGGCTCCGCTGGCGATGCTGGTCACCCAGGATCTGGCGCTGCGCCTTCAATTTCGGCAGCGGATCGTGCTGCAGCACCACAACCTGCCGCGTTCCGGCCCTGTGTTGCTGGCCCCCACCCATCGGGCTCGCTGGGATGCCCTGATGCTGCCGATGGCCGCCGGACGTAGGGTCACCGGCCGTGATTGCCGCTTCATGGTGACCACGACGGAGATGGGCGGAGCTCAGGGCTGGTTTCTGCAGCGTCTCGGTTGCTTCCCGGTGGATCAGGAACGGCCCTCCATGACCACACTGCGGCTGGCCATCGATCTGCTGGCCGATGGCCAGCAATTGGTGGTGTTTCCAGAAGGACGGATTCAACGGCAGGATCGTGCGATTCAGCTGCATCTGGGACTGGTTCGCCTAGCCCAGCTGGCGCAGAGAAGAGGAGTGCAAGTTCCTGTCATCCCTGTTGGACTCGGGTACAGCCAGGCCCCACCACGACCATTCAGTCGCGCAGCGATCTGCTTTGGAGAACCGATGACACTGCCGGAGAAGAGCAGCAGGGAAGCGGGGCAACGCTTCACCGATGCACTGGCGATGGGCATGCATGCGGCTGAACAAGCGGCCCGTGAGGCGGTGGGCCGTCCCCTGCATTGCTTATAAAGTCCGCGAATTATTAATGGACCTGACCCAATGAGTTGTCGCTCTTTATTGACGGCTGCAGCTCTTTTGGCTGCCCTGGGGTTTGCACCGGCTCAGGCTCTGGCCCAGGGCGCTGCCAGCGGTCGGGTTCTGGCGCAGACCACGGGCGGCTTCAACCCCTCATCCGTTCAGGCCCTGATCAACAAAGGTGACGCCGCTGCTGCTGCCGGTGATCTCACCACAGCGCGCAAGGCTTACGACGATGCCCGCAAGGCAGCCAAGAGTTTGCTCGCTTTCTACAGGGATCTCAGCGGTGCCTTCCGGGGTCTCGATGCCAGGATTCCAAGAGAAATGGACGACAAAGGTCGCGAATCTCTGGTCCTGCTGGCGGAAGCCAACCTCCGTCTGGCAGCCCTGTTCCGCCGTCAGAACCAACCGGAAGTGGCGGTCCCCGTGCTGGTTGAAGTGGTGAGGCTGATGACACCCTCCCAACCTCAGGGACAGAAGGCCTATCAGAGCCTGGTTGAGCTCGGTTTCGTCGACACGGAATTCAAAGGTGCCGCTCCCGTAGGTGGCAACTGATCTGTCAACATCCGATAGAAGGATTTCCTGACTCATGGTTCAGCCGGCTGCCGTTGAGGCCGCTATACAGCGCGCCATCCCTGATGCCACGGTGACGGTTGAAGATCTCACCGGTGGTGGTGATCACCTCCAGGTGAGCGTGGTTTCCACAGCATTTGTTGGTTTATCCCGCATCAAGCAACATCAGCTTGTTTACGGGGCGCTTCAGAGCGAATTGGCCAGCGAAGCCATTCATGCCCTGGCGCTCAACACCACAGCTCCCAACGGCTCAACCCCAGACACCTCAACCTCCACCTGACCTTTCGATTCATGGACGCCTCCACCCGCAGCCGCATCGAAGATCTGATTCAGACCAGCCCGATCTTTGTGTTCATGAAGGGCTCAAAATTGATGCCCCAGTGCGGCTTCTCGAACAACGTCGTACAGATTCTCCACTCCCTCGGCGTCAGCTTTGAAACATTCGATGTGCTTTCCGACCCGGAGATTCGTCAGGGAATCAAAGAATTCTCAAGTTGGCCAACGATTCCTCAGGTCTATGTAAAAGGGGAATTCATTGGCGGCTCAGACATTTTGATCGAAATGTACAACGCCGGGGAACTCAAAGAGAAGCTGGAAATTGCGTTGGCCAGTTGATGGCTTGTACCCCAACACTTCAGGGAGCTGCGGCTCCTTTTTTGTCGATCCAGGCATCACCCTCGAACAGAAATCAATCGAACCTGACAGAAAGATTTATTCGATATGCTCACCACATAATTGAGTCATACCGCTCACAAAAAATAAACATTCGCCTATCGCTGCAACTTGAAAAGTGTAATCGAATCTTGCACAATCGCGTAGTTGACTGATTTAGAAAACCTGTCGCATCAGTCGTTTTGAGCAAATTGGTAGCGCGCAAGCATCAAGCTGAAATGGTCAGAATGCTTCAGGTCGGCGCATGTAGAGCGTGCTCACATCGCCATCAGGGCCGATAAAGCTGGACGGATCGAGAATCCAGCGATCGATCAGCTGTTCCAATCGGTGCAAAACCCGCGGATCAAGTGTGGAGGAACGGCGCAGCGCATGCAGATAGCCATCTGCATAAATACGCAGCTCAGAAGGGGAGTGGTAGCGGTTGGTCAGATCCTGGCAGGCATCACAAAGTGACTGGAAATGACGGATAGCTGCAGGATCGTCAAGTGCCGTCATTGAGGAGACCGCTGTCTCTGTTACCAGCGTGCCAGAAATTTCGGCTTAGCGTAAGCGCGCCTTAGTCAGTGCCGTGACCTCCACCCCTCGCGACATCACTGCGGAAGCCAGCGACATCAGCATGGCAACCATGTCGTTGCCGAATTCCGGAACCGGACAGGAACCGTCACGGGTTCTGGTTGTGGAGCCACATCCCACACTTCGCACCGTGCTGGTCCAACGCCTTCGCCAGGACGGACACCTCACGGCTGCTGTCGGAAAGGTTTCGGAAGCCCTAGAGGTTTGTCAGGAGCAGTCTCCTGACCTCCTGGTGAGCGCTGAGTTGTTGGAGCACAGCTCCGCGTTGCGACTAGCGGAGCAGCTGCGCTGCCCGGTCATCGTGCTCACGGCCCGCAGCGGTGCCGACCCTGTGGTGGGACTGCTAGATGACGGAGCCGACGATGTGTTGCGCAAGCCGTTCGGCCTCGAAGAACTGGCGGCCCGCTGTCGCACCCTGCTGAAACGCGGCCACAGCGGACTGCAGGAGCGCGTCACCGTGGGCCCTCTTGAGGTCCATCTGCTTCTGCGACAGGTCACCCTCCGTGATCAGCCTGTGGAGCTCAGCCCGCGCGAATTCGCCCTGCTCTGCGCCCTGCTGATGCCCCCGGGGCTTGTTCGCAGCCGCCAGGAGCTGCTGCGGATGGCCTGGCCCCCATTCAGTGGCGGCCCACGCTCGGTGGACACCCAGGTGCTCACCCTGCGCCGCAAGCTCGAGCAAGCCGGCCTCGGAGAAGGTGGTGGCATCACCACCGTCCGCCAGCGTGGTTATCGCTTCAGCCTCGACAATCTGCCTGCAAGCTGAATCGGAGTTATTGAGACAGCCCTTGGAAGACCTCTTCGAGTTCCTTCTGCATAAGGCTTTGAATCTGAGGTTGAAACTCAACGCCGATCTGCATCGAGGCAGGGATCATCCTCAGATCAGCTTCAACAAGAGCTCGATAAGCGGGGTCTGAACAGAACCTCATAAGACCCTCCAGCTCTGCTTTGGTGTAGTGAGTCTGATGGAGCTCGATGAAACGAGATTCCACATCTCGCCAGGAAAACACCTGATCAGCGACCCGTTGAAATCGCCTCAAAATCTCCTGCTTCATGGCCTCGGGCAGCATTGACGATGCGGGAACAGAGTTGAACCCGGCCTGGAAGCCGTTGTCCCGCCCAACGGTGAAACGCTCCTCCGCGCGGGTGCACGCCAGTGCCTCGCGCACGAGGGCTTCAGATGGCGGTTGCGCAAAGACAGGAACATTGCTGACAAGCAACAGACCCAGAACACTGGCTTGCGTTGTAATCAACCTGAAAACGTCTCGATCCAGCACAGCAACAAGCCTTAGGTGTTCAGCCCATCGTTGCCGAGAATCGCCAAATCGCCGTCAATATCTCGGTGATCAGCATCAAGCCGGATAAAACCGCCAGCACTTGATAAGTCCAGGGGGGTGTGAGTCGACCGATTCCAGCGGTGCTCACGGAGCTCTTCTCCTGCAGCAGTTTGAGGAAGCGATCAAAGCGTTCAATCCGCTGGGGCAGAAGCTGATGACGCAGATCCTTGGCTTTCAGGTAGTAAACGGTCCCTCCCTGGCTGGTGCCAACCGGGACGAGCGCGCGAATGTCCTCCCAGGGCATGGACCAGCCACGGCGCAGCAACCAGCGAATCCAGGCGGGGTAGCGCACCTGAATCCCCATGTTGTCAGTCTCCACCTGCTCACTCAGCAGCCCCACCACCAAAACAAGTCCCAGAACCAGCCCCAGGGCCATCGGATAGCGCAGCGATTCTGGTGCCAGAAGTGGTAGGGGCAAAACCAACGCCAGATAGAGGCTGAGCAGCGTGAAGCGAATCAGCGGTGAGAGTCCGAACCGTTCCATCTGTTCAACGATCCTCGGCGGAACCGGGACGAGGCTCAATCAGTTCAGATGGCTGATAGGTCCCACTAAACACCTCCGCTTCCCGCCCCTCCCAGAAGCGTCCAAGTCGCATCAGATCCTGATGGGCATCGCGGATCTTTTCGAGGTAAGCCTCCGGTGTCATCGACCCCTTCTCTTCCTTGAGTTTCTGCAGGCGCAGCATCTGCAGATTCCAGGGTTTTGTTAGCTCGCCACGCTGCTCCAGAAAACGAGCCAGCTCTGCAGCAGATGGTTCGGGCGGGGAGGTCATTGAAGCTGGATAGCAGCGAAACCCTAAACAGATTCAGGCCGGCAAGGCCCACGGATTCAGGCCCAGGTCTGCCCCAACGCGATGGGCACAGGCAAAGCCACTGAACGCCACCGCGTTCAACCCCTGCCCAGGGAAGCAGGAATCACCCACGCAGTAGAGGTGGCGCACACCAGTGCGGTTGAAAGGCATCGGTAGCAGACCCGGCAGTTGCATCGCCGGGATTGGTCCGTAACTCCCCTGGAAGCGTCCAAGAAAACGCCGGTGACTTCGGGGGGTTCCAATCTCCTGATGTGTGATGGCATCCGCGAGCCCCGGAAGGATCGCCTCCAGCCGGTGGATCAGGCGAGCGGCATCGGCCTCTTTCTTCTGGCGGTACTCGGCAGGCGTTAGCCCCTGCCAGGCCTGCATCGATGACGGCGTGAAGGTGTGAACGATGTGATGCCCCTCAGGTGCAAGGTCCGGATCCAGCAGTGAGGGCATCGAGACGAAGATCACACCCTGCTCGTCCTCCATCCGCTCCCAATCTTCAAGAAGCAGATGGTGGCAGTGAGCGCCTTCAGGGATCAGCTCTGCCCGCACGCCCAGGTGCAGGGACAGAAAGGACGGGGAGGGAACGTAACGACGACGCCAGACCTGCTCCTTGGCCGGCGTATGGGCTGCATCCACAAGGGCCTGGCTGTCGGCTGTCGGCTTTTTGTCGGCTTTTGGCTCGTTCTTGGCTGTCGGCGCGCTGACATCCCCGGAAAACGTGTCCCAGCGGGTGGCATTGGAAATCACCCGGCGGGCTCGAATCGTCTCACCATCGGCAAGTGTCACGCCAACGGCCTGGCCGTTTTCGACGAGCACATCGGTCACCCTGGCCTTGTAGCGAATGGCCCCGCCATGACGCTCCAGCCCTTTGACGAGCTTCTCGGCGATCACGCCAACACCACCTTTGGGGTAGTTGATGCCCCCGGCATGGCGATCGGAGAACACCATGCCGGCGTTGATCATCGGCGTGCGATCCGCCGGCATCACCGACCAGCAGAAACATTCGATGTCGATGAACTTCAGAAGCTGTTCATCGCTGATGTGCTGACGCGCCACCGCCCCCACATTGAAAGGAAGCCAGCGGGCGAGGCCGAGGCAGGCCAGAGGTGCCTTGAAGAAGACCTTGGCGAGATAGGCCGGGTCTTCCAGGGACAGCAGCGGCATGGCGTCAAGGCAGTTGAACACCTGCCAACAGGTGTCGTAAAACCGGCGAATGCCGCTGGCCTCATGGGGGAAGCGGGCGGACAAATCGGCGATGAACTGCTCGTAATTGCGATCTACAGCGATCTGCAGACCACCAGGCATGTGGTACTCGAGTTGTGAAGGATCGGGGATGGTGTCGCAGCGCTCCCCCACATCGGCGAGGGCTCGGGTGAGCAGGTTCGTATGCCCCTTCTCCCCGAAGCCGAAGATCATGGAGGCGCCCACATCAAAGGTGTAGCCCTTGCGCTGAAAGGCGCCGCCGCTGCCACCGGGGATCAGATACCGCTCCAGCACCAGCACACGGGCACCCTTGGCCGCCAACTGGCTGGCGGTCACCAACCCACCGATTCCGGCGCCGATCACAACGGCATCCCAATGCTGCTGGTCGGTCATGCGGGAATTGGCTGAAGCGAAAGGGTTCGGACGGGCTCGAGATCCGTCAGAGCACGGTCTCGGTAGGCACCGTAACGGGCGCGTTTATCGCGAATGCGTTCAGGCAGGTCCGGCAACAGACCGAAATTGGGGGGCATCGGTTGGAATTTGGCCGTCGGGGCTTCACTCACGAAGTGGGTGAGGGCTCCTGCCATCGTCGTGGCAGGAAGATCGATCGGACTGAGGCCACGAACCAGCCGTGCAGCATTGGTGCCGGCCAGCCAGCCCCCGGCCACAGCAGCCGCATAGCCCTCGGTGCCGGTGATCTGACCTGCAGCTAGAAGTGATGGCCGCTGACGGAATTGCAGTGTTGGCGTCAGCAACTGGGGCGACTCCAGAAAGGTGTTGCGATGCATCACCCCGAAACGCACGAACTCGGCAGCCGCTAGTCCTGGAATCATCTGGAGCACACGCTTCTGCTCGCCCCATTTGAGATTCGTCTGGAAGCCCACCAGATTCCAGAGACGTCCATCACGGTCCTCCTGACGCAGTTGCACCACCGCATAGGCACGCCGGGCGCGACGCACATCCCGATCGTTCACATCGCCCCAGCGGGGATCCCAGAGACCGATCGGCTTGAGCGGTCCGTAGCGCATGGTGTCTTCACCACGGCGGGCAAGCTCTTCAATCGGCAGGCAGCCCTCGAAGAAACTGGCCTGCTCCTGATCGAAGTCCTTGAGTTCAGCCTGCTCGGCTGTCAGCAGTGCAGCGCGGAACGCGAGGTACTGCTCCCGGTCCATTGGACAATTGATGTAGTCCGCATCGCCCTTGTCGTAACGGCTGGCTCGAAAAGCGATCTCATGGTCGATGCTGTCGCCGTGCACGATCGGACTGGCGGCATCGAAAAAGTGGCAGTCGGCACGGCCGGTGAAACGCCGGAGATCCTCAGCCAGCGGTTCACTGGTGAGCGGCCCGGTGGCTAGCACAGTGACCTCCTCTGCACATGGCAGATCCTGCTGCTCCCGTCGCTCAATCGATACCAGAGGATGCTGATCGAGGGCCTCCGTGAGAGCAGCGCTATACCGGCCACGATCCACGGCCAGTGCTCCACCGGCAGGCACGGCATGCTGATCGGCCATCGCGATGACCAACGATCCCAGCCGACGCATCTCTTCCTGAAGCAGGCCGGCGGCACGGTCGCTGCTCAGGGATCCAAAGCTATTGCTGCAAACCAGTTCCGCAAAATCACTGCTGTGGTGTGCGGGGGAGCGGCGGATCGGCCGCATCTCCACCAACCTCACGGAAATACCAGCGCGAGCAACTTGCCAGGCAGCCTCTGTTCCGGCCAGACCGGCTCCAAGAACCGTGACCCGTGCAGGCTGCGTTGACAAGAGGCTGCTCTTTGACAGCCTTCACCCTAAAGATCAGGCGCGGCTGCGCTTGAGCAACATCTGCAGTTGGCCGACCGCTGCTCGACCGATATTGAATGCTGCCCAGCTCACAGCAGCCAGCACCGGAGCCACCACCAGGAAGAGACGTGCATCGATACCGAGCACCTGACCGGTGGTGATCACACTGAAGGCGGAATAACCGACAACCGCGAGGATCAGGACCAGGCCGATCGCGACTCGGACGAAGCTCATGGATGGAGATTGAATTCCGGCGATCTTACGGACCATCTCCCGTATGCGGGACTCTTGGCCGAAAAGCTGATCAAATTCGCAGCAATCATTGCCTGATCAAGGCATGGCGAGCAGCCAGTTCGGCATATCGGCGAGCGTGCTGCCGTTGTTGTTCAACAACCTGCTCACTGAGTTCACGCTTGGCCTGCGCCGGGATGCCCACCACCATCGTCCGCGGCGGCACATCCTTCGTCACCACAGAGCCTGCGGCAACCAAGGCCCCGGCCCCAACCGTGACACCGTTCAGAACAACGGCACCGATACCCACCAGGCAACCGTCATCCAACGTGGCGCCATGGATCACGGCCCTGTGTCCAACCGTGACCTCCCGTCCGATCGTGACGGGCTGGCCAGGATCTCCATGCAGCACCGATCCATCCTGAACATTGCTGAACGCACCGATTCGGATCGCCTCCAGATCACCTCTCGCCACAGCCGTCGGCCAGAGACTGCTGCCCTCGGCCATCACCACATCGCCAATCACCACAGCTGATTCAGCCACCCAGGCAGCGTCGTTGATCTGAGGAGTCGGCCAGGGCTCAGCGACATTCATCGGGGGCTTGTGACAGCCTCCAGTCTCCAGGGCAACTGAGTGATAAGGTCCATGAGTGCCTGTTATGGCACCCCCAAGAGGGGACGGGTCGCTAGCTCAGCGGTAGAGCATCCGGCTTTTAACCGGCTGGTCCTGAGTTCGAATCTCAGGCGACCCATTTAGATCCTCGTGATCGATCCAGGGTGTAATCAGCCGATGCCTACGGCGGGTTTGGTTGCGCCTCGAGGTCAGCAAACAGCAAAGCGGAACGATGGAACGTTGCAGTTGATGTTGCGCTCCACGGATCCGCTGTTATGACGATCAGAATTTCTACCTACACCGGGGTCATCCGTTGGCTTATTTCATTTTTTTCGCGGTGACCTTGCTGCTTGCTCTCTTTGGCGGGCTGATCTCCCGGGTGGCAGCTGAGGAGTACTGGATGTGATCAACGGCGCCGTTGTTCAGCGCCGATCAAAACGATCCAACTCCATCACCTTCACCCAGGCAGCTGCGAAGTCCTCGAGGAACGTCTGCTCACCACCTCGCTGGGCGTACACCTCAGCGATGGCACGTAACTGGGCATTTGAGCCGAACACCAGGTCGGCACGCGTGGCCGTCCATTTCTGGGAACCGCTGCTGCGGCTGCGGCCTGCATACAGCTGGCTGGCTCCCTCCACTGCTGTCCACTCCGTTTCCATATCCAGCAGGTTCACGAAGAAATCGTTGCTGAGCTGACCCACTCGATCGGTAAGCACACCTCGATCAGATCCATCTGCATTGGTGCCGAGAACCCGCAATCCACCCACCAACACCGTCATTTCAGGGGCGCTGAGATTGAGAAGTTGGGCGCGATCCACCAGCAACTGCTCGGCGGGCACCTCAAGGCCTGAGCGCATCCAATTGCGAAAACCATCGGCGATCGGCCGGAGAACTGAGAAGGAGGCTGCATCGGTCTGCGCCTCGCTGGCATCCATGCGGCCGGGATGGAACGGCACCACGAGATTGTGCCCTGCCGCAGCCGCAGCCTTCTCCACACCAACCCCTCCGGCGAGCACGATCAGGTCTGCCAGGGAAACGCGTTTGCCATCGCCGCGGCTGGTGTTGAAGGCCTGCTGGAGGCCTTCCAACACACCGAGCACGTGATTGAGCTGCTCGGGGCGGTTGACCTCCCAGCTGCGTTGCGGCGCCAGGCGCAAACGGGCTCCATTGGCTCCACCCCGCTTGTCTGATCCACGGAAGCTGGAGGCTGAAGCCCAGGCCGTGCTCACCAACTCGGCCACGGAAAGGCCACTGCTCTGCAGCTTGTGCTTTAGGTCGTCGATCTCAGCGGCAGCGATCAAGGGGTGATCAACGGGGGGGATCGGGTCCTGCCAGATCAACACCTCCTGCGGCACCTCAGGCCCCAGATAGAGCGAACGGGGTCCCAGGTCACGGTGCGTGAGCTTGAACCAGGCGCGAGCAAAGGCATCGGCGAAAGCGTCCTGGTTTTCACGGAAACGCCGGGAAATCGGCTCGTAGGCGGGATCAAATCGCAGGGAAAGATCCGCCGTGGTCATCATCGGCGGTGACGACTTCGTGGGGTCATGGGCATCGGGGATCAGATGCTCCTCACGCACGTCCTTGGGATGCCATTGCCAGGCGCCCGCAGGACTTTTGCTGAGTTCCCACTCATAGGTGAACATCATTTCGAAGTAGCCGCCATCCCATCGGGTGGGATTGGGTTTCCAGGCCCCTTCGATGCCACTGGAGATGGTGTGCACGCCCTTGCCGCTTTCGTAATCGCTGTGCCATCCCAGGCCCTGCTGTTCGATGCTGCCGCCTTCTGGCTCCGCTCCGACGTGGTCCGCCACGGCCGCACCGTGGGCCTTGCCAAAGGTGTGTCCACCGGCAACCAGGGCCACGGTCTCTTCGTTGTTCATGCCCATGCGAGCAAAGGTGTCGCGCACCTCCCGGCCTGAAGCCAGTGGATCCGGGTTGCCCTCCGGACCCTCCGGATTCACATAAATCAGGCCCATCTCCGTGGCCGAAAGAGGCTGCTCCAACTCACCCTTGGCGTTGTGGCGCTCGTCGCTTAGCCAGCCGGTTTCAGTACCCCAGAACACATCAACCTCCGGCGCCCAGATGTCAACCCGGCCGCCGGCGAAGCCAAAGGTCTTGAACCCCATCGACTCCAGAGCGCAGTTGCCCGCAAGGATCATCAAATCCGCCCAGGAAATGCTGTTGCCGTATTTCTGCTTGATCGGCCAGAGCAGGCGACGGGCTTTGTCGATGTTGATGTTGTCGGGCCAGCTGTTGAGCGGCGCAAAACGCTGATTGCCGTGGCCTGCGCCGCCACGACCATCAGCACTGCGATAGGTGCCGGCACTGTGCCAGGCCATTCGAATGAACAGGGCTCCGTAATGTCCCCAATCGGCAGGCCACCAATCCTGCGACTCAGCCATCAGGGCATCAAGATCCCGTTTCAGGGCCTCGAAATCAAGCTTGTTGAATTCCTCGGCGTAATTGAAGTCATCACCCAGCGGATTGGAGGCCGGATGATGTTGATGAAGAATCGATAGATCAAGCTGATTGGGCCACCAATTTCGGTTCGTCGTGCCACCAGAGGGGCTAACGGCACCGGCATGACCGGAAAAGGGACACTTGCTCATCAGAATTCCCAGAAGGGCCGCTTTTGAACAAATGGCACAAAGCAGGTAGCAGAATGTTTTTCTCTCCTGAATCTCTATTTTTTTGCCAGATTTCCAGAGTCAATGAAGGTGGTTGATCTCGTCGTGATCGGGGCTGGCCTGTCGGGCTGCAGCTTGCTGGCGCGACTGCATCAGCTGGGGGTTCAGGGCTCAATGGCCGTGGTGGAGGCTGGAAGGGGCCCGGGAGGACGAACGGCGACACGCCGGCGGCGGGACGATCAAACCTGGAGGCTCGATCATGGAGCGCCTGGATTCAACGTCAGAGCTCCAGGCAATTCGGGTGTTGAAGCGATCTTGGCTCCACTACGCGCCAGTGGAACGCTCAAACGTGAGTGGGGACTTTTCAAGGGCCTTGATCACAACGGCCGGCTGGTTGAGGTCCCGGAGGAGAAGCTGCTGGAAGGCGAATGGCTACGCGGTCACCCGACGATGGCCAGCGTCTGTGAAGGCTTGCTGGAGCAGGCTTCTTCGCGCCTGAAGAGGCTGTATGGATGTCGGATCCGCAGGCTGAAAAAAACCAGCTCGGGATGGGAGCTCAGCGACGAACAGGGCGCTGTCGTGCTGATGGCAAAACAATTGGTGTTGAGCGGCACTCTGCTGGCCCATCCACGATCCCTGTCCATGCTGGCCTGGCCGGATATACCTCTGAGAGAGGCTGTTCCAATCGGTGATGATCCCCGGCTGGATGCGGCGTTGGACGTTCTGGAGAACAGCAGCGCATCGATTCGCTGGAACCTGATGCTGGAGATCAAAGGCCTGGGAGATCAGAAGCTTCCGCGCCAGATCTGGCTGACACCGAAAGCCAAGGAACGTTGGCAAGTGGAACGCCTTGTGTTTCAGGAACAACCAGGCTCAGTGTTGGGAGTTGTGGTGCACGGCCTTGATGACGGCAGCACGATCACACCTGATCGGCAGCCAGGCTTAATGGCAAAGCAGGAAGAGAGAATCAGGCTTCTCTTACCTGACCTGATCAGACAGATTCCCGGATTAAGTGGGATACCAGGCGATGACCTGAAACCTTTATCGCTGGGAATGATGCGCTGGGGAGCCGCACAGCCCATGGACCATCCGCTGCCTGAAGATTTGCAATGGTGCCCTGCAAGCGGAATTGGATTCTGCGGGGACTGGATCGAAGGCCCGGGATTTGGACGCGCTGAAGGTGCCCTGCTCAGCAGTATGGCTCTTGCTGAACAATTGGCCGCCAGCCATTCAATGTCCAAGCCGGTGATCTAAAAAAGTCACCTCAACAGGCGATGGCATGCACAGGATGCTTTGTGATCAGGCATTCCTTCACAGAGCAAAGGCCAAAAAATGTCAACCAAGCAGCCGCATTTGCAGTCAAACCAAACGTCCTTCCATTACCATGTTTCCACTGTTGGAGAACAATGAAGGAGTGGCCATCAGCATCGATCAATCCTGATCAAACACTCATTGAACAATGCAGCGTTACAGCACAATATCAACAAAAGGACATCAACAAGCAATAACAAGAAAACAGCAGCACACAGGAACAGGAGCTCGATTTTAAATATCAAAACAATAAATCAGCGACTCCGCCCACATAAAACCAGCGATAGCAGGCTGAACATTCGATCGATTCGATCAAACCTAAAGTGATTCGTAGGCCTTTAGAACCGCCTGATACATCTGAAAAGTCATGTCATTATTCAAGCCGCTCATCGCAAGCCCGACGGTTCTATCAGACTCCTCACATGCAAATGCCATACTATAGGGACCATCAATGGACGAAGCATAAAGAATACAATTCTGATTCCTTGGACCATATTTGATAACCTCTTGATTAATCGTGAATCCAACTTGATTAGCAGCCCTCATTGCGTCATTAATACACGCATCAGCTGCATATTTGAGCAACCACGAATCAACCGCTACAGAGGTACTGGCCCTAGAAAAAGCCGGGAACAGACAAGAAAGACTGACCAGAGCTGCTGAAGCCATTGAAACGGAGAAGTTCATTGATTAGCCAGTCGACATGATCAAACCTAAATCAAGCAATGGAAGGGGTATCTGTACTACAAATGACAGCCACGGAGAACAGCACTCAACAGCACACAAAAGAAAGAACTTGAGTCAACAACGAAAAGCAGAGCTCACGCTCGCCGTGCCAAGACAGAATTCAAGATTGAAAGCGAGGCAAGTCCAGGACGAAACAAGCTTCGTACTGGGCTGGTGCAGTCATGAATCCCGAGGCACGACTCAGTTGAGAACACAATCTCCAGACAACAGAGCTGAGCCAGCACCCACGACGCCGTAAAGTGGAAAAGCGCCGGGGAGTGGCGCAGTTTGGTAGCGCGCTTGCTTTGGGAGCAAGATGCCGCAGGTTCAAATCCTGTCTCCCCGACTGCAATCTGAGCGATTTCCCAAATCGGTTGTGCGAACCCGGTGCGAAAGCATCGGGGTTTTTTATTGGCCTTTCGCACGACTTTTGTTGATAGCCGTTGGTACCTGTTGACAGCATTTCGCCTGCGTAACAGCATTGACTCAACAACAGATTCAGAGGTCGGACACGTCAAACCTTCTCCCGTGGGGGTGAAGCGGCTTTCCCCGAGCTGACGTGAAACGCCTGGATCTGACGGGGAGGAAACCGCAGAACCTCAGTCGATGACTTCCGCCACCGAGCGAGTCAGGAAGCTGCATCATCGCGGCAACCTCATCTCGTCAACTCAACTTGCAGACGCCCGTCAGCCCAAGGCTGATGCCTCTCGTCAGGCTGTTGCCGACAACGCTCAGCGCATTGATGAGTCGCATGGCATGAGCCCTAAAGAGGCACTGGCCTCCGTGGTCAAGCGCCGCAAGTGTGAGCAACGGAATAACTGGGCACAGCTTCAACGTGCAACGCGTTGCTGGCTGCCAGAAAGTCAGAGCAACTGAGGGACGCGGAGTAAACCTCCGACTTCCTCCTAATGAATACGCCCGAATGGGTGCATGAGCCCGAGGCTGCAGAGCTTCTGGCGATTGCACGCAACACCCTTCGTTTAATGCGTCGTGACGGCAGGCTCACGCCTGGTGATCACTTCATCTTTGCCACTGGTACTGCTGGTGGTCCTGTTGTTTACAACATCCCGGCAATCCGTAAATCACTGGCGAAGCGCACCAAGGAAATGGTGGCTGCAGAACTGCAGCGCCGTGAAGACCTGAAGAAAGCTCGCAACGCTGCCATTGAGGTTTACGGCGAAGACGGCATGGATCAACTCATTAGTGAGGTGCAGGGCTCATGACCGATTCAATCCTTTGCACCGTTGCTGTCGTGATGGCCGGGACGAGCCTGCTGCATCCGCAGGCTTGGCGTCATTTCCACCAATCGGAGGGCACCGATGGCTGATCGCATTCTTTTGAGCCATCAAGGCTTTGCGAAATGGGTCATGGCAACCATTCAGGAGCCCGCCGAAACAAGCGACGGCGGAGACCAGGCAAAGGCCAACGCCCGAATGATGTTGTTCCTTGCTGGCTCCACTGAGCAGGAAGTGAATCAACTCATGAATGACTGGCTAGATGGTCGCCCTGGTGCCGAAGCCGCGCTGGAAACGGCACTGACTAATGGCGCTCGCGTGATGTTCCCTAATGGCAATGCAAGGAAGAACTAATGGCTAATCCAATCCGCAACGTCGTCATGGCATCCAAAGAAGACACAGCCTCTGTGCTCTCAACCGGGGAGCACTGGGAATCGCTCAGAGCCGCGTACTGGGGGCATCACCAGCAAAACAATCTCGCTGATGACTGCTTCCAGAAGGCGCAGGAATACGGCACTGCCCTGGATCAATACCTCGCAAAACTTTCTCAAAAAAGTTAGTAACGGGTAGGTAAAATCACCCAAAAAATAGTTAAATCTTTGTCACTAGATGTCACCAGTTGTTATCAGCTATCAGGAGGCATAGGCAGTGGATTTCTGGCACCTAGACGGCACTCATTTGTCCTCTAGTCTTTATTTATTCAATTCTCTTATGACTTCCGTGAACCCGAAAGAGTTCTCGAAACACGAAACTCAAAACGGCCCAGCACGTCGCCTCTTCATTGGCTTTAAAGCAACAATCCCGATGCAAGCCAGTGTTGAAGAGTTTGCCCATGAGCATCGCGTCAGCCAGTCAACTGTGATCCGGCACGCAATCGCTGAATACATGGAAAAACGCGGCCAGAGCGCCTTCGTCGCCCCATAAAAAAAGGCGGTCACCACACCGCCTCAGGAAAACAAGCTTTCACATGAACAACTCTACTAAAGGTCGGCTTTCCTCCGACAAAGTCCAATCAATGACAGAAGCCGCTGCACGACGCTTGGCTTCTGCCCCGCATTACGCCCAGCCGCTGCCTGTCCCGCCAGAACACGACTTTCAGGCAGACGTAAAAGCAGATCAACAGCTAGCGGCATTGATGTGCGCCATCGCACGAATCGCCAAGCAACGCGACACAACTTTCACCCAACAGATTGATATTTGGGAGGCGGGAGAGTGAAAACTTCCGGACGCAATCACCCCTGCCCCGTATGCAGCAGGACGAAAGACGCAGATTGCCGGTGGTCGGACACAACCATCCTTTGTCACACCGGCACGGACATGCGCCCTGGTGACACCCTCACCATCGCGGGGCAGCAATGGGCATTCATCCACCACAACGGTGGATTCAGCGGTTCAGCTGCTGTCTTCAAGCCAGACCGTGAACGGGATCGGTGGCCGAAGCCGGCCACCCCCAACACTGCGCAAGAACTTCTCTCACGCCAAACCAAACGCTCTCAATGGGCTCACATCCTCGATCAGTTCCACAACGCCTTTGACGCTGCATGGGATGCCCCTGACTTCTACACGGCAACGCCTGACGAATTGCATTCCGCCTGCGTAGCCATAACAGACGCTCAGGTCAAAGCAGCAGCCCTCAAACCTCACCTCAAAACGATCTGGCGGGATCACGAAGATCTCGCACAGCTGCATCGCCTTCGCGTTGAAGCTCAGATCAAATCCATCGCCTATCAAGTCGAGGATCTGCGCCAGTTCCAACAAAACAACCTCGGCACTCCTTGCCCCGCGGCTGTTCGTGCCATGGCGGAGGGTCTCTGATGGATTGGCCAACAGAAATTGCCTCAGCCTTCTCCCCGAACGGGCATCAGCTCAATACCCCCAATAAACCTGTTCATCTGCTCGCTAGCACTCTCCCCTCTGGCATCAACGAAAAGGGCAAGCGCACTGCAATCCGCGCTGGTGATCTCACAACGATGTTCACCACCGTCATGCAAGACCCGATCCATGACGGGTTAATTCGCTGGAACCTCATGTCACAAGACGTGGAGATCAATGGCATCACCCTCTCTTCACACGAACAAGAGTGCATCTACATCCCAATCCAACAGCGGGGATATGACGTCAACAAACGCGATGCCAGAGATGCCCTAGCGGCAGCGGCGCAGGAAGACGCCTTCCATCCCGTCAGGAATTACCTAGACACCATCCGTTACGGCGACCGCGTCGACATCACACGTCTGGCATCAACGTTCCTTCGCCCCGCTGATAACGAAGGGCCGCAGACCATCTATGACCGCATGCTCCATAAAACCCTTGTGGCTGCCGTCAAGCGCGCTTACGAGCCCGGTTGTCAGCACGACACCTGTCTGGTCCTGAAGGGCAATCAGGGCATTAAGAAAACATCGTTCTGGCGTGTCCTGTTCGGCCCATTCTTCGCCATCTTCCGTGGAAAGATTGGCGATAAAGACGCCTTGCTCACGCTGCACGCCAACTGGGGGTTGGAACTAGGAGAGCTAGATGGCATCACCTCACTCACTCACGCCGGACACCTCAAGAATTTCCTCTCGACTGAGTGCGACCACTTCCGCCCGCCATATGCCACTAAGGCAGCACCTTGCCCGCGCCCTTCAATCTTTGTCGGCTCTTGCAACCGTGGTGACTTCCTCTACGACGACACAGGCGAGCGCCGTTGGTGGATCATTCCCTGCGACGTTCCATCCAAGATCGATACCGAGGCCCTTGCTGCTCTGCGTGATGCGATCTGGGCGCAGGCAACGGCTGATTATTTCAACGGCTTTGAGACGTTCCTGGGCGATGCCGACGAGGTAGAAAACGATGACCTGAATCGTGATTACACCGCCGACAACATCCTGGAGGGTCCGGTCGCCAGATACCTCCAAGAACACGCAGGGGCAGAAATAATTAATCCCAATGAACTGCTGGAAGCTGTGCGCGACACGGGCATGACCACGCAGAAGAATCAGATGCTCATCAAAGACGCCATGACACGCGCTGGATGGGGGCTGAAAAGACCAAGAACGGGACAACACGGAGGTGCTCGCCCGCGCATATGGAAGCGCCTCTGAAGGTGGACCAAAGCGTAGATCCGATGGACCAAGCTCGTGGACCTAATCAACGTGGTCCTGGACCGGTCCATAGGTGGTCCAAGGCGGTTTTCTCAGTGCTGAAAAGGGTTGGTCCTATGTCCAAGGGATACCCCCCTTAAAAGTATTGATGATTAAAAAGAGGGTAATTAGCTCATATACGCACAAAGGGGGGTGGGGGGTATGGACCATGGAGCAGCTACCCATACGCAGCGATATGGGGGGATTTTGCTTCGATTACTTATAACGTCTTATAATTTTTCAAGGGTTCAGAGTAAGTATTAACGTGGCTGCATCAATCAACGTTCAAAAGAAGAGTCAAGAAACCGCAAATCGTGCCTGGGAGTTATATATTGCCGGGTTGACGCAATGGGATATTGCCAATGAGCTTGGGATCACGCAGGCGCGTGTGTCGCAGATGATTAAGTCGGTCGCCAAGGCTCATCCCATTAACAAGCTGTCGATGGAAGAGCGGATGGCACTCAGCGAGGAACGCTGGAATCTCAGCGAACGTGAGATGCGCGAGGAGATCCAAGAGCAACGTCGCAGTGGTCGTGTTGTGCGTGAGGTGATCCGCCTGCCGAATGGGCATGAGCAGGTGAAGGTCACCAAGACAGAAGGCGTTGATCCAGCGCTGTTGCGAGCGCTATCGACTCATCACGATCGCCGTGCCCGTCAGCTCAACAACCAGCTCAGCCCTGATGCCGGTGTCCAGGCGGTGCAAGTCAATGTTGTTCGTGACTTCCTGCAGCAAGGTGACACCAGCGGGAAGTTGAGCCCTGAGCAGTGGAATCAACAGACGCTGGACGTGTGATTGCTGCCCTGTGGCTGTCACAGGTACGCAGGCCACGGTGTGCCAGTCGGCCTAGTCATAGTCCCGTCTCAGCTGTCTAATTCAATGAGACTGAGCAGTGTTCTGTGTCCAGTTCAATACTGGACCGTGTCCAAATCACCTATCTCACGGGGGTATGTGCCAGTGATGGTTCCCGCTACTAGCGGGAACCCGGGTTCCGGGGAGGCAAGGTCATCAAAGGTGTCCGGATTGCTGACACCCTTGCAGTCAGTCAGCAGTCAATTCAGATATGCAAGTTGACCCACTGAGGGCGCAGCACCCAGATGACTTGATCATCGATTTTGTACTCCTCGTCCTCGAACGTCACCATCAGATCAATCCAGAACCGCTTGTCCTGTTTGGTCCAGCCAAGTTCATCTGCAATCTGATGACATGCTTTGCCAAGGTTCAGATTCCATCGCCCAGATAAGGCTTTCACCGGGTTGCTTTTGTCCGGTGCATCGTCAGGAGACAGACCAGCAGCGATGGCACCATCAAACGCAGTGCCGCGTTGCAACAACTGCGTAGAGCGCAACCAATGGCGCTGTCCATCAGAAAGGTCTGCAGCATCAATAGCTTGCTGCAACGCAGAGGTCGCGAAGATCATGTGGCTCAAAGGCGTTGTGAATGACGATCGATGCCGTCAGATTGACTATATCAAAAATTCAGCAGCCAGCCAGCGGGTTCCTAGTCAGGTTATTTCAATCTGCCAGAATATATGCAGCATGTTGTTATTAATTGGCTGATACTGCACCGCGAACGATTCAACTGTCGCCCTGGCAGCGGAGGGTGGCAGGCCTGGTGCAATCGGTTGATCAGCTGAATACTTTGATCCTTGCTGGTGGTCGGGGCGGTGGCAAGTCAATCATGCTGATCTGGCTGATTGGATATTTTGCCCTGATCAGTGGTGAGGCGTTTAATGCGGTACTGATCAGACGTGATCTAGCTGGATTATCGAAGCTTGAGGATCTGTTGTATCAGCAGGTGCCGACGTTGATGCCAGGGTCAAAGTATTTCAAGGCGAAGCGGCAATGGAAGCTGAGTAATGGGGGGACGATCAGGCTGATTCATATGGATGCCAATGATGCGTTTAACAAGATCCAGGGTGAGGATCTGAGCCATATCTTCTGGGATGAGCTGGGGCAGGAAGGCGACCCGCAGGTTGTGTTGCGGGCTAGGTCATCAATGCGGACGACGGACCCAACTGTGGTGCCAAAGTTCATTGCGACGGCTAACCCTTTAGGGCCTGGCAGCTGGTGGATTCGGGATTACATCGTTACAAAAGCGATGCCAAACCGGATTTTTAATTGTGAGTTTTTTGGAGCACAGCCTGCGGTATGGGTGAAATCAACTCTGCGGGACAATCCTTATCTCTTTAGTCCTGACCAGTATGAGCAGGAGCTACGGGCTAGTTGCTTCGGGGATGAGAGCAAGATTGCGGCGGAGGTGCTGGGTGAATGGGGACAAGTAACGGCTGGATTCTTTGGTTCAGCCCTATCACTTGATCGCAACATGCTGCCCCGTGATTTTCAGATCCCGTGGTATCCGGATAAGAGCGGAGCATTTACTGAAAAGACCAAGGCACATTGGTGCTGGATCGGTGGTGACTGGGGCACGGCCAGCCCTGCCTGCGTCGTGTTGATGTGTCAGATCCAAGAGCCAATGGTATTTGGAGAGCGTCATATCGCTAGGGGTAGTTGGGTCTGCGTTGATGAGGAATACATCTGCTCGATTCAGCCAGACGGATCAAAGGAATGGAATAGGGGAGATCGATCACTTACTGCACCGCAGTTTGTGGAGCGAGTGAAGAAGCTTTATATGCGGAACGGGTTCACAGATTTTGTGATTCCGCCCCGCAGGGTAATTATGGATTCAGCAGTTACTGCGCAGCTTGGCTTTGGCGGTCATAGCGATCCTGTGACGCTGAGCACTGAATTTAAGAAGTACGGATGGCAGGTCACTGGCAGCCCTAAGAGTTCAAGGGCTGTGGGGTGGCAACTGATGAAGAGTTTGTTGTGGCAAGCGGGTAGTGAACAGCCTGGTCTATTCATTTCAGAGCGTTGTGAAAGCTTGTGGGCGACATTGCCTTATTGCATTAGTGATGATCGCAATCCAGAGGATATGGAGAAAGCAGCGCCCGACCATTCTGCTGATGCTGTCAGGTATGTATTGACTGCTGCTAATCAAGGCCAGCACAGCTATCGGCAATCACAGCGAAGTGGAGCGCATCCGCTGATGTGGATCAATGAAGAGAAGCGGAGACGATATGTAGGAGGCGTACGGACGTACAAGCCAATGCCAATACGTTGAAGAGATAGATAAAGGGACGGCAAAAATGACCTGTCAGAATTAAGGGGTATATCTGGGACATTCAGCCCATAAATCAGCCTTTAATACCTGGCAATATTTTGCATTTAGCCCCCGTCGCAATGGCGGGGTTTTCTGTTTGCAGATCAGATACAGACAGGGATCGTCAATAAAGGCTAGAGATGGACTAGCCATGCAGCCCTCAGGATGCCTCGTGTCACAACTGCCTTTGCTGCTGCCTTAGCCCTGTTCATGCCAATAGGACGCCCGTTGCTGGTTGGGCTTACACCTGCCGTTGGAATTGGCGCAGGGTTGCTGACGGCGCAGGTAGCCTATGCACAGAATAAGAATGCTAAAGATCTGTACAATTCAGGGATTGATAAAGCAGAAAGTGGAAACTTAGAAGGGGCTATTGCTGATTGGACTAAGGCAATCGAGATTTATCCTCGATTTACCTATGCCTACTACAATCGTGGCTTTGTCAAGCATGAATTACAGGATTATCAAGGAGCTATTGATGATTACACAAAAGCAATTGAACTCAATCCCGAACTTTATCAGCCTTACACAAACCGCGGCATTACTTTAGATCTAATAGGTAATCTGAAAGACGCCTGTAGAGACTGGAAAAAAGCGGTAGATCTAGGGGATACCAAACCGATTGAATGGGTAAGAAAGCACTGCTGACATCTGGCATCGCCTGATTTCAACGCTTCCAAAGCATCCCCCCGTCAGCAATGGCGGGGTTTTTTCATTACTTGAGCAGAGCGGGGAACACTTCAGGCAGTCACATCTGATCAATGTCCTTCGACACACTCATTGCCCTCTGCCTGCTTGAACAACTTGTCGCAGCATTACGAGCCAACGACCCTGACCTCTTCAAGCGAATTGCTCTTTTGATCCCCCCTGAAGAAAGAGGCGGCGTAGCTGGTCCCTCTGATATCACGCTAATGCTTACTGCGCCATACCGACCTAAGGATGTGACCAGTGATTGGGAATCCACAAGGAAGAAGTCCCATCAAGATAAACATCATAGAGGCTTCTAAATAACAGTAACCGATGAAACCCTTGCTGCAACTCCAGTGGTAGAAATAGTCGCCATATATGTCAAAAGAAATCACCAAAATAGCGCTCCCTAGTAATACATGGGTGATGACTGCGGCAGTGCCGCCAACCTTAGAGGATCGAGTGAGAGACTTAATACTCCAAATAAGAGCAAAAATGAAAAGGCCTAAAGCCACTCCGAGGGCTGGTAGAAAAAATAGAAACACCATCTATCTGGTCACACCGTGGAGGCTCCCGACTTTAGTTCAACTATTTCTCGCTTTCGACTATCTACTCTAAGGTGGTAGGGCAAAGTTACATCTATTACCCGACAAGCCTCACACACACCACCCCGTCAGCAATGGCGGGGTTTTTCAGTGAATTCCTTGCTATCCGTAGGGCAACTTAATCTCACCCGTGGCGAAACCTCCTGCTGGTTCATCCCTTCTGTTCGGTGCCCTGGCCGACTCAGGTCACATCAAGCAACGCAAGAACGGCAGCTATCAGATGGTGCTGAAGGGCGTTGATGAGATTGATTGGTTCACCGACCGGCCTGACCGTGTCGAGGGCACCTGGAAGCCGCAGAAGCTGCTTCGCAAATGGGATAAGTTATTCGCCAGTAGTGAACCCAATGCTCAAGCAACGGTTGAGGTTGAAGACCAGAGAGAGTTGTTCACATTTGAGATGCTCAAGCCAAAAATGGAATCAGGGAAGATGGTGTTTGGTGTCAAACCACTTAGCGATTCAAGTAAAGACAAGATTACAGGTCTTAAAAACATGGAAATGAGTGACATCTCCTTATTTATTGATTCAGTGTCCATTGATTTTAGAAATAGAATATATCCAAGACCCCCTTGTTTTCCTGACTGTCGTGGTGAAGATTTAAGTGGGATGCAGTTCCAAGGCACAAATCTTGTTTATGGAAATTTTACTGACGCGAAACTTGTGGGGGCAAATTTGAGGGATTCAATAATGGTTAAAACGAATCTGACTGGTGCAAACCTAACAGGTGCTAATTTACATGGCGCCAAACTAAATCAAGTTAATCTAACTGGCGCAAACTTCAAGGACGCAAAGCTTAATGCCGTTGATTGGGAAATCGATTCAATTTGCCCAGACGGAACAAAGCACGCCTTTCTTAAACCTTGTACAGACGAGCAACTATTACTGCAATCACCCTGCACAGCAGATCAACTAAACCTGGCTTGATTCACACTTAGCCTTGTCAGCAATGGCGGGGTTTTTACTGAGAAGTCGATGATTTGTAGCAAGTAAAATTAGAGGGTCGTTAGGGGCACTGAATCCCCGCAAAAGATGACTCCGAAACAAATTGAATTGTTGTCTCAAGCCTGTCGTATGGCGGGGATTGCAAGAGCTGCCCCAAGTCCGACAGCGATACCAGTTGTCAGTCCTTTGGTGAATAGATTCATTTTTCAATTTTTGACCTCATTACCACCATCCTTGGACCCCAAAGGTGGGCGCATCCCTCAACTGAGCCATATTTCTGATGACAGAGCATCTGTTCTGGGGCTGGGTCAGACGGCCCAGCAGCTGGAGCTGGAGGCATTGGCATGAATCCCTCGGATGGGGGATGCGACCCCCTGAAATTGGGCAGAACAATCAATCGATCGAGGGATGTACTCACAACTTCTTTCAGCAATGGTGAATGCAGTTGCAAACCACCCATGGCCAGATGCGCTCCAGGGCATTTTTCGATCAGTCCGGAAGATCTCGACGGACGAGAGATGGTCACGACAGTCAGAACTGCCGCTGATGGTGAGTTGAACGTTGAGTTCAAAGCCACCATCCACATTGAAATGTCAGCGTTTCAGCGGCTGGCTGAAAAGAAGTTCAAAGGCGTGTATTGGCTGAGCGAAAAACCAACAGAAGCGGAGGTCTGATCAATGAAAAATTTCGGAAGTGTTGTTATCGGTTCTGCTGTTGGCGGTCTTCTGGGTGCAGCTGCGTTCTTCCCTGCATCGGTCGAGGCCAAAAGTTATTGGGGTGGCTCAGAGCGCATGAGCTACGGCGAACGGTTCGAGCTTCAGTGTCTAGAAGTCGCAGCGCAAGCACGGGCCGTAACGGGTGCCAGTAATGACTTCCAGAGCAAGGCAAACGGCCTTTGCAATCTCGGCGCTGAGGAGTACCAGAAGCAGCAGGACGGCAAGGGCTGGGTTGGCCTCGTTTCCGGCGGCCCTCTGGGAGCGTTCGTCGCTCCAATGGCGTTCGAATGGTTCGGGCGCAACGTGTTGGCCTGGACAATCGTCGGTCTGTTCGTCGGGCCGATGCTTTGGCAGCTGCAGATCGTCGGGGTTACGGCCCTGATTGTGAGCACTCAGGAGAAAAAAACTCAGTCGTGACTCCCAATATGTATTGGGCACTGCTTCCACCCGCCTGACTTCTGCATCACCAGATAGTGATCGTTGAACTGGACCTGGTTTTCAGTTTCTTTGGAATCAGCGGCTTCATCGCTCCCAGTGCGCAGTAACCGAGCGCATCGGAATGGTGGCTGCGCTCCGGATCGCTCTCGTCCGGCTGGTCCGTGCCTTCCTTGTAAACCAACGCAATACCACTACTGGAGAAATCCTTTCTGAATCATGAAACTTTTTTTCGCTTCCATCGCTGTTGTTACTTGTTGCTTTGGCGTTCCTGCCAATGCCTATGACGATTACCTGCAGCGCACAGGGCCATCACTTTACGGTCCTGGCAGCAGCTACAACCACGGCGATTATCACGATCACCCTTACCGGTCGAATTACATCCGCGACCAAGACGGGAATGAATACCGGTGCGATTTTGGCGGTTATTGCGAGGCGGAATAATGTCCCCCGCAACGGGGACATTCACCCGGATGGGGGATGTGCCACCAACCCAGCTAAAGCAAGCTGATCGAATGAAGGCCTCACCCGATTTCACGTTCTGGACGCCTGATGAGGCCGTGGAGTTATTACGGCTTCAGATCGATTTCCTGCAGGTCCCGTGCTTTGTTAATGACCAGCGATACAAAAGGCGCATGGCGAAGGCACGTCGCGGTCGCGCATACCTGTATCTGGTGGAGGCTGAAGTCGAGAGACACCGGGTCCACAAAGTCGGCTTGACCTTCAACTCCAACCCGCTGGAGCGCGATCCAGTCGCTTACAAAAAGGTTCTTGCCTCGGTCCCAGTATCTGGTGATCAGGCAGATGCTTTTGAAGCTGCGGCAATCAGTTGGCTACGCCTCAAATTTCAACCCAAAGAAGTCCCTATCAAGGTCTGGGGCTGGGGTGGCTCATCGGAAATCATCAACACGAAGAGCAAGGGCGTCCTATCTGAATTCAACGCATTTATCGAGCGGCTTTATGAGTTCTGCGCCCATACCAAGCCGATCTGGATCCTGAAGGACAACTGGCTGATGGGTGACATTTGGAACTCGATCATGACCCCGTACTTCGTCAGCAGCTCCTCCCCTGTTTTCAATCAGCACCGTAAGCGGATTGCTGAAGCCTTAGGGCTGGTTACAGAGGAGGCAGTCACTGCTTTCAAGAAAAAAGACATCAGCCGATCTAACCGTCGGCATGCTGCATATCGGAAGCTGCATCCGTCCTTGTTCGGCCAATA
The DNA here is from genome assembly GCF_000515235.1 of Synechococcus sp. CC9616. Classification (NCBI taxonomy): domain Bacteria; kingdom Bacillati; phylum Cyanobacteriota; class Cyanophyceae; order Synechococcales; family Synechococcaceae; genus Synechococcus; species Synechococcus sp. CC9616. The sequence continues at coordinate 449,625 of NZ_KI911558.1, read as the reverse complement.
AAAAGGGGGGCTGCCCGTCAGGCGTGCAGGCAGCTGGTTGATGAGGGCTATGGATCAGACGCCGTTTATCAGCTCTGGCTTTACTCGCAGAAGTAATCAGACATTCACAGCCGCGTAGTTAGCAGCTGTCGCATCAGGCTTGAACCTTGCGTAGCTCTTTAAATGCACCTCGATGGTGTGGCCCATTGCCTCAGCGATCTCTGCAACGGCGAGCCGTGGTGCCGCATGAGATTGCTTGGCATAGCGATGACGAAAGGAATACGGCGTGAGCTGTTCACCCTGATGGTCGGCTTCATCCCGCAGCGCTATCCAAACCTTGCGTCTGCGCAGGTATTGATTCAAAGCCTGCCCCCCGTCACCCTCACGGTTCAACGGCGGCAGTTTCTCGCCCACCTGTAACCGTGCCTGGAGCTTCCAATCAATGGCGGAACCATCGGCATCACGCAGCAGCAGCGGGTGGAGTCGCCGTGGCTCTGTCTTGGCTCCCTTGGTGCCGCCCATCGACTTCTGATAAATGGTCCAGAGTTCTGTTCCACTTGCCCCGTCCTTAATCCGCAGGTGCCGCAATTCCTCGGGGCGCAGTCCATAGACGGCACACAACTGAATGGCGAACCGCCAGCGGTCATGCACCTCACCCTCAGGCAGGTTGTCGAGCAACTGCAGAATTTGAACATCGCTGAGGGGATAGCCAATGCGCTTGGCTTTCAGCACCTCAGGAAGCGAGGCAGGAGGGCTGTAAATGGGCTTGAGGTATCCACGTTGCACCGCCCAGTTCAGGAAGCCATAAAGCTTCTGACGGCTGGTCTGCCGCATCCGTGAACCCTGTTCCCATTGCGCAAGGCATTGCATCGCTAAGGCTTCACCGTCCACCGGTGGTCGGCCCTCAAATGCTTTGGCGCAATTGCGCAGCACCGGCAGATAAAACGTCTTCCAGGTGGTGTCGCCAGCGTTAGGCACAAACGCTCGGTATTTATCAATCAACTGGCCGAAATTCAGTTGCTGATGGCTGCTGGAGGTATCGGAGTTCTGTGCGGCCACAGCGAGGGTGACCTGACCACCGTTCCACCGCTTAAAGATCTGCAGGATGCGGGGCAAGGCAAGTCCTGATCCACGCGCTGTCCATTCGTAGGGAAGTGAAACGGTCCCAGCACCACGAACCTCCAGTCGAATCCGACCACGGTTGTTGCGGACGTACCAACTCTCACCGCAGGTCTCTGCGATCTGCTTCCTGAAGGGCTTGATCCAGGGTTCTGTCTGGCTAACGCGTGGCAATTCAGCAGAGGCATATTGCTATGCCCATTGTGCGAAAGGCGTGCGAAAGCTGTCAAGCACCTGCTGACACCTCCTGACATCTGATAACGCAAAAACACTGCTAGAACTGAGTCACTGACTAGAGAAACCTAGGCCAGCACTAGAGAGCCATGCTGCTTTGGGAGCAAGATGCCGCAGGTTCGAATCCTGTCTCCCCGATGCGTCAAAAGCCAGACCCAAACTGGAATCTTCTCCGCCCCCCAAGAGGCGGTTTTTTGTTGCCAGCATGCGACTGTCTGGTGAGGGTGTGGTAAGGCACACCACCAATCAGCACTCACCACGGAGCTGTTCCAAGCGCCCACTGACAAACAGATGACAGCGGGTGACATTTAGGTACTGAGATCATGTTGCAATTAGCACTGATGTGGTTCTTCGCTGTGGGAAGGGTTACATACGTAAGGCGACAATTCCCGACATCTACGCCAATAATTTTTGGCTGCGCCTGATCTATCTCACGACCAAACGTCACACACACCTTCCCGTCAGCAATGGCGGGGTTTTTTATTACAGAAGTAGAGTGTGCTCTTAGGAACGTCAGCAAAGGACTGTTATTGCTATCAACTGAGTTAGTGCTCCAACTCAGCTTTGGCAAAGCCGCCTTCTGACGCACCTGTTCTGTTTGACGTGCAAAGCGAGAGCAGCACGATCAAGCAACGCAAGGACGGCAGCTACAAGCTGGTGATGGAAGACGTTGAGAGGGTTCACTGGGAAGAAGAGCAGGTTGATGAAGAGGAAATTCCTGATACCGAGGAGGGTTATTACAGTGCAAAGAAGTATGCCAAGAACTATGACAACTATTACGGCGAAACGCTGAGGTAAGCGCCTATAAGACGTTTACCCTTGTTGATGGGTCAAAGAAGAAGTGCAAGTTCACAATTACCGATGTCAAATATAAGAAGAAGTCAAACAAGCTAGTTTATGATATTACGCCTAAGAATAAAAAGCAAGCTGACAAGATTACGGGAATTGAAAGTGAAACGCAGACCGAAAGTACTGTGTATTCAACAGAACGCACCCGTTGGCGTCCTGATTGGATGCCGAATGGGCGTAGAAGGTTCCTGAGTGGTGCGGACCTGAGTTTTGCGGACCTGAGTAATGCGAACCTCATGTTTGCGAACCTGCTTGGTGCGGTCCTGTTTGGTGCGAACCTGCGTGATGCGGACCTGAGATTTGCGAACCTGAGTGCTGCGGACCTGAGTTTTGCGGACCTGCGTGATGCGAACCTGAGGTTTGCGGACCTGAGTGATGCGCGCGGTTTGGATCAAGCAATTCGTGCAGATCAGGCGTTTTGGTTCGAAACAACCTGCCCTGATGGTTCCATGGGCGTTGGTACACAACCCTGCAGTGAAATCTTCTGATTCCGCTGGCTTGATTCACACTTAGCCCAGTCGCAAGGCGGGGTTTTTGACTTGCCAGAATGGAATAGCGAGTTCAAATCAATGCCTTCATCCGACAAACGCCCGAGATTCAATGCTGGCAATGATTAGGCAAAGCACATTATCCCTCCATTGATGCTTGAAGCTGTTGAAGTAACACCTTTACCGATACCGTTGAGTTGATCTAAGTAATTAGTCAGAGTCTGGCAGTCCCCATTGGCAACTGCATCGCTTAGGAGTGAACTATAGGTGGTGTCATAATTTAATATATAGCTCAAATGTGACGCATGTTTTTTAAAGCTTTTGCTATTTTTCATCTCAAATCCATGAAAGAGCGATGAATCATCAAGGGTTATACGTAAGCTATAGCTATCTACACGGCCCTTCTTGTCGTATTCGTAAGAACCTATCGTAATTGCCCCAGTAATATCATCGTAAGAATTGAAATAGCTTGTATTTTCAAAATCAGAGTTCTCAAACTCAATGTCTGCATTACTGGCGAATAAATCTTTTTCTATAATTTTGTTATTTTTGCGCAAATTCTTATTAAGCTTTCTAGACATTTTATTAAAAAATTCATTTTAACACGGATAGACGCCCTCCTGGAGCAATGGCGGGGTTTTTCTATTTGCAGATCAGATGCAGACAGTGCTTATTGATGAAGGCTAGAGATGGAGTAGTCACATGCTGCAAAGGATGCCTCGTGTCACAACTGGCTTTGCTGCTGCCTTAGCCCTGTTCTTGCCAATAGGACGCCCGTTGCTATTTGGGCTGACTCCTGCCGTTGGAATTGGCGCAGGGTTGCTGTCAACCCAGACAGCCTATGCAAAGAGTGCTCAAGACTGGTTTGATTCAGGGCTTGATAAAGCAAAAAGTGGAAATCTAAAAGGAGCTATTGCGGATTGGACTAAGGCAATCGAGATTGATCCTCGATATGCAGTACCCTACAACAATCGTGGTCTTGCTAAGTATGAATTAGGAGATTATCATGGGGCAATAGCTGATTATACTAAGGCAATCGAGATTTATCCTCGATATGCACCCGCCTATTACAGCCGTGGACTTGCGAGAGATGAATTAGGCGATTTTAGAGGCGCTATTGCTGATTACACAAAAGCAATCCAGTACAACCCTGATTATGCTTTTGCCTACAGTAATCGTGGTATGGTCAAGGTTAAATTAAAGGATTACCAAGAAGCTATTGTTGATTTCACAAAGGCAATAGAAATCGACCCTAAAGATCCGGACTACTACTTCAATCGTGGTATAACCAAGAGTAAATTAAAGGATTATCAGGGAGCTATATCTGATTACACAAAGGCAATTCAAATCAATTCCAATTATGCTAAAGCCTACACCAACCGTGGAGTTGTTTTAGAAATAGTGGGTGACCTGAAGGGTGCCTGTAGGGACAGGAAAAAAGCGGTAGATCTAGGGGTTACCAGGCCGATTGAATGGGTAAGAAATCAATGCTGATATTTGTAGCTGTCTAATTCAACTCTTTCAAGGCATTCCCCGTCAGCAATGGCGGGGTTTCTCTTTACCTAAGCAAATAGGGGAACGCTTCAGACAGTCACGTATAAACGATGACCTTCGACTAAGTGTCTAGCTATTGCCAAATGAGCCGCCTAATCGGCTATAAACAGCATTTATGATCACGCCCCTGAAACCAACCAATTCGACTATTCACGATTATATATTTCTACATTTCGATGAATGTGTTTCAACGATTTGACCTAAACCCTCAACCATTTCGATGGTCAGCGTAGTTGATGTCAACGCATTTAAATCAAGTGTCTCCTCATAGACGATACCTTGCTCATCCTCAAGGCGTGTATCGACAAAAGTGAGCACCTCATTTTCGCTGGACACTAAGAACATATCCGCGTTTTCATCGAAGCTGCTTCTGATGCCACTTTCTGATGTTTCAAATGCTTTCAATAACCGAACTTTTGTTTGGCTTTTATTTATTTCGTAGATGTAGCCATTGCCCTTGAAAAAACCATCAACAAATACACATTCTACAACTGTAGTGCCCCTTTTTGGCGCAGCTTGGACGTGGCGGCCTAGCTGGATTCCAAAACAACCTAAAATGAGAAATAATCCATTTAAAAGATAGAAGATTCTTGGCACAGAATTCAAGAGTGGGTTTAAATTCTAGCCCCCATGAAGGAATTCCCTTCCTCGACGAGTTGTTTCAAATCTGTTGGGTAAGATACCAAAAGACCCACTTTCGCTTCACGCTTGCGGATGGGGTGATCTAATGACAATAATTCTTGACTGAAGAATCCCTTCTTGCTCTGTTCCTGCTGAGTGAACTCGTCTCAGCACTAAGGGCTAACAACCCCGACACCTTCAAGCGTTGACTTTGTGGCGGGGTTCAAGACCTTGGGAAGCCTGCGGTGGAGGAGCTATTGATGGATGACAATCTAGTTATAAATACAAAATATTTTTTATACGACCGCATCTATATCAATACGCGAACTAGTGATGGGTGCAGAGGAAATCTCTGAGCGCCTAGACAAAGCAGGATCCGATGGTGCAACCCATTGTCTAGCAATAACTCAACCGGAATTCTGACCCGTGTGCCCTGTCTTTGGTCCGATGGTTCCTCACACAGTGCTGCCCCCTTGGCCCTCGGCCTGGTGAAAGCATGATTAAATCGCAGCCATGAACCTGATTGCTATCAACATCCGCTGCTGGAGCTACAGCGGAGACTTCGCTCTGGAGAACATCGTTCTTGGTATGGAGGAGCATGCCGTCCGAGACGATGCCAACCATTTGTCATCGGAAGAATTTGATGCCTGTCTGGCGATCGTGGTCTGCCGCTGCGGCACCAACACGTTTGCCCACCTTGGCCAGATCGTGGGGCTGTATCGCGGCGATGCCACACAGGTATGGAACCGCAGTCGCGATCTGGGGCCCACCGCAGGGGAGACCTACGAAATGAAATGCCTGTCGCGCATCCATCGCGTGCCGGACGAAATCTGCGGCGTCATCAACGCAACCGGAATCCACGCCGATCACCATGCGGCAGTTGTGCACTACCTGCTGGACATGGGCTAACAGCATGGTGAAAGGGGGTTCATGGAAGCGGTGCGGTTTGATATCGCATCTACGTTGAGAGCCGGGTTTCAGACAAGCAAGATCCCCTAACAGCACTAAATTTTGAAAAGCAGCGCCGATCGATTTAGAGCAGTCTTAGCGCAAACTCCAACACATCTGCCTGATCAAGATGGTGACAAGCCATCGCTGAGAATGTCGAGCAATCGATTCAAATGGATAGGGGTCTATAGAGAATCACTATTTCAAAAGTCAATCAGGGAAAATCTGACAAGCTTTTTCTTTTGCTATTTCATCGTAGGTTCCTTCCTTAATCGGCTGCCAATCCCTCCATTCATCTTCTGAAAGGAGGCGGAAACGTGATTTATTTTTTTTACATTCAAACTGATTCTCGAAGGACATCACATCCCAAGGCTTCTTATCAAAATCAGTCATAATCCATATAATTTTAACGCGACTCCCCTTCCTCTTTTTAATTTTGATTTGATGATGTGTCAGAGTTTCGGCATTAACGCCAACAAGTATATAGCCAGGCTTTAAGTCCGGGGCAGTCACCCATTCTCCGTGGTTATCTGCCAGCAACTTTGAGGGAGTGATCAATCCTGTCATTACGATTGACAATGGCAAGAGAGGAGTCATAAGACGCTGGATTTTCCACATCTGTTTCGTCATTAGATGACATCAGCAATATTTTAGTGTTTTAGCGCACGACATGAGCAATAAACAATGTCTGCACCAGCGTTTCTTGACACGAGACACAAAAATTGTTTGAGCATCGGAGCCTCTTTGATCAGTAAACACGATGCCCGACCACCGATTTGTGCCTTGAACCATCGATTCCAGATAGCGAGTATCTGATCGATCAGCGGCGTCATCAATGCCCACCCGGCCACACGTTGATTCGGTGCAGAGACAAAACCACAAACAAACCGCTTGCGTTGATCAGCAAAGCGTTGTCTGAGGGGAAGTTCTCTTAGATCCAGGCCATTGCGCTTGCACAGTCCCTAGCATCTATCCAAATCATGAGCGTCCAGTCGCCAACATGCCATTGACGGCTCACATCGAAGGTGCACTGATCGGACTAAAACTCATCCAGAAAGATCATGGAATTCGCCCCGATCACCCGTCCGGCGCATTCGATTTGCACCGTGGAGCGCAGCGCCAGAAAGACCGCTGATGGTGATTGGCTCCCCATGCATCTTTATTCAGGGCCAACTCCTGCTCCAGTCGATTCTTACTCGGGGGGAGTCATTGGGAAAGAAGAAGAGGGTGCCCAGGACATCCAAACAAATTGATCGGCCTTGGAGGATTATTGGCTATGGCTGTTGGAACAGCTGTTGAGGCCAGACTCGCACTGAACAATTTCCTCTAAGAGGACTGAGAATCTCTAAGCAAAACTCTCAGCTGAAAGTTGGACTTAAGGAAGGATGCGCGAATACCCTACATCGTTGATTAAAGATGCACCAAGTCGAACCTCTCAACTGCATCGGTAAGCTGACAGCAAAGAAAATGATCAGCAATTGATTTTCAAGATTTAATGTCATCTATGTGGCCCTTAACTATTACTTTTATCCATTAAAAGCATGCCTATGAATAACAAAGATCTCCGTTGCCAACAGAGGCACCTGTCGACATTATTCCGTCAGCGACTCCACTCAGTCCATCCATATAATTGGCAAGTGCTTGACAGTCTCCCGTAGACATTGCATTGGACAAAATACCTGCATATGTTGTGTCTTCATTGAGAATCTCACGAAAATGCTTGGCACTCTTTTTAAAGCTTTTATTGTTTTCCATCGTGAACAAATGAGTCAAGGCAATTCCATCGGAATCTCCAAGGGACAGCCCATATGATGTAACGCCGCCCTTTTTATTGAAATCATAAGAACCCGTCACAATGGTTCCAGTCAAAGAGTCAAACCCTTCAAAGTAAACAGTTTTCTCGTCGAGATCTGGCGAAAAATAAACTTCCCCCTGATTGCCAAGCAAATCCTTCTCAACGATTTTGTTTGACTTTTTTATTTTTTTGTTGAGCTTTTTAGACATTTGGAATAAAATTTTTACCATTATAAACGACTATCCCTGTTTTTACAACACTTCTTGCATGTTCGCTTTGATATCGGTTTGAACGACACAACAACTGATCTCCTCTCGAGCAGTTATTCTATAAATGCTTCTGCCATTCGACAATCAACATCGATACGATCATTCCCCTTCGCGCATCCACATGCAATCAGATTGCGGAAAGATTGATCAAAACTCAGTGAACACTGTAGACACTCACACTCGAACCATGAACTTCGAACATTGATTCGAACATTGAATAGAACCAACCATGTCGCTGAGTGGTCCCAATCTCTATATCATCAGCCATTGCTTCCGAGCAACTCACTTAATCCCGGAATCAAGAAGGTCGAGATAGGCCATTGCTTGATGATGCTGAGCTGCATCCTTTCATCGCATCAGTTTTTCTGGCTATAGTCTCTTGGTTCATGCCTGACACAATGATTCCAGAGCCATACGAGCTATTCGACATTCATAAAGGGACAGACAAAGTTTTCCTCATCGGAAGCTCCTGGATCGTTCTCTTCTTGCTCCTCCTGTAGAACATCTCTGGAGTGCCTAACGGTAAAACAGTGGGCAGCAATCCTTAAGAACTCCCAACCTTCAGTTAAAGGATTGAAGAACTCAACAGCAAGCTGAACAAACGAACGACTCCCGTCTCCCCGTCTTCATTTGAGTTGTTAGTTCACCGGAAGCTGGAGGCGACCATCGCTTAAAGCGACTCAGGCGATACCCATCATTGGAGCAAGCCATTCGGCATGAAGTGCGGAAAGCACAGACATGTCGAAAGCATGAACAGCTGGATTGGTTTTATCTGCAACCCACAGGAGTCCAAAAGGAGCATTCAGCGCCAGCTGCATCCGCCAGCGCCAGGTCACCACCTTCCAGATCTTTTGAAGAATCGGGCTCTTCTCCAAACCCGGTTCAAGGCCATTTGTATCGGCCGTGGGTCTTTGAAGAATGGGATTCTTCATCAGGACTTGACTTCCTTCGTCTGCTCTGTGGTTGCCTTGCTCTGGCCGCGTGGACAGGTTGGTTCTGCAGCATTCGCCAGGTTGGCGAAGGCGGCAAGCACCATCACGGCAATGACGATGGTGCCTCCAGCGAAAGCGATGAACGGACTCCGATTCATAGCAACTGCTCCAGTAGTTAGTAGAAGCTAACGGTTGTCACTGAAATCCGTTGTCGCTGAAAGCGTCTTTGAACAAATCAAATGGTGGACATTGCACGTTTTCCTGCCAAGGTCAGCATTTGATCGCAGCAGAGCTGAGGAAGGCGTCAACGATCTCTTCGTTGGGCGAAATAACCCGATTCAATCCGAGGCGACTGTCGCAAGTGCAATCACAGGAGAGGGTTTCCTGGATTTTCGAGCTGCTGCAGGGCTTGATTAAAGCAATTCACTGTTTCGTCTTGTGATACGCACCATTCGCCATATTGACCGTTCTCTTTGTCGCCGTATCGCCAAGGGTGCTTCCTATTCAAATCTCTCAATTTTGCCATCTGACCCATGAGAATTTCCCAATCTTGGGCTTCACTGATGGTCTGCATTGGCACGGTATAAGCGCGGCTCCACTTTCCCCATTTCCGCAATTCAGGCCTGTATTCGGATCGTGCCCATCGCTCCCACTCTTTTCGATTCTGTGGATCTCCCGTCATCCCAAAGGTTGTGAGCCCATCGTTCTGAGTCCAACAGATCATGTAAACAAACGCCGTCATTGGTATGTGTAAATCATTTAATGCCTGCGGGGTTCACTGACAAAGCATTGGGCTATCGCAGAAACATAATCAATAAAAACGAACTCTCCGCGCTCAAATTTTGCTTGCCTTGAAACAAATGCTGCAGATACAAGTTTATTTTCATCAAGGTCATTCATATCAAATCAAAAAAAGCACCGTCCATCCTCTTGCAGATCTTTCATGCCATAACCCATCTCTGTGCTTCAAAGCCTTGCTCAAACCAAAACTGAACTTGATCCAGACGAATGCCGAGACGCTAGATCCCGAGGACATACTTCAGCAAAAGCAAAGAAAACCACTGATGCAGTTGTACGGGCAGACGTGATCTAGCTTTTGCATTGGCAAGGTCAGACCCTGAGGGGCTTTCGGGATATCGGTTGCATAGAAGACCAAATCCGTAGTAGTACAGATGCACTTACGTGCTGGCCATGGAGGAATGGGATTTTGTAGACGAGCGAGAGCTGCGGGGCTGGAAGGGAGGCTGCATCTGCATGACTTGCCAACACTTCGCTTACGGCGTCGATCAGCACTGCCATACACTGCTGGGCTGCACGATTCGACAACGACGTCTTCAGCAGGGAGATCACCTCACCAAGACGTGCCAACTCTGGGCACCCACCTGGCAGAAAGAAATGGGCTGGGCTCCTGAGGCGGGTTAAAAATTTGGGGCAGTACCTTGATTGGGAACCTGGAACTCAGGTTTGTTGTTCCTTTTCAAGTCTTCAAGAGAGATGGTCCGCTCATTGCCAGGCTTGGAAGAAACGCCTTTGAAGGGCTTTGGTTTTGCATCCCAGTCATGCCCTGGCTGATCCGGCAGCCAGTTCCCAGTTCTAAAGTTTCCGTTGATGCTGGCCAAAACAATCAGCTCACTTTTACAAATTTAAGTCACTCACAACAAATCTACCAATCAGACCGGATTGGGCTCCTGATTTGTCATCGTTCAGCATTTGCAAACAAAAATATTTGCTCGGATCGCAAGCTAGAGCTTGCTGCGGCAACAACAGTACAAAGCCAGCGCCTCACTTTTCCTGAGTCTCCCTGCGTGACCGATAACTCTCCGCTCCTCTGATCCAATCGGTGGTACATCGTTACCGTCGTTGCTGGAAGGAGAAAAGACCACTCAACCCAATCAGCACTGAAAGACGCTGTTTCAGTGAACTCCCATCTCTTTTCTGATGACTTGATTTCCCATACAACCTGTGCATTGTCTTCATCCAAGGTCACGAGCTTGGAAGCTCCAGTACCTGCAACGCTGCATTGCCACTGAACAAGCGCAGAACTGGCCGGCATCGCAGCCATCAATAAGCCTACAGTTGAAAAGATGATGTTCAGTTTCAAACGTCCCACTGTTTAAGTAAATCAAGCTCACAATATCTGAGCTTGGTCAAGACTTCAAGACTGTTGCCATCAACCCAAAGTCGCGTCAAGTCACCCCAAGCGATCAACCAGGGGCTAGCGATCATTCTTCTTTGACTCACAGACAACCACTGGCAAACGGGAGCCAGGGACCTGGCAAAGAAATCCACTGAGGATAAAGATTTTCATGCGTTCTAGGCGGCAACAAAGAATTGAAGCTAGCCATCAGATATCGAATGCAATTCAACAACGCTGATCAATGCGACATCTATTGGTTACCGCCATATCCATCGTGATCACGCATTCCATTGCCGCAGCTGATCCAGTAACCCCAAGCCCCCCAGAAAAAATAAGTTGTTGCGAATACAATGACAAAAGAACCGCAGACTGCCAATTCCACATGTCAGATCATGGGTTGACAATTGAATGGTCTGACGGACTCAGAGAATCCTATCAACTGATTTCTGAGGGCGACCATGGTACAAATAGAACTTACGTAGACAAACGAGGTGGAATCTGGAAATTCAACGTACATCTACAGGGAAACATATCAATGAAAAACACTAAAAACGGAAACACAATATTCAAACCTTTGAGAGGCTGTTACAAGAACTGATCCTTCGTCAGGTCATATCACGCAAACATAAACCTCCCTGAAAACAATTCAATGTCTATTCATAGCAACTTCCCAGCACTTTTGTTGTATTAATCACTAGGAGGTTGGCAATCAGCATTCCGCTCGAAATGAAACATTTGAACATTAAAGCAAGGTCATTCATGCAAGAGTGCAATCATTCTCTGATTCAAAGGGCTATGACCTTTTTAATGCACTGGACATTCAAGACCGGGTATCACGAAATTGCCGCCAGAAAGTTTCTGGCGACTGGAGCTCCCTTCCCGCAATGCACGTCGATGAAACGATTCCATGCTCCCGGTTCTGTAGAAGGCTGGATTCTGGTGGAAGCCGATCGTGCTGATGCCTGTTATGAGCATGCCGCCGAATGGGCTGAATGCCTGAACTGGGAGGTAACCCCAGTCCTGACGGACGAAGAAGCCGGGCCATTGATGGCAAAGGCGTACAGCTAACGCCTTCCACTTCTCTTTGTTTTTCAGGATATCTTCAGTCCATAAGTGTTGAGCGTGCCTAGACGAGCTCTACTCAGGTGGCTTGAATGAAGGAAAGTTTATTCATTCTTGGAACAATCTCCTCGCCAACGTTTAAACAGTCTCATTTCCAAGAGGTGGATTGATATTGGAGAGCCATCTCTCTTACACCAACACAAATATGCTGTGCTTCTCCGGTCAATTCGCAGAGAGAAACAATTGGTTGCGGTACGACTGATTGATCTAATGCTTCAAGATGCATCTTCAAAATTAAATGCGTCGTCACCTTGATCTCAAATGTTGAATAATTTTTAGAGACTCCCATCCGCTGAAGGACTTGAATTGAGCTGCAACTGAATCATACGCAGCGGAAAAAACTTTCATCTTCACTGCTGACTCGATCACCATTATTTTCATACATCAAGCCTTGCTTACAAAAAGCACAGTTATATTTGTTCTTCCGAATCCAAATAAAGAAGGAAAGATCCACTGTCCCTATGTCCAATGTGTCCTAACGAGGCGCTTCTCTTCGTCCAGGCGTCGGCAAGGGCTTTTATGGACGCTATGCATAGAAAATTGAAGCGTTCATAAGGCGTAACTGTTGACTCCTCATTCTGAGAATGAGACACCATTTTTCTTGCAGGCGACGACAGCCTGGTCAACAGATTCCTTATACTTTTTACCGGCATTGCTCGACCGTATATCTTGATAGAGCCAATCAAGATCCTCGCGAGCAAGCCGTTGATTTGTATAGAGAATACATCCCCCCATCAGAATTCCAGCATTGAGCCCAGAAAGATAAGCTTCTTCGAACTGCTCTTCAGCACGGGCCGCAACAGGAGCGAACAGGAACGATATGGCAATCAACAATGGGGAGACGTTCATCAAGGATCCCTACGTTCAACAATCGTAAACCGAGCAAGGGCTTGAATCAGGCATGGACATGGTGAAACCGGCACGGCTCTCAATCAGTCCCCCCAAAACAATCAACAACGCCAAAAAAATCTGCTTCCAATGATGGCCTTTGCAAAGACTCGATCAAGAACAGCCCTCTGTAAAAACAGCCCCTTGTAAGAACAGCCCTCTGATCGATCCCAAATGGTGAATGTCACAAGGCTGTCTTTGACAGTCGATGAATCAATGGATTGGCACCACCGCCATCGCCTCACAGGTTTGGCTCTCATCGTTTAATATTTAAAAACGTTGAGCTCGAAATTCGGGCTGCAGTCAGAGTCCAGTCAGGCAACGGGGACTGGTCCGCTGTAGAGGATTGCCATGTCCCCTCTCGTCCAAGTTCAGCGCAGCCTCCAAAAGCAACAACGGCTTCAGGCTGCACGCTTCCTGATGGCTCGATCTGAAGGATCCGTCGATCGCCTATTCAGCAGTTCCATTCCTGCCTCGGCCTATCGCCATGACGTCTCCCACCAGGCGATGCGAGACAACTGGCTTTAAGTAGTTTCAACGTCACGCCGAGACTCCAGTTCAACCCTTCTGCTCAGCAGAGGGGTTTTTTGATGAGGTCTTGATCAATCAGGGTTGAAGCATTCTGATTGATAGAAGCCTCTGCCCTGACGCTTTAAACGTCACGAATACCCACCTCGCGCTCGCGGATGTACTCCTCCGCCTCCCAGAGACCTGAAATCTCGCGGCAGTTCTGATCCTGGTCACAGACCCAGTAGTGGCCGTTGTCCATCACATCGATTGTGTGGCCAAGCGGCGTGTGAGCAATCCTTGCAGTCATAGTCGTCGTTGTCGTGGATGAAGTGTCCTGAAGATCACGAACCAGCTTCTGAGGCTTTCAATACCTTCAAAAAATTAAAAAATTACCAGTCCTGCGAACACCCAATTCACCTTATCTGAGGACAATGACTGAAGTCCTCCTGTCACAGTCGAACGATCCCCATCGCCCAGCCTTAACACTCTAGGAATGATCAGCCTGGTTGCCTATGGATTTTTGACCTGCATGTTTGGTGCCAGCCACTGATAAACCACCAGATCTGGTGTTGACCAGGTCATGCAGAATAGAAATGTCCCCATCACCCGGCCCTGTGCGATGCATAGGGTTTTTTTGTGCGCCAAATATGGCGTGGACAGATCAAGGGGCGACACCGCAAAGCAGTGGCCGGGAATTGACTCCCTTGGTCGCCATGCCTACGGTTCCACGACTTTCCAGCGCAAAATGCGTTCGTTTCTGGCTGTCCTGATGTTGTTAGGTGCAGCCGCCGCTCCTGCGAGTGCTGCAATCTTCACCGTTCAACCGGGCACCACCTTCTATTCCAAGCCCAAGCAATCAGATCAATTCCGTCTTGAGCTGCCTGAAGTCAGAGTTGAGGTCCCGCCTTTGCAGGACAACAGAGGATTCTGTCGTTTCAAGCTCATTTACAAGATCGCGGATCGCGACAATCCAAACCTCCCGAAAAGCGCCTGGGCTCGTTGTGTCGTGACAGACCGCTTCATTTCCAAATGACATCCACCAACAAAATCGTTGGCCTGCTGATCGGCATCTCACTGCAGTCCTTCATCGCCATTGAAAGCCGAGCCGAAGACACCACCTCCTGCCTGTTCAACGGCCAGCAGCGTCTCTGCCGCGTGGAGGTGTCCGGTGACGATCTCACCCTGCGCCTCGAGGACAACCGCACGATTGAGGTTCAACGACGCGGGCGCTGTACGGACCGTCGCAAGGAGGGCATCACAACGCGAAGCTGCAACGTTCGTATTGGACTACCCGATGATTTCGTCTACGGACTGATCGTTCGCAGCAGCCAAGACGGCACCACGATCAGCTCACCCAGACTGGAGATCAAGCTGCCTGAACTCGCCCTGTGATCCGCATTAGTCACAAATAGACACGGTCTTCCACATCCCAGATACCCCCTCGGGCCGATGACAGGTCAGAATGAACGCAGGGGCTTGAGACACCCCTCACACACGGACGTAAGGCTCTCGACCCAGTCGGGGGCCTTTTTTTTTGCCAACACCACCGGGAAGGCGCGATGGGAGAGACTCACCGTGAGAGAGTTAAAGCGATGCTTAAGAAGCGGTGATGGGGCGTTTTGAAGCCACGCTTGATCAGCAACAGATCCAACACGGTTATTCCCTCCTGAAGCTGATGGAACACCTTGACCATGAGATGGCTGTTCTGAACCAGCAGCGGCTCCAGGAGGGGCTGGAGGAGCAGGAACGAAGCCGACTCACCCGTGTCAAACGCAGCCACTTGCGCAAGATTCAGGACTGCATCGCTGAATTGGAGAACAGCGGGTTCAATCAATGGCTGCTGGAGCGACGGTTGACCTGATCAACCCTCGTCCTTGGGAAAGCGTTTATCCCAGACGACGACAAGAGTAAGAAAAACAGCTCCGAAGACCAGAAATGGAGCGGCGATGGTGAGAATGGATTGCGTATCCATGCACAACTTGATAACAACTTATGCTATGGGTTGTACAACGAAAAACTTCCCAACGCAACCAACAACACTTAACGAATGATATTGGCTTTGAAAAAGCCGAAGCCAAGCCCAAAAGAGGAATGCTTATCACAATGCAACGTAATCGACACATCAAAGTCCATTAATTGAAACTCTTCAATCTCTGCAAGCGTCAATTTGGACTGGCCTCCATCGAAGTAGCGGCTCATGATCTCGTCCTTATTGCTTTGCAGATAATCAACCACCTCCTGAAGCAAAAAATCACGCCAGGCCTCTTTATCCTTCTGATTCAAGGTTTTGTCGCTCACAAGATTTTCCTAGAGAACAATGGGCCCACTGTTGCAGGCCCGCTGCGATTTTGCTGATCTTCAGGTGGACTCGTCCAGCGATGGAACAGCAGGAACCGTTGAACACAACTCCAGCGCGCCATGGTTGAAATGTATGCTCAAACAAGCCCTTCAGTCAAACCCTCTATTAAATTGTTATTGATACAACATACGGAAGGAGTGATTTCACAGATCAAAAAATTTTCACATCAACATAGGTTCATCGCATGTTAAGTCGTTTTTTAAACCTTTATCAGCACAGAAACCTAGACTTCCACCATTTATTTAATACAAACCGAAATAATCGTAGCGATACTCATTCCAACGAGTCTCGACGATCCCTTTCAATGGTCGAACTGGACGTGGCTTGAGCTTGGGGACCGGCTTGGGCTCAGCGGAAGCTGATTCAATTAGCAACGACTGCTTGGTTCGATTCGGAGAGACAAGCTTCATGGTCACTGGTCATCAGCGATTAGCTTCGTTTTAGTATCTGTTTACTGAATCGACTGAAACCAACACTACGGTTTAAAAGAGATAGGTAATCATGCTGAGTATTCACCGCTACCGTTAAATCTCACCGGTGAGATCGGAGTTTGTCGATTTTCATCGCGTCGTCCCACATAAATCGGAGTATCGAGACCATAAATGTTGATCCAATACAAACAGTCAGCAAAAGCCTGATCACTTCGCTGGTCATCCATTCACGTGCATTCGACTCTCATCACAAGCTGGATCGTCGGGACATGCTGTTGTTACGGGCACCTTCTCCAGCACCCAGTGACGCGGATCCGGGGTGGCAAGTTCCTAACCTCACGATGAATCTTGCTCGGTGCTCCTTGCCCTCAGGAGGCCGGACTCAGTTACAGCGTGTCGATCCCGGTCATCTACCACCCCCTCTACTCCGCTCCACTGCCATCCAGTCATCGCTTCCCGATGGCCAAATTCCGCCTGTTACGGGAGCTGCTGCTGAGTCGGGACCTGATCCGGGAGAACCAAATTCATCAACCACTCAGCGTGTCCAGGCTGGATCTTGAACGCATTCATCAACGCAGCTACCACCAAGCTTTCAGCTCTGACAACCTCACGCGTCCTGAACAGCGACGGATCGGTCTGCCCGCAACCAAACCTCTGGTGCAGCGCACCTGGCTGGCCGTCGGCGGCACCTTGCTCACCGCACGCTTGGCTCTGAAGCACGGAGTGGCATCCCATCTGGCCGGAGGCACCCACCACGCTCATCCAGGATTCGGCAGTGGATTTTGCATTTTCAACGATTGCGCTGTGGCCGCGAGGGTGCTGCTGGACCAGGGCGATGTCGAACAACTGATGCTTCTGGATCTGGATGTCCATCAAGGAGATGGCAGCGCCGCTTGTTTCGCAGATGAAGCCAGGGTCTTCACCCTTTCGGTCCACGCTGCCAGCAACTTTCCATTGCGCAAAGTGAGCAGCGATGTGGACATTCCAATGGAAGACGGAACCAGCGACCACGACTACCTGCAAACCATCGGCGACCGGCTGCCAGAGCTGCTCGACAAGGTTCAGCCGAATCTGGTGATATACAACGCCGGAGTTGACCCCCATCGGGATGATCGCCTCGGACGCCTGTGCCTCAGTGATCAGGGATTGCTGATGCGTGATCACCTTGTGCTGGATGCCTGCCTGAGACGCAACATCCCTGTGGCAACTGTGATCGGCGGCGGATATGACGAACTCTCCCCACTGGTGAAGCGGCACGCCCTGGTCTTCAGAGCCGCCTTGGAGCAAGCTCGGTTACACGGTCTCTAAGGTCGTTTCAGGACGAAGAATTCGACGTCATGCGCTTCGCCCCATTGCTGATCCTCGGCGGATGCCTCATCGCACTGTTGCTGAAACCAGTGTTCATCGGCGTTGAGGAAACACTGCGGGAAAGCACGATTCGATCCGGCTCCAGATCGACCTACTTTCGGCGGGACTGACGGCACTCAAACCTGACAGGTGAGATTGAGACAGGCCGTGAGCTGTTGATTGCGATGGTCCATCAAGGCTGCCAACCAACGAGCAGCCTCAACTGGTGCGATGGTGCGATCACGCAAGGCTTCACAGATCACGCGATGCAGAGGCTTGTCGCGATGATCAACGGTCATCCTTTCGTCGAGTGCGACGAGTTCAGCGGAACTGCGGCAGGCCCGCAGATCATCAATCACGCGATCTTTGAGTTCGACGGCCATGAGCACGGTGATGTCGTCATAAGTCCCATGCTGACAGTCCGAATTTTTCTACGGCCATGACAATTCCAGCCTGGCGGCAACTTCTCCGCGGCGCTCGCCAACGGGAGGGACGCGCAGCCGCCGCACGGTGGGTTCAACTGGCCACGGTTGCTGCGGACGGACACCCCCGCGTGCGGACCGTCGTTTTTCGCGGCTGGGCAGGAGATGACCAACTCGATCTATACAGCGACAGTCGCAGCAGCAAAGCCGAAGAGCTGAGCATCCAGCCGAACGTTGAAGTCTGCTGGTTGCTGCCGAAGGCACGCCAGCAATACCGCTTCAGAGGTGTTATCCAAATGCTCTCGGTCGAGAGCGATCCGAAACAAGCGAATCAGGCCTGGAGTTCGCTCACGGACGGCGGTCGCTGTCTCTGGCACTGGCCCCGCCCAGGCCGGCCCTTTGAAGCAGACGCCTTTTTTCCAGAGGCGGTTGCTGCGGCAGAACCGACACCGCCTCACTTTCTTGTGCTGCGATTAAACCTTCACAGGGTGGAGTTGTTGGATCTCAATCAGCACCCCCATCAGCGAACCCTCTGGTGTCTGGAAGACACCTGGAAATCTCAACGCCTCAACCCCTGATCACCACCAACGATCCACACGGCCCACGGATGGTTGCCCCGGTTCAGAGGGAACGGTGACCACCGAAAGGCGTTGTTTTGCGCGCTGGTAATCGAAACGGCAATAACCAACTCCCGTTCCAGCGCAGGACGAAAGGCTTCGCAGCGACACCGAGGCCCACTGCCGCTCCCGCGCCGAGGGAGTCTGCTGAGGAGCGGGAATCCAGCCGTCCGCGAGCAGATGTCGATCGGCTTCCAGAATCGTCTGTCGCGGTGTTAACTGCAGCCGATCACCGGCATGCACGACAGCGACCGCCAGGCTGAGGATCGGGGCGGCAGCCATCGCAGCAACAAGATGTCCCATAACTGGACTTGGCTATCTCAGCCTTAGCCACGAATACGGGTTCAGGCCACGCTCAGCCAACCTCTCCCTGGTCGGTCTTGGCATCGGCGTGACGCAGGAGATCCTCGGCGTAGTTGATCGTGAAACCCATCTGGCCATCCCAGGCAACCGCGTAGCTCCAATGCCCTGCTAGCAGCTCGCCGGAGTCGAGACGAGAGGCTGCAACCCAACGCGGCGGCTCGTCTCCGATCAGGCCGCAGCGCGTGCCGCTGTTGTTCGTCACGCTGTCTCCCTCACGAAAACATGGTGCAGGGCGCGAACCGGTGCTCGGAGCAAGCTGCTCAGGCCCATTCACGTCCTGGCTGGCCATCCGCTGGTGACTTACCGTCTCGCTCTCAGCGGGATCAGGCATCAAACCATCGCTGTCCAACAACTCAGGGCTTGTGGGCAGCCAATTCGGATCAGGCAGGGCGCCTTTCAACAGGTGGCCGATGGCGCGCCCACGACCGATTCCATACAGGGCGCAATAGGCATCAAGGCGTTGCAGAACATCGGGCTTCAGCCATATCTGAACAGGCTTGGCCTTGGGCTCTCCACTCGAGCGGAAACGGCCACCGGCGTCACGGGAATGGGGAGTTGAACTAGGCAGTGTTTTAAAAGGAAATTCAGATCATTCGCCGGAGTGAAGCGAGTCGGCTGCTCCTAATCGGCTGTTGCCAGTCGCTTCCCGTTGCTGAGACTATCCCGTCGTTTGTGGGGCTGTTCCGCTCAGCCGACTGCAAGCAGGGGCTGAATGCCCAAGGCAATCACCAGGCTCACCACAACACCGATGAAGGCCTTCCAGAGATCGCTGCCGATCACCTTGCCGAGGTTGCCACTCTCACGGTTGGTGAATGTGTACTCGAACTCCTGCTCCTTGATGCGCAGGGCGATCTCACGACCACCCAGCAAGCCGAGGAACACCCAGGTGGTGCTGAGCGGGAAGGTAGAGAGGAAGGCTTTGTAAAGCAGACAGAGACCGAAGAAGAAGTCGATCACCGTGGCCGAGCGCAGGTCGGAGGTGTTGGTCTTGGAGCGCAGCACCGCCTGAATCGGACCACCACCGCTGGCCACCAGGAAGCACAGACCCACACAAAGCACCAGGGTGCAGATGGCCATCGGGAAGACGTCCAGCTTGCGGGGCAGGAACACAAAGATGTTGGCCAGGTCCTGCACCAGCCACATGCTCCAAAGGAAACCGGTGGAGAACCACTGCAGGCCATACCAGACCTTGTTGAAATCCTTGCCTTCCTGGGTGCGACGGAACACCCAGCGCTCCAACAGCCACATTCCGAGGCCGTAACCGGCCAATCCAAGAGCAAAGGCAAGGAAATAGCCGCTCAGGGAGCTACCCAGAAGCTTGCCGATGTTGGCAGGCTTGAACGAAGAGAGCACCAGAAAGGAGGTGCTCACCGGAGCGCCCCACTGGGTGAGGGCCAACACAGCGATCGGCGGGATGATGTAAACCCAGCCAAAGGTCTCCGGCAGCTCGAACTTCTAGAGACGGCCCCAGGCGGGATCACCGTCGTTGAGGAAGAAGCCCAGCATCAGTACGGCGATGGTGATGTTGCAGATGAAAATCATCTGCACCACCTTTGGCGTGCGGGTCTTGTTGGATGAGATGTACGTGCCCAACGTCTGCAGCGAGTCGTTGGCCACTACGGAATACGCCGCCAGGAGGAAGCCGACGATCATCCAAATGTTCACATCGCCCATGAAGCCGAAGTCGGTGGTGGGTTCGTTTTGTTTTAGGAATGGTCGGCAATCTTGCAGGTGATCCAGCGCACCGCGCTTAAGTCCAGAACCTTTCAGTTCACAACTGAGAGCGTCTGAAGATTCGCCGCACGCACCCACGCCGCCAAAGCATCAATCTCGGCACGGCTGGGAATGCAAATGCAACCAGTGCCTGGATAGCAACGGTGAATTCCCAAAGCACTGCGGCTGGTCTCGAAGCGGGGCTGCAGGTCAAACCAGAGGTCCTCACCCCAGGGCTCCGGCCGTCCCAGGCTGTAACGACCGGCAGGCAGAGGAGCCGCATTGCCTGGGCTCCAGAGCCGATCGGCATCCTGCCGCTGGGCAATTCCGCTGGCAGCCTTCCAGCGCGCAAGCAACCTGTCGCCACGGTGCAACTCCACCATCCAGATGCGATTGCCATCGGGAAAGGTTTGCTCCGAGCGGCGGGGGGTGAGGCGCAGATCCCCTCCCTGCAGCAACTCCGCTGTCGGACCATCCTGACCGGGCAGCGGTGGCATTGGCTTTGGCTGTGGCGGGGCCGGAGATGCCGCAACGGTCTGGACAACCGCCTGGGACTGATCCTGAACCTGAGCCAGCTCAACAGCCTCTGGTCGGACGCTGAGCTGCTGAAGCGCGCAACCGCTGAGCAGCACGGACAACCCGAGCCACAGTGGACCTGACATGGCTGATCACAGCGGACGTCGCCATCACTCTGGCGCTGGCACGATGCTTTGCAGCTCCGGCATGGACGCTTGGAAGTCCTCGACCTGTTCCCGCGATCAATCTTGAAAGGCAACCTGCCGGACGAGTTGCTGAAGCGTTTGCTTCAGCTCTCGGAAAGCGTGTTGCATGATCCAAATCAGCACCCTGATGCCTCGGCCAAACTCGCGGGACAGCTGAGTCAGCAGCGGGAACTGCTGCCCCAGCAACCCGGCGTGCAGGATCTCTGCTCAGGGCACCTGATCCCAGCTTGTGAGCGCTGGATCCGCCACGTTGTGGATCGTCAGCCACCGCAGGGCCGAGGTCCCTGGGTGCCCGGTCGCTATCGCCTTCAGATGATCGATCTCTGGTTGAACTGTCAGCGAGCCGGCGATTACAACCCCATGCACACCCATGGCGGCAGTTTTTCGGGAGTGATCTTCCTCAAGGTTCCTCCTCAGATCAACGCAGCCAGCTTCGATGGACAGCTCTGCTTTCACGGGCCAGAGGAATGGCAGATGCAATCGTTCCGGACCGGCATGGCGGAGTACGTGATGCCGGTCCCCGGGCAGTTCTTTGTGTTCCCCGCCTGGCAACCCCACTCGGTGATGCCCTTCCGGGGGGATGGGGAGCGCTGGTCCCTGGCCTTCAACGTGGTGGCCGTCCCTGGCCAGCCGCAGGCCACCAGCCCCGTTCAACCGGGGATGGTTCAAGTCGACATGGACAAGGCAGGAGTGGCGCCGTCCGGGAACGTCTCCCTGTCCTCGCAACGAAAGTCGGCGAAAGGGTTTTAGCTGTTGCTGCCGAGCCGGCCTGGCAGAGTTCTTTGACCCGCACCCTGCACCGCCATTGGATCCCAGCGACCTTCTTCAAGAGGCGAGCAGCATCGCCGCCGTGATCGAGCAGGCCTCCAACCGGCTCACGCCAAATGTGATCCGAGCCGCTCGCCGCAGCGAGGAGGGGAGAAAAGATCTCGACCGAATGGAATACGCACTCGGCACCATCGGTAAGGCTCTCGTCCTGACGGATTACACCATCGACGAGGAGAAGGACATGGACAAGTTGAAAGCGTTCCGGGAATCCCAGGCCAGGGACCGCTGATCTCAGGGATTGGACCAGCGCAGCACCCGCTGCTCGAGGCCCCCGAGGGCGTTGATCTCCAGCAAGCGTCCACCGGGATCAACTGACCGTTTGATCGGACAGGGCTGCACATGTTGCATGCTCTTCAGCGTGGAAGGGCAGCCAAGCAGCAGCAGATCCGGGCGTTCCGGCCAGCACCCCTGCCAGTGCTGGTGAATGTGGCCGAACAACACCGCCCGAAGTGAGGGGATGGGGGTCAGCAGACTGCGCAGTGAGGCGTGATCCACAAGACTCATCGCGTCCAGCACAGGATGCCCAATCGCCATCGGGGGGTGATGAAGAGCCACCACTAAAGGCATTGGATCTGCCGCGATGGCCTGCAGCCGCTGCTCCAGCCAGGCCAGCTGCCGAGGCCCCAAACGGCCGGCGGGATGCCCGCACCAATGACTGTTCAGGATGATCAGCCGCCCAGTGCTCAGCATCAGCTCCCCTGGTGCTGTGAGGTGAGCGCGGCCCAGAACGGCATCGATCAGGCAAGGGCGGTCGTGGTTCCCAGGCAACAAGGCCACCGGACAGCTCACAAGGCGAGCCAGAGAATCCCGAAGACGCCTGTAAGCACCCCAGCTTTCATCCTGGGCAAGATCTCCTGTGATCACGAGAGCATCGGGCTGAAGCCGGTCCACCTGCTCCAGTGCCTGGTTCCAGAGAGCCAGCGCCGGGCGATCCCTCACCAAGGCCTGATCGGAGGCCACAAGGTGCGGATCACTCAGCTGCAGAAGCCGCATCGCTCTCCGGAATCTGCTTCCAGCCACTCTCCCAGAGATCAGGGTTTCTGAGCTCTGCCCAGGCCACACGCCTGCGTTGCCCCGGCGCCAGCACGGGAGCGAGTTCCACCCAACGCTGGGGGCCTCGGCCGCCCTGCATCACACGCTCGAAATGGCGGTATCCATCCACTGGCAGGCGGCTGGTCCAAGCTTTGGCAGGGTGCCAGCTCATCAACACGACCTCAGCTTGAGGGGATCAGTCCGCCGCCATGACGAATGGCCAGGATGGCGGCCTGGGTGCGGTCCCGCACACCAAGCTTGCCGATGATGGCGCTGACGTGGCTTTTGACGGTTTCAGAAGAGACGAAAAGGGTTTCAGCGATTTCCCGGTTGGACAGACCAGTGGTCAAGGCTTTGAGCACATCCAGTTCCCGTTCGGAGAGATCCTTCAGCAACGTCTGGGTTTCAGCGTCTTCCGGGCTGCTCTCCCGGGCCATCTCCCTCACCGCCTCGGGGTAATAAACACCGCCATCGCGGGTGCACTCCAGGGCCTTGAGAAAGTCCCCGCGCGTCTGCCCAATCGAGGAGATGAACATCACGTCATCCGCTCCTGCCTCGAGAGCCTCATTCACCACCAAAGGGTTCTCACGCTTGAGAAAGATGAGGGTTCGTGTCGGTGGATGGAGCCTCTCCACCGCTTCAACGAGGGCAATGCCGTATCCCTGCTCGAGATCTTCCGTGGCGATCAGGAGATCAGGTTTGTGCTCACGCACCCGCTCAAGCGCTTCTCCGGCGGTGGTGACGGCGCCCAGAAGATGGCTCCAGATCGGAACCGCCATGGCGAAACTGGCGAGGGTGAGTCGATCTCCTATGCAGGCGACGATCGAGGAGCCAGCCAACAACGCCTCAACTTCCTTGAGAAGGGCGCGATCTCCATGGGGATGAAGGTTGAGATCCAAGATCGGAACGACTATTCAACGGATGGTATCGACAGTGGCGATTGACGCTGTTCATGACTCTCATTAGTGGGTACTGTTGAGAAGACATGGTTCTGAACCGGTGACGCTTCCTCCCTCCACAGTCACCGAGAACGGCGTCCTTCAGAAGGGACTTCACCAGGACGGTCGACGTTTGACGCCGCAGCGCAAGCGCGTGCTTGAACTGTTCGAGCGTCTTGGCACCGGCAATCACCTCAGCGCAGAAGACGTTCATCAACAGTTGGCCCAACTGCAGATGAAGGTGTCCCTGGCCACGGTGTACCGCACCTTGCGGTTACTGGCAGACATGGGATTTCTGCAGGAGCTGGAGCTCAGTGAAGGGGGCAGACGCTTTGAGCTGGCGGCTGACGACCACCGCGACCATCACCATGTGGTGTGCATCCGCTGCGGGCGCACAGAAGAGTTTGAAAGCGAACCGGTGCTGGCTGCTGGCGAGAAGGCGGCCAAGGGATTTGGGTTCAAGTTGATCGAAACCACCCTGAACGTCCGGGCGATCTGCCCGGCTTGCCAGGGCTGAATGGGGATCTGTTTATTGAGGATGCTCAGCACATGGCATCCAATAAACATCACCCATGCGATGCACTCCGCTGCAGCCAATTTTCTCGGCCTGCTCTTCCGCCTGCTCTTTTGAGGGGTAGGCGAGATAGCGGGGATTGGTGGTGGAACGGATCTGGATCAGCCCCATGCTCATCGGCCCGGCCGTGATCACGCCCATCGTGTTGACGCCGACGGCCAGAAGCCCCATTCCGACAATGGCGATATTGATGACGCCCATCGCCACGACGCCAATCGACACCACACCCATCGGGACCACACCGATGCAGATCACGCCCATCGGCACGATGCCGATCGAAATCGTGGCCAGAGGAGCCACACCAATGGCAATGCGTTTTGGCTTGCTGCCGCAGTGTCCGCCGGTTTCACCCATCTTCAGTTATTCCCATGGTTGGGTTTGACCTCACCGTGCTTCTCGCACACCATCCACATGTCCCCCATCTTGTGGGCGCCCTTGCATCCGAAGCCCCCGGCCGCCGCCTCCGCCTCCTCACGGGTCTTGAACATGGCCTGCTTCGGCTGCGGGTCGCCCGCTCCTGAACCAGCGTTCGAACACGCTGCTGAAAATCCGATCAGAACCAAAGCAGCGATAACTGTGATCTTGATCATCCCGGATCAGAAGAATCCCACCATCATGGCCACATGAAAACCACGTCCCAGGACGGCTGGCACGATGTAATCGTGTTCACCCCCGAGCGCTTCGAAGAAGGGCTCGAGGCCGTTCTGGCGGTTCGGGAGCAGCAAACCGTGCTGCTCAATCTCAGTCGCATGCCGCCCGATCTGGCCCAGCGCACCGCCGATTTTGTCTCTGGAGGTGTGCACGCCCTCGATGGGAAACAGCAGCGGGTGGGTGAAAACGTTCTGCTGTTTTCTCCGGGGTCCGTGCGACTGCAATGGCTGACGTCAGATGACGACAGCGACAGCCCTCAGCCCTGAAGTGCTCCGCCACAACTGGAACCAGCTCCTGCAGTGCATCCAAAGCAGTGGCTGGCGGTGCGAATCGGCAACCCCTCCGGACTGGGCTCTCCTGTCATCAGGTCCTGTAGATGACGCAGTGGTCCCTGCAGCTCCATCCCCAGCTGCTGATTGAAATCGCAGTCGTAGAGATTGCCCTGCCAGTCAACGCTGATCAACTCCCGGCACATCACGGCGGCCAGGTTGTCGGGATTGTGGGCCTGTTCCAGCAGCAGTTGATAGCTCTCCAGCTGCCCCTGCCGCTCCAGATCCCTGGCAAAGCGCTGAATCGGCATGTTGGCCAGGGTCAGCAAACTGCTGAAACGAAGGCCGAGCACGGCAAGCTCCCGCCGGTAATCAGCCTCAAGGCCGGACTGCGGTGGCGGCAGCACGGGATTCTGTGGGTTGTAGACGAGATGCAAAGGCAGGGGTTCGGTTCCATAGCCGAGAGCATTGAGCTGACGCAGGCCCGCAACGCTGCGTGTGAACACCCCATCCCCTCGCTGACGATCCACGTTGTCGGCGCTGTAGCAGGGCAACGATGCGATCACCGTGACGCCTTCACTGGCCAGGAAATCGGCCAGATCCTCCTGGCCAGGTTCCGAGAGAATCGTGAGATTGCAGCGATCGATCACCTCAACGCCAAGGCCCCTGAGAGCCCGAACAAGATCGCGGAACCCGGAATGCAGCTCCGGAGCGCCGCCTGTGAGATCCACACAGGTGATGCCGTGTCGTTGCACCACAGTCGGAATCAGGTCCAACAGCGACTCGTCCATCCGCTCCGTCCGACCCGGCCCAGCATTCACGTGGCAGTGGGAACAGCTCTGGTTGCAGCGGTAACCCAGATTCAACTGCAAGGTGCGCAGGCGCGTGCGTTGCAATGGTGGAAACGCAGGAGCAGCAGCCACCACAGAAAGGAAATACACAAGAGGACCCTATTTTTTCAGATCAATCTCTGAACGCCAAGGCTGGTTGTCATCAAGATCCATCGCCCCCCTGATAACCAACCCATTGAGTCGATCTATTTGACATTCATTTAGATCAACCTTGCAACGGGCGAGATGGCTCGATCCAATGACCTTCACTGATCAACCTCAAACCAGCAGGAAATTGCCGGAAGAATGAATCCCGGACGATCAGAAGAGAAGCATTGGCGATGCATCTTTCAATGTTTTGAGGATATGTCGTTCTGAGATTTTCAGCCTGAAGACAGGAACGACAGAACCCTCTTTACCAGTGTCGTGGTGAGCCTGATTCATCAAGGGGATCTCCAAGTGAAGTGCCTGAATGTCGCGTCATGAACAGACAACGGCAAGCCATTGCCTTCCAGAAAAAGACAATCCCCAACGTTGCTTCGATTCTCTTAACGATTCAAACTGGTCCTGTTTTCCAGCGTTGTCTCCACACCCTTCGTGCGTCCCTTACCCCTGGTGTTGCTGTGCTTGGCCTCAGGGTTGCTCGGAATCCTGACTGCCGTCCTGTTGCATCCACAGGGAGGACTGGATCAAGGCGTTTCACCTGTGATCAGTGAACTGTTGCCGGAACCTGAACCGCCACCGCCGCCGCCACCCACGCGGGACGAACTGGTGGTGTTTAAGCAGGATCAAAGCCTTGAACTGCTGCGAACAGACGGAACGCGGGTCGAGATCGGCTATCACAGCGCCGTGCTTGATCCGCGTTGGATCTCGATCGACTTCTTCGGCGGCTGGAACCGTGAAATGGAAGCAAACGAAGATGTGCAGGCGTTGCTGTTCACCTCAGGCCCCACCTTTGCGCGTGGACAGGGCAACGGTGAACTCGGAATGGTTCTGCATGGCGACTTGATGCTGGCCAATGGCACCTGGCGGGCCGGAAACCTCACGGCCGCACGCGAACGGGCTTGGATGGGAATCACCAAGGACGGAGAGCTGGAGTTTGGCTATGGACCCCTGACTTCAGAGCTCGAGCAGGAGCTGCAACTGTTCATTGGTGGACTTCATGCGTTTACAAACACCACACGTGAACCTCCGGAGTCTTACGAAGGCGTTTATGGGGAAATGAAGCTCGCCGACGTGCGGATCATTTACGGCCTCCGCCCCGATGGAAAGCTGGAACTCGTGGAAACGGCCGATGGGGTCTACTTCCCGGATCTGGAGCAATTTGTGAAACAGAAAGGTTTTCTGGCCGCCTACCTGCCAGACCATGCCTCCAAGTCCCGCCTGATCATTCCAGGCACCCGTCTCTGGAGTGAGGAGCAGGCTGTTTGGGTGAGCGGCGGCAAACCATCGATCACCCAGATGCCATTTCTACTGAAGGTCACCCCGTCAACGGAATGGATCAATCAGCAGCCCGCTGCGAGCGACGCTCTGATAGGTGAATAAACCATTGGATGTAGCCCTCCGGCCCAGACGGCATCAGCACATCGAGATGCAAAGGATCCTCAGGGTCACTGATCCCGGCCAGCGTTTCATCAGCCAAGCCGGGGCGATCCACCTCTCCGTGACTGCTGTCCACAAGAATCACGCGGTTGCTCTGACCACACCATTGGCCAAGATCCTTCAACAGGGTGAGGAAGCCACGGTCGCTGCCGCCACGCAGCCACCCCTGCCCGTCGGGCGCAGGAGTGGAGGTCACCGTGTCTCCCACACCCACCAACCGTGGCATCTTTTCTTGTGGAATCTTTGCTCTGGCCAGGTCCATCAGAGCTTGATGGGTGCGTGGCGCCGTTCGCACGTTGAAATCCTTGCCGAGAGGTGCCTCGCCCCAGCGCGTTGCGATGTGGCGATTGATCAGCACCAGCAAACCAGCTTCCTTGAGAGAACCGGTGAGCATGAACTGAATATCCGTGGTGCCAACATCACCTGCCACAGACGGTTTCATCCGTTCACGACCGGTGGCATCCCAGCCGAGATTCGGGGCTGCGTGTAAGAAAAATGAGCCGTCCAGACCCTGCTGCGTCGCTTCTTGAAGCAGTTGCTCCATCAGCGCTTCCAGCAAACCTTGAAGTTGTCTCTGCCGTTCCAGATCATTGGGGATCAGCCCAAATAAACCATTGAGATTCACCGTTGGGGACACCTCGGTGTCCAACACGGCCTGATGCGCGAGTTGCGCCAATTGGGTTGGATCGACCTCAGGCAGCAGGGCAGGCAAGCGCTCGAGCAGAAGCGACTCCATCCGTTGTGGAGCTGCTGCGAGAAAATCCATTTCAGCGACACTCACGCCGGGATGACTCATGTCGCCGAATCGATCCTGAAACTGCACGCCACCTGCTGCCAATCCCGGAAGGTACAACCCATCTCGACCAGGGCGATCCTTGCTTCCCAGTGCTCTCTCCACCAGTCGATTCACCCCTCGGCGCCGCTCATGCTCTCCATTGGTGAGCACCATGAAGCTGCCACGCAGGCGTGCTGCCGCTTCGACGTACTGGGGATCCATCTGCCGAGTCAGCGGATCCTTGACCAGCTGCATGCAGACGCCGTCCAGATCCTGCACGATCAGCAGGTCATCAACATCAGCAAGTTCGTCGTGTAAACGCTCAGGTGAAAGTCTTTTCATTAAGCTTTTCATTAAGGGGATTAAATTAATTTTTGATCGAGACTTTCCAGAATCAGACTCAATATAACCTACGGCTTAAAAGTTAAAATACGACTAAAGTTGAGTCCTACCCCACAGGCTCAAACAACCGCTTCAGAGCAGGCATAAGTCTGACCAATACGAACAGCCTCAAGCTCAATGGATTCAGTCTGAGCCAAACCAAGATAACGCTCATCACTGAGGTCAGCTGCATCAAAAACAAACTCAAGCTCAACCACCTTCTTGCGAACATTCACACCCTCAAGACGACCCTCCAGGACATCACTACTCTCTTCGGCCGAAGCTTTTTTCAACTCAAAATCAAGCTGCACTTGCGAGCATAGATCTGCTGAGTTAATCAAATCTTTGCCTGGGGAATGGTCGCGTAATGATATGCCCGTAAGACCATCAATTCCAACAGAATCGAGAGTCTTATCAACGATTTGATTGAGATCCAGGCTCAGCAAGGCCTGACCTTTGTCGCCGGGCACAAGAGCTGCATTCTTTGCAAACAAACTGACGAACTCAGCAGCAGCATTCTCATTATCTTGCTTGTTGAAGCTATTGTAAGAAACGAGCCTTTCCGATGACGATGCTTTTTTCTCAGGCAATGTATTGTAGACAAACCCAACAAATTGCCGACCCGAGATCAAATCACCTTGACCCCCACTTTTTATCATATTTTTTGGTTAAATCAAGATCCTTGACTGCCTCAACATCAAGACCCTTATCTTTATATTCTCGAACATCCTCGCTGATGTTTTTCAACATTTTTTGATACTGAAAAAGCTGCTTGCGCCCTGCCAGATCTCCATGCCCGGGAATCACAACTGTATCCTTATCTGAAATACGAACCACTCTATTGATTGATCTTATGAGGCCAAGGATTGTGCCTCCACTATTGGCGTCAATCAGGGGATAGTCGCTGCTCATAAAAATATCTCCGGTATGAAGAATATTCAAATCCGGTACCCACACAGCCAAATCACCATCGGCATGCCCTGGTGCCAGACCAATCAAGCGCATGCGTTGATCACCGGCATAGATCGACATGCTGCGACCAAACGTGACAACGGGAAGACCAGATTCTCCTGGCACTCCGTAGCCAACCATATGCTCGCGAGCGTTGCGATGGGCCAGAACAATGGCGCCTTGATCAACCATTTCATCATTGGCGCCAGTGTGATCAGGATGCGCATGGGTATTCACCAGGAAGAAGGGCGCGAAATCCTGCTTGGTGATCTTTTTGACGAGCTTTTCATAGTTTTTTGCGCAACCGCTATCAATCAGAACAACATCCTTTCCACGCTTGAGAATGGCAACATTGCCAGCATGAAACTTTTCAGCATTGAGAAGAATCAGCTTCCATTTTCCAAATTGATCTTTTTGAACAACCTGTTCGTTCCACTGTAAAAGATCCGTCTGCAAGCTGCAGGGAAAGCCAAGAGGCAAAGCATCCGGGTTGGTCGTCACTGCCTGTTGCTTGAGCTGCCCATCATTGCCGGAGTGGGGATGCACATGATGAGCAGCCATTGGAATCGATCACCTGTCTGATCTGCATGATATTTCGACTGAGCGCGTCTTCCTGTTGCTCTTGAGTTGCCTGGGATCGACAAGTCTCCTGGAAGAACTGAACAGTCCAAGCGAATACACAATTTGAGCATCAGGAACCCGACGCCAGCCTCCCAACAAGCTCAGCAACAGAACACGAATGCAATCTGCTGATGCCTCAAGTCGGTTGGGAGGACATTTCGCGATCATGATCCTCCTCCGTTGTGGACGTCATGCATCCCACCTGGACCGAGCAATGGTGGCCCGTGTCCTACCTGCAGGATCTTGATCCGAAAAAACCCAGTCGCTTCACGTTGCTGGAACGTGATCTCGTGATCTGGTGGGACAGCGCTGGAGAAAGCTGGAGGGTGTTCCCGGATGTCTGCCCTCACCGTCTGGTTCCCCTCAGCGAAGGCCGGCTCAACGCAGAGGGGCAACTGGAATGCCCTTATCACGGCTGGAGTTTTGATGGAGACGGCCAGTGCAAAACCATCCCTCAGGCGGAGGAGGGGACCAAATCAGAGGGCCGACGATCCCGTTGCGCCAGTTTGCCGACCGCGAGCGGACAGGGATTGTTGTTTGTCTGGATGGGCTCTCCGGATGCGGCTGATCTCACCTCCTTGCCACTGGTACCGGTCCTCGAGGAACAGCCCGAGAGCTGGACGATTCAGGACACTTTTCGCGATCTCCCAATGGATGCCGTCACCCTGCTGGAGAACGTCCTGGATGTGAGCCACGTTCCCTTCACACACCACAAAACCGTGGGCAAACGCGAGAACGCATCTCCGGTTCTGGCCACGATCACCCGAGAGGACGCTCATGGATTCGAGGCCTACTGGGAGGAGGGCCCACGTCGCGGAACACTCGGTTCACAGGCCACCCAATTCATGGCACCCCAGCTGATGTGGCATGACCTCACGGCCAAGGGATTCGCACGCATCCTCACCGTTGTTTACGCCGTCCCGATCCGCCGGGGGGAATGCCGACTGTTTGCACGTTTTCCCTTCCAGTTTCAGGCCGCTGCCCCGAAACTGCTGATCGGCCTGCGGCCCCGATGGCTCCAGCACATCGGAAACCACAAGGTTCTCGAGGACGACCAGGTCTTCCTGCATTGGCAGGAGCGTGTTCTTGAGCGGAACGGTGGCAGCGCAGCCAGCGAACGCGCCTTTTTTCTGCCTACAAGAGCCGATGTCTATGTGGCTGCTCTCCATCGCTGGATCAATGGCAATGGTGGCGAGCCATTTGCGGGTCAACCACTACCTCCAAGACAGGGGACTGACGTCCTGATGGATCGCTATCACAGTCACACGGTGAACTGCCGCAGCTGTGCAACCGCCTTGCGACGGATTCAAGCGATCAGACCTTGGCTGTGGGGAGGCTTGTGGACGTCTGCAGCATTGATCAGCTGGGATGGTTGGTTATGGCCAGCACTGTCAATAGCTGTACTGATGGCTGTTCTGCTGAAGCAAACCGCCAGCTGGCAGAAGGGTCTCACCGTTGGAGATGGCCAGGCACCTCGCAACAAGATGTCGTAGACCGAAACCAAATCAGAACCCGATTCGCGTTCTAACCTTGCCATCAATGCCAACAGCGCCTGAGACGTCAACTTCACCGTTGACATCAACCGCTCCATCCACAACGACAGGCTCATCAACAGTAACTCCGCCTTTGACTTGAATTGGTTCCTCCGTGGCGATCGAGACTGGCGATTTGAGCCTGATCGGAGCCTGAATGGAATCGACAGTGGTTTGAACAGTGCCTTTAAGACGGGCACCGACATCGCCCTGGATGGCCACCGGTGATGCGATGCGATCGACACTCACAGGGCCACTGATCTGAATCGGCTGATCACCATCACGTCTGCTGTCCCCATCCACAGTGACGTCGGCGGTCACAGGTAGTGGCCCATCAGCCCGAATCGTGACGGAGGATGGCATCACGAGACGATCCACGTTGATACCACCCCCATCGATGCGGATCGGAATGGGTTGACTGAGAATCCGCAGCAACGCACCAGCAAGAATCAAACTGGATATCACCACGGCCAAGGGCCAGCGACAGGCGAACAGCCATTGCAAACGGGTGGTGGGTCGAAAGTCGACCACTGGGCCTGGATTCTGTTGCTGCTGCTGCGAACCCGTCATCACGCGTTAGGCAGAAGATCCCCATCTTTCCCTGACTCCCATGCTGAGACACCCGAGCTGGGACGGTCAGTTCTTTGTCGGTCAGGGCAGCAGCTTGGGACGCACCTAAGCATCGACTTTGCCCTCGATCAAAACGACCCCGTCCACGGAAACATCACCGTCAACCGAGATGGGGTCTGGACTGGAAATCTGCACGGCCCCCTCAACACTGGCCTGAGCGTTCACCTGTAGTGGAGCCTTGATCTCGCGCACGGTGACAGGACCACGAATCGACAGGAGGGGATCATCGGCGATGCGAACCTCATCTTTGACGTCCACCACGCCCACCACCGGCAAGGGCTGTTTCGCCTCAATCGTGAGGCTGGCTGGCATCACAAGTCGATCGACATCCAACCCTCCTTCGATCCGAATCGGAATTGGTTGACTGAGAAGCCGCATCGCAAGCCAAGCGATACACAAGGCAGCACTCGCCAGAACGATGCTGAAGACCTGTAGCAACTCAGAGCGATCGCGGGACATCGCACCGATGCATTGAACCGCAATACACCGCGCTCGTCAGTCCATGCCCATCACCTTGCGATAAGCCGGACGCTGACGCGTTTGAGCGATCAATTGCTGAATCGCTGGATATGGAGAAAGATCTTCTTGCGGGAAGAAAATCGGTAGGTAGGCGAGATAGGCCGTCACCGCACAGTCCGCAGCCCCCCAGGACTCACCCACAAGCGGCCGACCAGATGCCAGCTGCCGATTGAGCTCCTGCATGAGGCGGGGAAACTCCCGTTCCCGGTTGCTGGGAACAAACAAAGCAATGGCCAGGGTGGCATTCGCAAACAGCAGCCATTGGGTTGTGAGCGATCGCTCCACGGCAGACCTCTGCTCGCCGCTGTAGTGATCCTCGAGATGTTGCAGGATCGCTCCCGATTCAAAAAGAGACAACGGCTGACCATCGCCCCCGGCCATGCCGGAATCAACAAGCGCGGGCAGCTTGCCGAAGGGATTGATGGCCAGGTAGTCCGGCTTTCGATGCTCTTGACCTGCAAGATCCAGCATCGTCAGCTCATAGGGAATGCCCTTCTCTTCGAGATACCAGCGCGGCATCGACACCCTGGTCTGCGGGGCTCCGTAGAGGGTGAGCGTCATCATGGAATGGGAGCGCAGAACCAGTCTCACCAACAGGGCCCTCGTAGGCTCCACGAATGCGGAATTCCTTCTTCGATCGCAGCCTGGACGCCCGTTCGATTCGGGAACGGGTCCTGGAGTTAGACAACGCGAAGGTTGGCTTTTACAGCGTTGGGCTCTACCCAGCCTCGCTTGCGTACAACTGCGCCATGCAGAACGAGGCCGGAAGACTGCTTTTGGCGGTGAGGCCAGGTCGAGAACTGCTGGGGGCCTTCTCCCAGGAGGCAACCGACAGCATGGATGCCGGCCATGTCGAGACGGTGCTCGACATGGGCAGTCATCGCGTCAACGGCGAACGCATCCCCAACACACTTGCCGATCTGATTCAGCGTTGCGACCTGGTCGTGCTGAGTGCAAACAGCAGCTATGTCGAGGAAGACCTGCTGGAAGCCTGTCGACTGAGAGAGGAATTCGGACGCGAGCAGGTCGTTCTGGCTTGCCTGGCGGGATCTTTCAACCATGACCCGATCAGCAACAGTGCCTATGTGCTGTGTGAGAAACAGCCCAACCTGGCCTTTTTCTCAGGGTTCCACCGTCACGGTGCTCTGCGGAACCCCTTTGACAGCTTCACAGCGAACTTCTGCCACCCCAATGCCCTGACCGCGATGCTCGGGGCGCAGCTGCTGGACCGCCTCTCTCCCAACATTCAGGTTTCACCTGGGGTTCACAACGTTGAAGGGCAATACATCAAAGCCGCTAAAAACATGGCCTCGGTGTTCGCGGGGTTTGGATATGGGTTTCATCAGGACAATCCCGGTGTGCTGCCAACGCTGCTCACCCTGTTGCTGGATCAGTGCCTCGACCAGGCCGCCACTGTGTCGATGGCTCGCAGCGATCGTCAAAGGCTCTATCACCGCCAGCCGATCCCGCTCACCGAACTCGGTTACGCCGTTCCACGCATCGAAGCCACCCTTGTGCGCGATGGGGACTTCGAGAAGGTGCGCGACCACACCTTCACCCAGCTAACAGCGATGGTGGCCGATGTGCGCGGCAGCATGATGCTGCCTGTTTCAGGCCAACCCACCCGTAACTTCCAAGCGGGTCAGATCATGGCCCAGCAGATGCGAGAGCAGGGTCGCTGCCCAGCCTCAATGGAGGAACTGGAGGGTTGGTGTGAGGCTTCGGGTCTCAGGCGTGGGGCCCTCGAAGGACTGAAGTCGTTGCGTTTCTGGCCTCAGATCGCCCGTCGGTATGCCATTCCCGTCAACGACTGCTCCATGGTGAACCTGCTGTACATGGCGATCTACGGACGCCCTGCAGTCAAGGAAACAGCTTTCCAGGTGATGACGGAAAGCCGCGAGCTCTCGAACTACTGCCAGGAATCTGTGCGGCCGATTCACAGCCGTCGTTATGCGGAAGCCCTGCAAAACCTGGAGGTTCCTGAAGCTCTGGATCTGGTGGTGAATGCCGTGATTGCCGACAATGCCCGAAGTGCCATGCGGCGTGATGTGGATCTAGAGGAAGCTGGAGAGTCTGGAATTCCCGCTTATCTTAAATTAATGGATGTCATCGAGACGTCGCTAGATCATCAGTAGGAGCAGTTAATAGCTTAGCCATTACTGATAGACAACGGCTTGCAATTTCAAACGTCTACCGACAAAAAATAACACCAGCGCTAGCGATTTTTGCTTGAAATGAACATCAGTGATCCATAGCGAATTGCTATCAAACCTGAAGCCGATCAACGCAACGATGCAACCGATGAAACTCTTGCCACTCATCGGCTTGTTTCTTCTCTCCACAACATCTTCACTGGCCCAATCGTGATCTCCTCAACTAATCTGCAACGATCGAGGGTGGTGTAGAGGTGGATGCTCTGGGCCCGATCAATGCAACAAAATTAAAATCATTCAGAACAATTTCCCATTCGTTACCCATTACACAAAAACCTCTAAACACCAATTTACAAGTCAAACCAATTGCCAGAAATTTATTGGCCACATTAATCACACGTTCAAAGCTGTTGACGAAGTATCGATTGAAGATAAGAGGACCCTTCAGAAGCCAGGATCAATCGAATTTATCAGTTCCGGAACTGCCTGTTTAAAAGCGTAAAAGGATCGGTACATAGATAAGATTTCTGATTAGGCGCTTCAGCATGCCTGGGCAACAAAATTCAAACAATGCACCCAATGAAGTTCCTTCCAATACTTGGTGCATTGCTCATATCAGCAGTTCCAACGAAAGCTCAGCAACACCCACACCCCAAGAGTCTTGAAAACCGTTGAGTCGGCTGCTGTTCTGCACACCAAACCCTGGTCGCTCCCTGGAATGACGCGATGGTTCTTCTTTGAGACCGTTGCGACCAAGGATGTCCGAAGCCCTGGAAGCCATTGCTGACCGCTTCCATCCGCGCGAACGGATCACTGAGATCCGAGCCCTTGGCTCCGGCAACGTCAACGAAACCTTCCTGGTGACCCATGAGGGCACTTACAAGGGCGGACAGAACGGCGCTTTCGTGATGCAACGTCTGAACACCAATGTGTTCGAGCGACCCGATCTCGTGATGCGCAACCTGGTCGCTCTCGGCGACCACGTCCAGAGGCGGCTGGCTGTACCCCCTCCGGAACTGAGAGGTAGGCGCTGGGAGGTTCCCAGAGTTGTGCCCTGTCGCCAACAGTTTCTCTGGGTTGAACACAATGGCCAGTTCTGGCGTTCGATTTCCTACATCGGTGCAGCCACCACCACCGATGTGATCCGGGGCCGTGAGCACGCCCGCGAAGTGGGCTATGGC
This sequence comes from Synechococcus sp. CC9616, assembly GCF_000515235.1. Classification (NCBI taxonomy): domain Bacteria; kingdom Bacillati; phylum Cyanobacteriota; class Cyanophyceae; order Synechococcales; family Synechococcaceae; genus Synechococcus; species Synechococcus sp. CC9616. Next base: position 412,739 of record NZ_KI911558.1, on the reverse strand, counting down.
CTCGGCATGTTCCACAGCCTGATCAGCGACCTCCCTGCAAACAACCTCGCCGACACGCTGGAGAACTTCCACGTAACGCCAACGTATTTAGATCGTTACGATCAGGTGGTCAGCATGCAACCCCCTGATCCTGGCGATGCCTTGCTGAACCAGGCCTGCGGCTTCATCGAGACGCGCCGACTCGGAATCGACATTTTGGAAAGCGCCCTGGCACGCGGTGAACTGCAGCACCGGCCGATCCATGGAGATCCCAAGATCAACAACGTGATGATTGATGAATCCACCGGTCAGGCCGTCGGCCTGATTGATCTCGACACGGTGAAGCCAGGCCTGATCCACTACGACATCGGGGATTGTTTGCGCTCCTGCTGCAATCCAGCGGGAGAAGAAGCGGACAACCCAGAGGATGCACATTTCGACCTATCTCTCTGTGAGGCGATCCTGGCGGGATATCTCAGCGTGGCGCGTGGTTTTCTCAGCGATTGGGATCTGCATTACCTGCCGGACTGCATCCGTCTGATTCCTCTTGAACTGGGTTTGCGTTTTCTCACCGATCACCTGGAGGGTGACGTCTACTTTCATACCGATGACCCGGGCCACAACCTCCGCAGAGCCGCCGTGCAATTTCAGCTCACCAAAAGCATCGAAGCCCAGCTGCCTGCGATCCGCAGCCTGGTGGACGATCTGACCAAACCTGAAGCCGGGCATCCCTGACGTGGCTCGTCCCGCAGTCATGCTGCGCCAGGCGTCGAGCCTCGTGGCCTTTGAACAGCAGCTGCCTGAGAAGGTGCGGCTCAGCGCTGAACTGATCTGGAGCTCAGACGGATGGATTGAGCTCAGTTACGGCATTTTGATGCCGGCCTCTGGAGGCATCGGCGACCTTGTTCTTCCCGATGGCCTGATCGACGGTGTGCAGCCCGCTGGGCAGCGTCGGGATCATCTCTGGGAAACCACCTGCTGTGAAGCCTTTCTGGCAATTCCAGGAGATGAGAACTACTGGGAAATCAACCTGTCTCCAAATGGAGACTGGGCTGTTTACCGCTTCGATCGCTATCGCGACGGACAACGCAATCAGGAGCTCGACAGTCCTCCCGTCATCCGGCTGAAACGTCGTCATCATCAACTCAGACTCGATGCCCGCCTGCCCTTGAGCTCCTGGTGGCCAGCAGGGCTGTGCCCAGACATGTCGCTCACCGCTGTGTTGGAGGAGAAGACCCTGGGGGTGAGCCACTGGGCGCTGCGCCACGACCAGGACAAGGCCGATTTCCACCGCCGCAGCACCTTCCTTAAGCCCTGAGCGGCTTTAAGTTCGAACGTCGTCAAGCAGCTGCCATGCGGATCCGTCCGATCGTGCTGATCCCCTCCCTCATCACTGTTCTGGGAGTCTCGATGGCTGTTCTGCACAGTCAACAGCGGAGCGCAACAGCCGTCGAGTCCGTGGCAGCTGCACCTGTTCAGGCAGATCCGGTTCAACGCCGTTACCCCGTTGTCCCCTCCGACCCGACAAGCACGGCAACCCTGCTGGCGGAAGTGGAAACAGCTCTTCGCGATCCGACCACACCGCAGCAGCAGCTGCCGGACCTTGGCCACCAACAGCAGGTCATCTATCGGGTGCTGTCGGCCGATGTTCCGCACTCCCAGCTGGTTCTTGCCGCACTGCCCCAGCGCTGGCGAAGTGTGGCTGAACGGCACCTGGCAGCACGTAGAGAGTTCCTGCGCATGAGCCGGGGACGACGCCCCTCGGTACTGCCGGCCTGGCGAATCATTGAACCGGAACCCGCCGAGCAGCTGATCTCTCACTACAAGAAAGCGGAAGCAGCCACCGGCATTGCCTGGGAAGTGCTGGCTGCGGTGAATCTCGTGGAGACGGGCATGGGGCGGATCGATGGTGTGTCGGTGGCGAATGCCCAGGGGCCTATGCAGTTCCTGCCCACCACCTGGGCTGAAGCAGGAATCGGACAAGGGGATATCCGCGATCCCCACGACGCGATCCAGGCAGCAGCGCGTTATTTGGTGCGACGCGGTGGTCTCCAGGACATCCGCCGCGGCCTCTGGGGCTACAACAACAGTGATTACTACGGCAAGGCGGTGATGCTGTACGCCTCGCTGATCGAAGAGGACCCGAGCGCTTACACCGGCCTCTATCACTGGGAGATTCACTTCAATGCCGATACAGGCGATCTCTGGCTCCCGGTTGGATACATCCAACGCACACCGATCAGCGTTCAGGACTATCTGCGGCGGCACCCGTCCAGCAGGGCCCCGCAGTGAGTCCCCCAAGTCGATCCCCAGAAGGCTGCCTTCTACGCTGAGAACTGGCGTGAATGATCCAACGGGTGCCGAAGGAAACCTCCCATCGCGGTGATGAGCTGAAAGCCCTCGGTTGGGGCGAGCCGGATGTGAACCGCTACGTCGAACTCTGGGAGTACAGGCAGCGCTGGGGAGCCATGAACCTGGAGCGGGACGACCGACTGTTTCTGCGCAAGGCTGAACACGTGCTGCCAGCCATCGTCAAAGGACGGGGCTCCACCAAGAAATCCACCAAGGACAAGACCTACTACCGCTGGCTGGTCTTCCACCTCGAAGCCATGCAGGCCGCTGAAGCAGCGATGGAAACCGCAGAGGGAGAGCAGGGGGCCTGGCCGATTCTGCTGAATGTTGAGCTTCAGCTGCTCGATCACTATCAACCCGTACTCGGCCTGCCCGACACCCTGAAGGCAAAGGCCCTCGGGCCGGTGCGCGAAACACTGGCCGGTCAGGCGGCAGCCCTGGGATCCACTCGCAACTACGACTTTCAGGCCGCGCTCAATGCCTTGAAAGAGAAGGAATCGAGCCGGTGGCGCCACCTGCGGGGTGACGAGGTGAGCGACCAGGTTTACCCCGTGCTGAATGCCGACACAGCAGCAGAATTCCGTAGCAATGCTTTGCGGGACATTCAGGCTGTGATGCGCAGCCAGTTCCCATCTCTGGCCGAGACGGACAAGGAGGAACTCACCGAGGCCTAGAAACCTCTCCGACGTCTAGAACAGAGAAAGAAGCACACCGTCACGGCCAGATGTCCCTGCGTTTCGAAACTCTTCAGCTACACGCCGGCCAATCCCCTGATCCCGCCACCAATGCACGGGCGGTGCCGATCTACCAAACAAGCTCCTATGTGTTCAACGACGCTGAACATGGAGCCAATCTTTTCGGGCTGAAGGAATTCGGGAACATCTACACCCGTCTGATGAACCCCACGACCGATGTCTTCGAAAAACGGGTCGCGGCGCTGGAAGGTGGTATGGCAGCGGTGGCAACGGCCTCCGGACAGTCCGCACAGTTCCTGGCGATCACCAACTGCATGCAGGCTGGAGACAACTTTGTTTCCACATCATTTCTCTACGGCGGAACCTACAACCAGTTCAAGGTGCAGTTCCCGCGCCTCGGCATCGACGTTCGCTTCGCCGATGGCGATGAAGTGGAGAGCTTTGCCGCCAAGATCGACGACAACACAAAAGGGATCTACGTCGAGGCGATGGGCAACCCTCGTTTCAACATTCCCGATTTCAAAGGACTCTCATCACTGGCGAAGGAACGCGGCATCCCACTGATCGTGGACAACACTCTGGGTGCCTGCGGGGCTTTGATGAAGCCGATTGACCATGGTGCCGATGTGGTGGTGGAAAGTGCCACGAAATGGATCGGAGGTCATGGAACCAGCCTTGGTGGCGTCATCGTTGATGCCGGCACCTTCGACTGGGGCAACGGCAAGTTTCCACTGATGAGCCAGCCGAGTCCCGCTTACCACGGCCTCGTCCACTGGGATGCCTTCGGATTCGGCAGCGAGATCTGCAAGATGCTGGGCGTTCCGGACAACCGCAACGTCGCCTTCGCTTTGCGTGCTCGCGTGGAGAGTCTGCGGGACTGGGGCCCGGCGATTAGCCCGTTCAACAGCTTTTTGCTCCTCCAGGGATTGGAGACGTTGAGTCTTCGGGTGGAACGTCACACCGACAACGCCATGGCCCTCGCGAGCTGGCTTCAGGGGCATCCGAAGGTAGCCAATGTCAGCTACCCGGGGCTGGCTGGAGATCCATACAACAGCCGGGCCAAGGAGTACCTGACCGGTCGAGGCATGGGCTGCATGCTGATGTTCTCCCTCACCGGTGGCTATGACGATGCCGTGCGGTTCATTGACAGTCTCAAGCTGGCGAGCCATCTGGCCAACGTTGGCGATGCCAAAACCCTTGTGATCCATCCGGCCTCCACCACCCATCAACAGCTCAGCGAGGAGGAACAGGCCTCTGCAGGGGTGACGCCGACGATGGTGAGGGTGTCCGTGGGACTGGAGCACATCGACGACATCAAAGCCGACTTCGAGCAAGCCCTCGCTGTTCTGACCTAAACGCCAACCCAGCCGTCATGGCGCTGATCCTTCCCCGCAGTTACCACAAGATCGAGTCGGTCGAACGCAACCGGATCTCCTGGATTGAGCCGGAACAGGCGGAACGCCAGGACATCCGCGCACTGCGGATCGGCATCCTGAACATCATGCCGCTGGGCAAGCAGTACGAATTCAACCTGCTGCACCCCCTCGGCCTGTCGGTGCTCCAGATCGAACCGATCTGGATCCGTCTCAATTCCCACGCCTACAAAAGCTGGGATCAGGGCCACCTCGATGAGCTGTACATCAGCTGGGAAGAGGCGATGGCCAGAGGCCCACTGGACGGATTGATCATCACTGGTGCCCCTGTGGAACATCTCGCCTTCGAGCAGGTGAGCTACTGGCGGGAGTTGGTGGAACTGATCGAGGAGGCGCGCCGCAACTGCGCGAGCACCCTCGGACTTTGCTGGGCTGGGTTTGCCCTCGCCTATCTGGCAGGCGTGGACAAGGTTTCCTTTGACCGCAAGCTGTTTGGGATTTATCCACTGCGCAGCCTGGTGCCTGGCCACTCACTGATGGGCACCCAGGACGACCGCTTCGTCTGCCCACAAAGCCGCCATGCCGGCCTTGAGGATGCCGCCATGGAATCCGCTCAGCGTCAGGGCCGCCTGCGCTTGCTCGCCCATGGCGAGCGGGTGGGATATACCATCTTCGAAACGCCTGACCAGCGGCAACTGATGCATCTCGGTCACCCCGAATACAGCGTGGGACGCCTGCGTACGGAGATGGAGCGTGACAAGGCACGGGGTGATGTGCCCCCTCCCGAGAATTTCAATCCAGACCAGGCCCAGACGTTGTGGAGATCACACAGGAATCTGCTGTTCCAGCAGTGGCTCTGGTTCTGTTATCAGCGCGTGAGTCTCAGCGCCTGACGGCGAGGGGGCGTTCACCAGGCAACGGTCGACAGGCTTGCGGTTCAGTTCGCGCTCCAGAGAAGCAATCCGACGCTCTCGCAGACAGTGACGACAGCCTCCAAGGGTCTGCAGGTGCTTTTCAGGGGTGATCGAGATCACCTGCACTGGGTGGTTCCGACATCGAATCTTCACCGGGCTTTTGAAACTGCGCCAGCGAATGGCGGAGTAGTCGTACTGATCGCCGAAGCGTTGCTTCGCGCGCTTGAGAAACTCAGCTTTTGTGATTCGTGCGCCCATTGCAGAACTCTATGAGGCTTCTCACCGCAACCCACCACACGCTTCACTGGTCGTCATGGAGCGTTGGTGATTCATGCATCGAATCCAAAGCTCTGCAACTGCTCAGCGGCAAGTGGAACGGCAAGGGTCGCGAATCGCTTGCTTGTGCGACTGTTCGGATGTTCATCATCCAAAAAAACGGGATTGTCCAACTGCGTCCAAAGGGAGCGGCCATCGAGCAAGGCCACGTCAGGGCGTGAATCAAAGGCTTTGCCGAGCCGTCGTTGAAGATCAAGACTGATGGCGTCGAGCAGTTCAAGAACATCCTCCTGTCGTGCGCCTTTCACTTTTGAAGCACGTCTGCGGGCCCGCGGTGTCTCGCTGATTGGCAGCGTACCAATCACAACCATCTCATCAACGAGACCTGTGATGTCATCAACGGCACGGATGATGTTGCGGCTGATGGGACGACTAATGGAACGCATGAAACGTCTGTCGTCATTGTTTTTCTCTGTTGATAAAACCCGTTCAAAAGGTTTCAGGTCACCAAGGGTGTTGAGAAGATCATTGCCGCCGGAGGAAATCAAAACATCCACATCAGAATGCGATTGATAGAAGTCAGCACGTTGTTGCATGGACTGAACTTGATCGGCCAAACCAATCCCCACGCGGAGACCAAACAACGACTGACTGGGTTCTCCATCAGACTGAGCTCCACCATGGGCGTAGTTGTGAACATCGACGGATTGCGCAGGCTCAATCGAGAGCACATCAAACAGCTGACGATTCATCGGGTCGCCACCCATACGCCGCACGAAATGCTCACCCAGCACAGAGCCGTCGGAGGCGCGAACGTTTCCCCCTTTGTCATAGATCGAGTCAACAAAAGGCTCGCGTCCGATCACGGGGGCCAGACCAGCAATATTGCCGGCATCCATAAGGCTCGCCCCAAGAATCACGAGAGTGGACGTCACAGCAGATCAATTGCGTCGTGACACAGTCTGCTCAATCAGGGGGGCAACCATGGACCCTTCAGATGTCGTGGTTGCCAGCCGATGAAGCCAGATGGTGGCGGATCCGATTGATGGAACAGATCGACTGGCAGCAACCGATCGTGACGCTGTACGGGCGACGACACCCAGTCCCGCGAATGACAGCGTTCCTGGCGGCCGATGGACTGAGTTACCGCTACAGCGGCACGGTGCATCAGGGCACGGGTTGGCCAGAGTGGTTCATCCCTCTGCTGTTGAAGGTGAGCGCAGCCAGCGGGACCAGGTTCAACGGATGCCTTCTCAACCTGTATCGCAGCGGTGACGACCGCATGGGTTGGCATGCCGACGACGAGCCCGAGATCAACCAGGCGGAACCGATCGCCTCACTTTCACTTGGCGCCAGCAGGGATTTTTGCCTACGCCTCAAACAAGAAGCAAAAGAAAAACACACGTTGCATTTGAACGATGGTGATCTTCTGATCATGCATCCAGGGTGTCAGCAGGCCTGGATGCATGGCGTACCGACCCGTCGAAAAATTTCAACATCACGCATCAACCTCACCTTCAGACGTTTTCTGATAAAGGCAAGCAATGCCGGAAACAAATGATCAATGCATCAGCCTATAGGCCAGAATACTTGGGTAATTTAATGATTGGCGGCATGAGCGGGAAAAAGATTGCTGTCTGGGCAACGGAACCGACAATTTGCAATGTTATAGCATCAAAAAATGATACACAATTCGAATCCAATCAATTATTTGCTTGCTAGACTACGCCGATGGCCTCAAAAATGAAGAAGTCTGTTTCACCGTCAGCGGTCAAATTCATTTCAGAACCATATAATTATTTCAACCGCATACCCGTCGAAGCTTCTGGCAGTCTCGCCCAACCTGATGTTGTTGTACAAGACTGATCTTGATAACATTCACGAACAACAGATGAACCAGAAATGAGTAAGCATTCAACAAATATTGAGATGATTCATTCCAAGACGGCCCACCAGTGTGCAGGCCTTCTATCACCGCTACTTCGCAATTATCTGGACAAACTTGCCCCAGGGCCGACATACACCGAAGGGGATGTGATCGGCTGGTCTCTCAATCTTCAAAGAAAAGGTAACCAAAGGACTTCGAGCGATGGCGGTGTACTACTTGCAAAAATAATCACATCCTGCAGCCCTGAAGGAAAAAAAAGAACTCTTCTTAGTATTTTATGCATCTCCATTAGCGGTGAATACAATAAATATGAAATTGGTTTGATTTTTTTGAAACATATAACCAATTTCAGCAAAACCATGTCATGGGATGGTTTTCATATTGGGTGTCCAAATTCAGGTTCGTATAGTCAATTCATTCGTTTGCTAACCGGAAATACAGGTCATTGGATGAAGTACCCCGGGAAAATTGTTGTTACGCTTTCAAACCTCAAGAAAGTAGGCCCTCTGTTAAAAAGACTGGAAAGATCTACAGAACGAATGCTTCAGCCAGTGAAATGGACAATCGAACCTTACAGCATGAACGAATTTGATCAATGGGAAGAACGAATTAAATATTCTGAGCAGAACGATTACGGTATACCATGGAATCCAGCAGACGATTCTATCAATTGGAAACCGTCTATAAAATACAGCAGAGTTCTAAAATCAAATGGGCAAATTGTTGGATGGTTAATATGCCACTACATATCACAGGATATGCTGCGCTACGGAAAACTATGGGTTGACCCTGGCTGGGAATCAACGGGCGCACCTTTAGCGCTTCTTTGTGATGTAATGCGGTCAGCGCATTTTAAACACTATGACGAATCATCCAACATCCATCAAACTGGTTCACCAGTAAAAGCAGGTTGCTTCATCTCTCATCCCACAAATCAACGTCTACATCGTTTGATGACCCAAAAATTCAAGCCAGTTTGCGATAGTTGGATTGAATTGGAGAATTACTTCCAGTATTTTGATCAAGTTTGATCCAAGGGCTGAAACCAAACGCATTAGTAATTGGACAACATTGACGAACATGGTGATTATCGTGACTCAACAAGACAGAGATTAGAGAATTATCTTGAAACCAAGCGAGCTAGTGATTCTCGCACTAATGCAAGTATTTCATGGCAAGGCTGCCAACAAAGTCTAGAGCCTTCCAACTCCTTGAGAAGCGGATAGCAGAGAAATAATAAGCTAAATTAGAAACGGGAATTAGCCTATGCCAGCAAAAATAGCATAAAGGGATGCAGTCACAGGGATTCAGTAAGCAAGCAACGATTGGATACCACTGTATAAAAATATGTCCATAGACTAATAAACCAACGGAATTAACTTAGAGAATCATTGAAGTAAACAGACAACAAAGATTGAGATCAATACAGTAACAATACCAGTGTCAAAGCTGCAAATGGAAAAACTGAAGAAACAATCTAAGAATCATTGTTCATTTGACAGGTTCATCGCAAAGAACCGACATCAATGGAAAATTGCGTTGCTGCTGCTGTTGGGCAAGCTCAAAATCTGCAAATTACGTGGCTGCCGAAAGAATGAAAGATAAGAGAAATCGTCATACCCGTGGCAAAACAAAAGGTCGGAGCAAGAAGAAGGTTGGTAGCCTGAACACCACGCTCAAAAGGAATCATAATTAAGGTACGATTCACAACCAAGAAAATCATTTATTCGCTTGAGATGACACCAAAGACAGAGTCATTAAGGGCAAGATAGCAACCATCAATGAGATTATGACGGACAGAAAAGATCAATATTTAGAGGAAACATAATAAACAAAAAATGACAGGGATAATTCAAACGACGAAGGTGCGTGATATGACGAAAACTCTATGGCGGATTAATTCTTTAGAATCAGAGGGTAAATTTGATTATTTTCAATAGAGTTTAACTACTAGTGAGTCCTTGTTCACCACTGAGGTAATGAAGCAGCAAAACTGCATCGGTTTCTTCAAGCGCAGGTTGGCGTTGCGCGTCATAGTCGAACAAGATCAATTAGTGGGCGTCTTGCAGCTTATTGCTCCGCTGGATACTTGAAACTGATCTCACCACCGCCCGTCGAAGGATAGTTGCAATTAAAGATAGGGTACATACCTTTTTTTTCTGTCCTTTGGAGAACACGTTCAAAGTTCACTGGGCTAAAAAACTTTGTAACCGCAATAATATCCATCCGACATAGCTAATCGAAGTGAAGACCCCAAAACAATCTAGGTCGTTGCAGCAGATCGTGACCGATTCGTTGTAGCAGGGATTTGTGACAAGCAAAGGTCGTTGGCTTGTAGCCATAGAAGAATGTCGAATGCTTGCGAACCGCCTATGTTCATCTTGATGGGCTAGAATTAGTTAATACTGATATTTTCATGGCAAAAGCTTCTTGGCAGTCCAAGCGCACGCGTGTTAAGTCGGGGCAAAAAACGACACTCAGAGGAAGCAATTCTCCTGATTATTTGATCGGCAGCAAAAATAACAACAAGCTGCTGGGTGGCCACGGAAGTGACATTTTAGATGGAAAAGATGGTGACGATACTTTAACGGGGGGAGCAGGGGCCGATTATTTTATTATCAGCAAAGGGAATGATGTTATTGCTGATTTCAATCCGAATGAAGGTGATCAGATTGTTCACGCAACACATGATGATATCATCAGATTTCCTTACAATGGAGGAACGTTATTAACAACAGTGCAGCGGAATATCCACACGACAATTGAAACAGTTAGCCCAAGCGAGGTTTCCCTACATTCACAACAGAGATTAAAGCCCACTTTTAAAGTTGTTTTTGAGAACGGTAAAAAAATCAAGCTTGAGTCGGCTACGACTCCATTCCAGCGATCACTTGGTATGATGCAAAGAGAATCACTACCCAACAAAAGAGGGATGATGTTTCCCCTCAAAAAAGTCGATAAGGCATCTGTATATATGTATAATTGTTTGGCACCATTGGATATCGTCTTCTTGAAGAAGGGAACAATTATCGACCTATTTGAAAAAACGCCAATTTGTTTAGAAACTGATTCAGATCTATGCCAGTCCTACCAATCTTCTGAAAAGGTAGATCATTGGCTGGAGTTTCGCGAAGGGACAATCGAAAAAATGGGACTTCAAGAGGGAGATCATCTTGATCTACTTCCAATCTAGAATATTAAACCATTGGATTTACTCAAATATATAAATAACCCGCCAAAAAATCAAACCTTTTGAGGGATGCTTGCCTTGAAATGGTTATTTAACAATGATTACATATAGTCACCTCGGCAATTAAACTTCTCATAAAGTAAGCGCATTAAGGGTAGAATAACAACCAGCTTTTGATGGACATCGGCATTTCTGAAAGCCATTACTCTTGAACATCAGAATAAAATTAAATCTCCGTTGTGTGATTAAGCAGATTCCCGCTTTGCGCGTTATCACCAGAATTTCATAGGTCTCGCGAATTTTTTCCGCTTGACACAACGTTACTGGCAGTCGTAATTGGCAATTGGATCACTGGAGGTATGTAATGCTAGCGCCAGATATGTTTCGGCTATAAATACTTCTAATTTTTAGTATAAACTCAGCACGACTATCCTTCGTCATGGCAAAAGAGTACGACCACGACCATCACGGTCACGACCACGACCATGGTGAGGAGGTGCTGGAGTTTTCAGCCAAGAAACCCAGCAAGCTCAAAACCCTTGATGCTGATGCTCTGATTCATGTTGATGGCACTGACGGCGGC